>CBFHAJ010000054.1:0-21076 GCA_965653495.1 uncultured bacterium | reverse complement strand
GTGAGGCGCTTGCGCCCCTTCTTCCGCCGGCGGGACAGGACCGCGCGGCCCCACACATCCTTCATGCGCGCGCGGAATCCGTGCTTGTTGATGCGCCGCCGATTGCGCGGGCGATACGTCGGACCCATACATTCCCTCTCGGAAGGCCGGGAAACGTACACCGTCGTCACAGCGGCGGTCAAGGTTGACTTTTCCACATGCGGCCCGTAGTTTCGGGCCGCCCTTGCTGGACGTCCCACCTTTCGTCAATCGCGGATGGAGCAGTCGACCAAAGAAGCCTGGCAACGCCTCCTCGCCGAGGCACGACGTGAACTTCCCGACGCGACAGTGCGCACGTGGCTCGAGCCGGCGGAGCCGATCGCATTGGACGATGGTCGGTTGATCGTCGGTGCTCCGGATCAGTTCGCCGTCGAGTGGAACGAGTCGAAGCACGCGAGTGTGCTGGCGCGCGCCGCCGAGCGCGTGTTCGGGCGTCCCACGGCCGTGGTGTTCCGCGTGCAGGAAGATCGCCAGCAGCGCCCGCAGATGGATTTTTTCGTGGCGCCACGCGAGACCGCGACGCTCGACAAGACCGGCGTGCTCACGACGCCGCTCAACGAGCGGTACACGTTCCAGACGTTCGTCATCGGGAAGTCGAACGAGCTGGCCGCGGCCGCCGCGCACGCGGTCGCTGAAGCGCCCGGCAAGACGTACAACCCGCTGTTCATCTACGGCGCGACGGGGCTCGGCAAGACCCACCTGATGCAGGCGGTGGCTCACGCGGTGTTGGTGAAGTACCCGGCGACGCGGGTGCACTACTTCGGCGCCGAACAGTTCATCAACGAAGTGATCGAATCGATCCACGCGCGGACGATGTCCGAGTTCCGGCGTCGGTACCGCAACGATGTGGACCTCTTCCTCGTCGACGATGTGCATTTCCTCGAAGGCAAGGAAATGACGCAGGAAGAGTTCTTCCATACGTTCAACGCGCTGTTCGAGGGGCACAAGCAGATCGTGCTCACGTCGGACCGTCCCCCGAAGGAGATCCCGGGGCTCGAAGACCGGCTCATCTCGCGCTTCGAGTGGGGGCTCGTGGCCGACATCGGCCATCCGGACCTGGAGCACCGCATCGCGATCCTGCGCAAGAAGGCCGAGCAGGACCACCTCGAGCTCACCATTCCCGACGACGTGCTCCGCTTCATCGCCGAGCACATCCGATCGAGTGTGCGCGAGCTCGAGGGCTGCATCATCAAGCTGCTGCTGTTCGCGTCGCTCAAGAACCGCGAGGTCACCATCGAGCTCGCGCGCGAGGCGCTGTCGGACAAGATCCGCCAGGGAGAAGAGGCGGCCGCCTACGGCGGTCAGCCGACGCCCAGCATCGATCGCGTCCAGGAAGTCGTGGCGCGCCGCTGGGGCGTGACGCCCGAGGGCCTGCGCTCCAAGGCCCGGACCAAGACGCTCACGATCCCGCGCCAGGTGGCGATGTATCTCGCCCGGGACATGCTGGGCATGCAGCTGGTGGAGATCGGGCAGGCGTTCGGCGGCCGGGACCACTCGACCGTCATTCATTCCGTGGACAAGGTGGAGCGGCAGATGGTGCGCGACCGGACGTTCAAAGAGCGGGTCGAGATGGCGCGTCAGGAGTTGTCCGCACTCTAGCCAACATGTGGGAAGGGAGATGTGGGCCGGTGTGGATGCCGCGCAGCATCGTGGGAAAGGCAGCTGATTGCCAACACTCCCAACATCGCGCCCACAGCCGCCCGCGCGACCCGTGGAGCACGCGCCGTGGGAGTTAGCCGGATCGCCAACATTTCCCCGTGCTCTACTAGTACTACTAGTAGTTCTATAGCATATAGGTAGTAGATTCTTACTCCACAATTCACTCAGGCGACGGACCGGATGAAGTTCACGATCACTCGGGAGCAGCTGCAGGAAGGGCTGAGCGCGGTCGCCGCGGCGGTTCCCGCCAAGACCACGCTGCCGGTCCTCGCCAACGTGCTCGTGGAGGTTTCGAAGCAGGGGTTGCGCCTCTCCGGCACCGATCTCGATATCGCCGTCAGCACGACGGTGCCCGCCGAGGTCGATGCCGACGGCGCCGTGACCCTCCCCGCCAAAAAGCTCGTGGATATCGCGCGGGAGCTTCCTTCCGGCCCGGTGCGCTTCACGGCGGCGGGAGAGTCGCGCGTCGCGATCGAGTGCGGTCGCTCCAAGTTCAAGCTGCTGGGGCTGCCGCGGGAAGAATTCCCGTCGTTCCCCGCGGTGAAGTTCGACGCGGCCTGGAAGGCCGCGGCGGGCGTCGTGCACAAGCTGGTCGGGCACGTCGCGTTCGCGGCGTCCACCGAGGAGAGCCGCCCCATCCTGAACGGCGTGTTGTGGGAGCTCCGCCCCGACCACATGCGCATGGTGGCCACCAACGGTCACCGCCTGGCCAAGATGGACGTGCCGGCGAAGGGCGGGTCGACGGCGGACCTGATCGTGCCCCCCAAGGCGCTCGAGCAGATTCGCCGGCTGTTCGCGGCCGACGAGGCCCTCGAGATCGCCCGCAGCGACAACCACATCGGTTTCCGCGCCGGCACCACGCTCGTGTTCTCGCGCCTGATCGAGGGGCCCTACCCCAACTACGAGCAGGTCATCCCGCGCGAGAACGACAAGTTCGCCACCGTCGACAAGGGGGCGATGGCGGCCGCGCTGCGCCGCATGAGCGTGGTGGCGAGCGACCAGACCCACCGCATCCGGCTGGCGTTTTCCGGAGGCGCGGTCAAGTTCTCGGTGCAAACCCCCGACCTGGGCGAGGCCCAGGACGAGCTCGCGGTCACCTACGAAGGCGAGCCGCTCGAGATCGGGTTCAACGCGACGTATCTGCTCGAGATCCTCAAGTACATGCCCACCGACGAAGTGCGGATCACCTTCAAGGCGCCCGAGCGTGCGGCCACGGTCGAGCCCGTCGGTTGGGACGACCCGGCCAGCTATCTCGCCCTGGTCATGCCGCTGCGGCTCGTCGACTAGGGAATACTGTACCGCGTACTGTCTCCGGTCGTGTCAGCAAGACTGTCGTGCAGGCTGTCCAGCACAGACGGGACTTCGATCGAGAAGGAGTCGGCCGGAGGCAAGTTGACCGTCGGCACCGACACCGTGTCGATTTCCTCTTCAGGCGGGATGTACACCTCCACTCCATGGTACCGCGCCAGGATCAGGTCGCGTCGCGCCAGGGTCGCTTCGGGCCGGAACGTCGGGTTCGACGTCCGCGGGTGCGGCAGCGTGGCCGCGAGCGCGGCCGCCTGCTCCTCGGTGAGCCGGGACGCGGGCACGCCGAAGTACGCCCGGCTCGCCGCGTCGACGCCCCAGATGCCGGGTCCCCACTCCGCGACGTCCAGGTAGAGCTCGAGGATCCGGTCCTTCGGGAGCGCCAGCTCCAGGCGCAAGGCCGTCGCCGCTTCCTTAATCTTGCGCAGCGGGTTGCGCGAGCTGGACAGGTAGAGGTTCTTGGCGAGCTGCTGGGTGATCGTGCTCGCGCCGCGCAGTCTGTCGCGGTGCCGCCACGCGGCGGCGAGCGTGGCGCCCAATCCGCGTCCCTGCTCCGCGCCCAGCGCATCGGCGATCTCCGCCGGATCGATCCCATGATGCGTCCGGAAGCGTGAGTCCTCGCCGATGATGACCATGCGCTGAAGCACGGGCGAGATGTCGTTGAGGGCGGTCGGCCTGACCGCCTGACCGCCCCACCGCCCGACCGCCATCTCTCTCATCATCGCCGTCTCGCGCGGCCAGTGATCGCGCCACCACAACGGTGGCGGCCACGCGCCGAACAGCCACGCCGCGGCGAACATCAGCGTCCCTAGCGCCCAGCGGCGCCCGTTCCTAGGTTTCGCGTCCGTCATGTCGCTCGACCTCGACACACTGCGTCGCCGCCTCCAAAAAGCGCTCGGGAAGCAATTTACCGTCGGTGATCTGTTGGGCGAAGGCGGCTTTGCCGCCGTCTTTCGCGTGCGCGACATCGCGCAGAAGCGCGACGTCGCCGTGAAAGTCCTCGATCTCGGCCTGACGCCCTCCCCCGGTCTGGCGGAGCGGTTCGTGCGCGAGGCGCGCACCAGCGCGCAGCTCGAGCATCCCCACATCGTGCCGATCTACAAGGTCGGCGGCTACAAGAATGAAGTCCTGTACATCGTGATGCGCTGCGTGGACGGCCCGTCGGTGCGCCAGCTGCTCGAGCGCCATCAACGCCTCTCCGTGGTGGACGCCGCCCGCATCGCGCGCCAGGTCGCCGACGCGCTCGGCTACGCCCACACGCGCGGGATCGTGCACCGCGACGTGAAGCCGGACAACGTGCTGGTGGACGGCTCGGGGCACGTGCTCGTGACCGACTTCGGGATCGCCAAGGCGGCGCAGGAAGCGTCGGCGAGCCAGCTCACGACCGAGGGCATGGTGGTCGGGACGCCGCACTACATGAGTCCCGAGCAGGCCACCGGCGAGCGGGTGGACCAGCGTTCGGACATCTACGCGCTCGGCGTGGTGCTGTACCAGATGCTCTCGGGCACGCCGCCGTTTGATGGCGAATCCGCGCAATCGGTTCTCATGAAGCAGGCGACCGCCGAGCCGGAGCCGATCCGGCGCTTGCGCAACGATGTCCCCGCGACGCTCGCGGCCGTGATCGAGCGCATGCTAGCGAAGGATCCCGCGGACCGTTACCAAACGGCCGAGCAAGTGAGTCAGGCGCTCGTGGCCGCCCTGCCCGGCGCTGCGCGCGACGCGGTGCGCCCGGGCCAGGGAGTCGCCCTCGGCGCGGCCCGCGTGCTGCTGGGCCTGGCGGTCGCGGTGGGCGTGGTGGTGATCGGGCTGGCGCTGTTCGCGCCGCCGCCGCGCGTCTCGGTGAGCGCGCCGGTCCCCGATACGCTGACCCGCGCGCTACGGCGACGTGGGGCCCTCTCGGTGGGCGACGCGCCGCTCTACGTCTTCGTGCCGCGCGGCGCGGACGACACCACGCTGCTGCTCGTCGCGCGGCGTACCGTGGCGGTGGTTACGGCCCATCGCCTGCGGGTCTATCCCCGGGACAGCGTGCGGGTGCGGTACAGCCTCAATCCCCGGCACGGCGCCGTGTTTCGGATGATTCTCTCGGTGCCACGAGATCAGGAGGATACCGCGTTCCAGCGGCTCTCCGTTCGAGATGTCTACGCGATGTCTCCCCGCTTGCGCCAGCTGCTCGGGGGCGACTCGACGCGGGTGGCCGTCCGGCTCAGCCCCTGATCCTGCGAGAGCCCACGAAGCGGCGCGTCGACACGCCGTACAGACTGAGGGCGTCCACGCGGCTTGTGTCGCCCGGCGTTGTGGCCACGACGCCGGCAACGTCCCGCGAGCCGATCGACAGGCCGAACGCGAACGCGGCGCGGTGCGCGGAGCGATCGGTGTCGAGACGCACGAACAGCCCGACGGGGATGCGATTCTCGTCCCCGAGACTGCCCCGCGCGCTGAACGTGTAGCCCTGGACGCCGTCCGATGTGAGGCGGCTGTCTGCGGAGAGGGCCCCGCTGGCACGCGCGCTCGCGAGTCGCAGGGTGACGCTGGGAACGTACGTCACGGGAAGGGTGACGCCTCCGACCACCGGTTGCCCCACGTTCTGCGCGACGGCGGCGACGGACACCGCCGGCGTCCAGTCGTACAGCAGGCCGGCGTCCCATCCCGAGCTCGAGCTGCCGCCACGATACAGCGCCGCCACGAGGCCGGCCGCGAAGCCGTTCCGGCCTGCCGCGAATCCCAGCCGATAGGTGTGGCTCCGCGTTCCGCCGCCGAAGACGTCGCGTTGATAGCCGAACGACAGCCCGCGCGAGCTCAGGCCCAGCGTGAACTGGCGCAGCCGGCCGCCGGCGCCCGGATCGCCCACCGTCACGTCCGCGTTCAGCGACGCCTGCTCGAACCGCCCCAGCCCGGCCGGGTTCACCCACAACGCCCGGGCGTCGGTGACGTCACTCGGCTCCAAGTACAGCGTGGAGCGATTGGGTGCGACTTGCGCCGCGACCGAGACCGGCAACAGCAGGGCCAGCCACCACCGTCCGCCCACTACGGCCGCACCGCGATCGTCGTCTGGGCGACCTGGATCACCGGTACCGCCATGCCTTGTATCGGCAGCCGGATCGTGAACGCAGTGGAGTCGTGCGCTTCGCCCCCGAGATAGCGCCCGTCGGTGGTGATGAAGGCAGTCCCATTCGCGCTCCCCGTGCCCGACAGCTCGTACGGCTGACCGGTGTTCTTGCCGCTCCCGGTCACCTCGTAGGTCTGCGTGGTCTCCACGCGCAGGCTGGGCGCGCCGGTCGCGGCGGGCCACTCCAGCGCGGTCGCGTGGACGATCGATCGCCGTGACGCCGCCGCATCGCTGCCCTTCTGGGTAGTGGTCACGGTATCAGTCCAGGTGGCCCCGGCCTTGAGCCCCTCCAGCGGCAGCCGCGGCAGAAAGTCCCGGAAGTTGCCGAGCACTTGCGCGACGGACTGCGATTGGGCCAGAGCGCTGTCCGACGCGACGGCGTTCACGAATTCGCCCCGCCGTACCACCCGCACGGCCAACACCAGCTTGCGAACCTTGGTGAGGTTGTCCGCGATGACCTGCGCCGTGCCGGAGTCGGCGACGATCGAATCCACGGTGAAGGTGGTCGGGTAGCCGACGCTGTCGGCCGGGCCGGTGATCGTCAGGGCGACGAAGACCCGCGCGCCCAGGTTCTGCACCTGAATCTGGTCGCCCAGGGTCTGCTGAATGTGGAGCTGCCGGTGCACGACGTAGCGCAACGCGCTCGGCCCGTAGCGGATTGGATCGGACCCGTGCGTCGGGGGCGGGGACGGGGACGGGGACGGCGGCACAGCAGCAGAAGGCGTAGTCGGAGTCGGGGTCGCGGGTGGCGGCACAGTGGTGACCCCGCGCCCGCCCCCGCCCCCGCCCCCGGCCCCCGCACAGGCGGCCACGAACGCACCGCTGGCGACGAGCAGCAACGCCCCCCCCCTCATGGCGCCGGGCGCTCCTCCTTGGTACGACCGAACACCGCGACCATCTCGGTCCCTTCGCTCGCGACGCGCAGCAACTTCCACCCGCGCTTCCGCATGTCGGCTCGCCACCCGCTGAGCTTCTCCCACTCCTCGGCGGTCGTGCGGAATACCCGCAGGTCCGCCACCTGCTCCCATTGCGCCGGATAGGGCTTGGAAGACGACATCACCAGGAGGTGGGCGGTAGAGCCATAAGCCGAGTTCTGTTTGCCCGCCGAAGCGGGACAGATGGTCATCTCTCTGGGATGGCTGTCGCCAGCCACCTCGTGCGGCCTACCCGCAGCTCGGGCGACCCGGGCCGGGTCTCGCTGCTTACTTGGCCTTGCTCCGACTGGGGGTTACCGTGCCACGCCTGTTACCAGGCGCGCGGTGGGCTCTTACCCCACCGTTTCACCCTTACCCTTGGATACAGGGCGGTCTCTTCTCTGTGGCCCTTCCGTCGCCTCACGGCGCCCAGGGGTTACCTGGCAGTCTGCCCTATGGAGCTCGGACTTTCCTCGACACGTCCCTCCAGCCGACGTGCCGCGACCATCACGCCCTACCGCCTCCCGGTACCAAAGCTACGGGCCCTCGAAGGGTCGGGGCAAGGCTACCGCGCCAGCCGCCGCACCAATCGGCCCACGCTGTCGACCGGCACGCGCTTCCCGAGGCTCGGCACCTCGTCGGCGGCCAGCCAGAAGCCGTCGTTTTCAGTGAACGCGAGCCGCTTGAGGCTGAGCCAGTCGTGGGCCATGAGGGACGCGGGTGGCAGCGCCACCGCGTGCGCCACGTTCAGGCCCGTCGCTCGATACAGCGTCATCACTGCGCGTGCCTGCGGCTCAGGTGAGAACAACAGGAGTGGGCGGTCGGGCAGACTGAACCCGCGGAGCAGGCCGAGCGTGAACCAGTCGGCCGGCGGCGTGGACAGGCGAAACGCGAAGTACAAGTCCCGCCGCTGCCGCAGAATCCGGTCGCGTAGTGCGGCGGCCCGCGTGGCGATTTCGTCCTCGAGCGTGCGGTAGTAACGAGGCAACAAACCGGCATCGCGCAGTGCCGCGTACCGGCCCCCGGACGGAAGCGAATCCAGCTCGACCCCACTCACGCGTCTCAGGCCGGCGATCCCGCGCCGCCACGCGGCATCGCAGAATTCCTGCCCCATGGAATAGTCCCGCGACCCGGTCAAATCGATTCCCAGCGCGATCACCAGCGTGCGCTGGTCGGCGGCGAGGCGGGCGAGCGCCCCGTACGCGACGGGGAGGCCCTCCGCCCACAGGGTCGAGTCGAGCGCGCAGGGTGCGGCGAGCCCTTCGCCGCGTGGGCCGCGCGAGGAGTCGGCCGGCGCGCGACGCACGCGCTCGAAGTCCAGCATGGGAATCCACGCCACGCTGGTGGGCTCGAGGCGGCTGACCGCGGCGGCCCAGGCGCGACGCACGGCATCCCGCAGCTCCCAGGGAGTGTGCAGCGAGTCCATGGCCTCCGGATCTGCGTCTCCCCCCAGCAGGTTCAGCCCGCTCACGTCCAGCAGCGCCACGAGCGAGTCGAGCGACGCGGTCGATCGGATGAACCGGTGCCCTTCCCGCGTCGGCAGCAGCGGCGCCCACAGCGCGCGCATCCCCTGCTGTCGCAGCCAATCGGGAGCGTTGGTGGCGCTGTCGAACTTGGGGTCGGCGGCGAGGGGCAATAGGACGGTGTCGACGGCCGCGGGCGGCGTGAGCGGCGGCGCCACCAGCTCTACCGGGCTGGGCGCCTGCTGCAGCGCGAGCAGCCCCAGTCGATTGGCGGGCGGCATGTGTGCCCACTCCGCGGGGCGGCGCGTCCAGCGCGCCAGGGCCGTCAGGAACACCTCCGTGCGCTCGAGGGCCTCGAATGCCTGCAGTGGACTGGTCGTGGGCCGGAACTGCGGCCCGTGCGCGCCGAGCGCGTAGCGGCTGAGCACGACCACGAGGCCCTGCCCGACGCGGGCGGCTGCCACAATGCCCGCGGCCGGGCGGGGCGACGGCGTGCGCGGCGCGCGCACGAACGCGTGCCGCGTGGTGACGGCGAGCAGCGCGTGTGGATCGCGCACGGTGATGACGTCGTTGCGATCCAGCGGAAAGGGGTCGTACACCGAGCCGAGCGGCTCGTCGCCCACGGGGCGTGCCTCCGCCCACGGCTGCGGCCGGCCCGTCGTGGTCGGCAGACGCGCAGTCGTGTCTTCGAGCACTCGGTCGCCGATCGAGATCCCGGTCCCGAGAAAGGCCAACCAGCGGTTCGCCGTCCAGCGGTCGAGGTATCCTTCCCCGTCGGTGTCGTAGCCGATCACCGCCACGCCGCCCTGCAGCACCCACTCGGTGAGGAGGGCCAGGTCGCCGGCGGTCAACGCGTCGGACGGGGCCTCCGGCTCGCGGCCGAGCAGGAAGAGCAACACGTGGTAGCGCGCGAGGTCCGCCCGGGCCAGGTGCGGGTAAAAGCGCCGGTACTCGACCGTGTATCCTTCGGCGCGCCACGGTCGCACGGTGCTGTTCAGGAGGGCGGGCTCGGACAGCGCGAGGTCGAGCAGCAGCGCGCGCCTGGCCTGTGGCTGGCAGGCGGCGAGCAGCAGCGCAGCAGGGGCGGCGAGGCGCCAAGCGGGTCGCATCTCGTCAGTGTAGCGGGAGACGCGCCCCCGGGCCAGCGGTCAGGCGGTGGCGAGAAACGGTGTGAGGGCGTCGCGCATCTCCGCCGCGTGCTGCCACCGCTCGTCGCGGGACTTCACGAGGGCGCGAGCGATCACCACACCAAGCTCCTTGGGCACGTCGCGCCGCACACTGCGAATGTCGGGCGCGGCACGGTGCTGATGCATGTCGAGCACGGCAGCCGCGCTCGCGGACGAGAACGGCGGGCGGCCCGCGAGGCACTCGAACAGAACGACGCCCAGCGAATACAAATCGGTGCGACCGTCGACGTCCGGGACGCCGGCCGCCTGCTCGGGGCTCATGTACTCCTCGGTGCCGACCACGAAGCCACTCCGCGTGACGCGGTCGTCCCCCGAATGCGCGATGGCGCGCGCGATGCCGAGATCGACCAGCACCGCGCCTTCCGGTGAGAGCACGATGTTGTCGGGCTTGATATCGCGGTGCGCGATGCCATGCGCGTGGGCGTGCTGCAGGGCGTCCAACACCTCCACGGCGACCCGCGCCGCCGGCGCCGTACGCAGCCGCGGCTCTCGCCGCAGCGCCTGACGCAGGTTCTCTCCCGTCACGTACGGCATGACGTACCAGAGGAGGTAGTCCGTCTCTCCGCTGTCGATCATGCGCGCGATGTGGGGGTGGTTGAGCTGCGCGGCGTAACGGATTTCCCGCAGGAATCGGTCGGCGGCGACCGAGACGGCCAGCTCCGGATGGAGCACTTTGATGGCCACGTCGACGCCGGTCGCGTCGCGGCCCGCGAAGATGCTCGCGTTGCCCCCCCGGCCGACCGCGCTGATGACGGTGTAGCGGTCGGCCAAGGCCTTGCGGACCCGCTCGATCAGGTCGCGTCCGGGCATGACGGTACGTAACAATACGGCGCTGCCCCGCCCGCGCTAGATTGCCCGCGTGGTCAGGCTGGAAGCGTTCCAGGGCGACCTCACCGTGTGCTTCAGCGCGGCGGACCTGAAAGTGTATCGGCGGCTCCTAGACGCTTGAGCCCGGCCCGCGCCGCCGCCACATACGGTGCCCACTCTGCCTCGCTCCCCGCTTCCCCGCCCCGCCCTTCTCCCGCTGCGATCACGAACCGGTAGGTCGCCACCGCCGTGGCACGGTCGCCGGCGCGTTCTGCCTCGTTCGCGCGCTTCACCAGGTTATCGAGGGTGGTGGGGTCGCGGTAGACGACACCCGGATCGCGTCGCACGTGCTGGGCCGACCGCACGAACCAGAGGGCCCCCGCGGCGGCGAGCACCACCGCCGTGCCGGCGAGGGCCAGCCCGACCCTCCGGTCAGCCGGCATCGGTGAGCCGGGCGACGGCGCCCGCCGTGGCCCGAGTTACCAGGGCCATGAAGTCATAGTCGAGCGTGGCTCTCGTGTCCGAGTCTCGGTGATAGTGCGGATTGCGCAGGAACGCGGTGTCGGTGAGCATGAGCGACGCGTAGCCGGCGTCCCAAAACGACGCGTTGTCCGAGAGGCGCGTGAGCGGCAGCAACCAGCCGCGCAGCCGCGTCCGGTAGGAGACCACCGGCAGGTCGGGCGCCGCCTCGCGGGCCCCGGCGACGAACCCGTCGAGCAAGGCGCCGGAGCGCCCGTCTCCCACCGCGGCCAGGAAATCGCCGGTGCGCGGCACGTCGATCCCGATGAGCGGTGGCACGGTCTGCGCACCGGGCGTCGGGTCCCGGTAGCCGACCATCTCGAGGATCAACGCGCCGGTGAGCCGCTCGCCACGCGCTCGCTTCGCGCGCGCCAGGGCATGGCTCCCCACGCGGTAGCGGCCGGTGACCGTCTGCAGCTCTTCCAGGTCGAGCCCGACGAATTCGACTCCCCCCACTCCCCCCCCGCCCGTCCCCCCTGCTGCGAGCGGGTGGGCGCTGTCGAGGCGGGCGCACTCGAGCAGCGCGGCGACGCCGCTCGCGTTGTCGTCGGCACCCGGCGTGTGAGCCGTCGAGTCGAAATGTGCGCCCACCACCAGGCGGGGGCGCTGCGCGTCGCGCCCCGGCAGGAGGGCGACCACGTTGTGATAGATGCGGCCACGAAACGTGAAGGGGACGAGCTGCGGGTCCAGGCCGCTCGCACCGAGCTCGCGGGCGACGTAGTCGCGCGCGGCTCGGTGGCGCTCCGGCGCCGCGTGCGGGTGGCGCACGCCCTCGAGCGCGACGACGTGCCGGCGCAGCCGCTCCGCAAGCTCGCCTCGTTGACCAGAGGTTGAGGACGTGGCCGCACCGGCCCGAGCGCCGGCGTCTCGGCCGCTCCCGTCTTGAGGCGAGGTTGATGGGTCCATGTTAGCGTCGGTCCCGCATGGTCACAGTTTGTACGGTGCTGCACCCCCCCGAGCGCCCCCGCCTCGATGCCGCGGGAGACGGCTGTTTCACCGCGCTCCACGCCGGGTCGTTGCGCGACGCGCTGCGCACCGCGCGGCGCAAGCGCGTGGACGCGCTCGTGCTCTCGGTGCACGCCTGCCGCGGTGAGGAGCTCCCCGCGATCGCCCGCTTCGTCCGCGAGTTCCCCGCGATCCCCGCGGTGGCGCTGGTGTCGCGGCACGACCGCGAAGCGACCGACGCGTTGCTGCGGCTCGGCGCCACCGGCATCCGCTCGGCGGTGGACTGCACCGAGCCCTCGGGGTGGCGGCGGTTGCGCGACCTGGTCGGCCGTCCCGCTTCACCGGTGGCGGCACGCATCCTCGCACGCCTGGTTCCGGCGTTGCGCAGCGCGACCGGCGACGTGCGCACGTTCTTCGAGGCGGTGGCGCGCCTGGCCCCAGTCCTCCCGACCGTGCGCCGGCTGGCGCGCCAGCTGCGCATCTGTCCCAGCACACTCATGTCGCGGTTTTATCGGGCGAGTCTGCCCTCCCCGAAAACCTATCTCGCGGGAATGCGATTGGTCCACGCCTCCTATTTGTTCGCCAATCCGGGGCTCTCCGTGTCCGACGTGGCCTACCGCCTGGATTACTCGTCGCCGCAGAGTCTGGGGCGTCATTTGAAGGCCATGCTGGGGGTCACTGCCGGAGAGTTCCGCCGCCGCTTTCCGTTCGAGGTCGCGCTCGAACGCTACGTCGACCTGCTGATCACTCCGTACCGGGATGCGCTGCGCGCGTTCTGCCCACTCAACGCGGGACTGTGGGACCAAGGACTGAACGGGGCCCGCGCATCTCGGACCGGCTAACCCCGGGGCTATGCCCCCGGGTTAGTCGGCGGCGGCCCGCGCGGCGTGCTCCTTGGTCTGCTGCTCTCGGCTCAGCACCGAGAAGCGCGCGATGCTCGCCCGCAGCCGCTCGGCCAGTTGCGCCAGCTGCTGCGACGTGGCCGTCAGATCCCCCATCGACGTGATTTCGGCCTGCGTCGCCGCGGCCGCGCCGTCGGCGCGCTGCGACGCGCCGCTCGAAATCGCAGCCACCTGCTCGAGCGAGTGCGCCAGCTGGGCGAGCCGCTGCGCCTGGCTGCGCGAGACCTCCGCGGTAGCGTTCACCAGATCGCCGACCAGCTCGATGCCCTGGTGCAGCTCCTGCAGCGCGCCGTCGGCCTCCGCCGCCACCGCCCCGATGTCGCGCACTTTCGCTTCCCCCGACTGCATCGCGCGCGCGGCCGCGTCGATCCCGGCGCGCAGCTCGGACACGAGCTCCGCCACCTCGCGGGCGGACTTCCCCGCCTCGCCCGCCAGCGCGCGCACCTCGTCGGCGACGACGGCGAACCCCTCCCCGTGCTCCTCCGCGCGGGCCGCTTCGATGGCTGCGTTGAGCGCCAGCAGATGGGTCTGGCGCGCGATCCGTGCGATCGTCTGGGCGAACACCCCGATCCGCTCCGACATGCCCGACAGCCCCACCACCGTCGAGGCCGTCGCCCGAACCTCGTCGCCCACCGTGCGCAGCGTCTGGCTCGCCCGCGCCACCCGCTCCCGCCCCCGCTCCGCCGCCGCCACCAGCCGCCCGGCATCGGCCTGCATCAGCTCGGCCCGCACCCGCAAAGATTCCGCCTGGTCCGCGGCCTTGGCGCTCTCGCCGCGCGCGCTTTCCGCCATGTCGCGCTGCTGGCCCAGGTCCGCCGCCAGCCGCTGTGCCGTGTGCGTGACGGTCTCCGACGTCGCGTGCAGCTCCTCCGCCGACGCGGCGAGCTGCTCGGCGAACGCGGCCACCTCGTCGGCCTCCCGCTGCACCGTGGAGATCGTGCCGCCGATCTCCTCGATCATCTTGTTGAAGCTCTTCTCCAGAAACCCCAGCTCGTCGGACTCCTGTGCCGCTGCGCGCACGGCGAGAAACCCGTGCTCTGCCTCCCCCATGACGCTGCGGGTGCGGCGAATGCGCTGGATCAGGGTGGACGGGATCTCCTTGAGCGTCATCGCCACCACCATCAGCGTGACCGTCTCCAGCACCGGCCCCGTGGCCAGCGCGGGGTCGCCCGCGTAGAGCAGATGATGCAGTTGCACCGCCCCGAGGTACGCCAACGCGGCGGTGAGGACGAGGAAATTCCCCACTGTGTGTCCCTGATCGAACGCGTACGGCAGCACAGCAACAAGGAAGGCGACCACGAAGCCTCCGTGGCCGAACCAGACGATCACCACGGCCACGAGCCCGACGTCGAGCAGCGCCAGGGCATAGATCAGCCACCAGCGATACCAGCCGCGCTCGTTGATGATCCCCAGCAACGCATTGAGGATCAGGCCGGCACCGGCGACCAGCACCATCGTTCCCGGCCGCGTCCGCACCGCCCCGACGGCCCACCCGATCAGGCCGATGCCGAGCCCAGCGCCCACCAGTGACCATCGGCGCCGCAGGCTGCGCGCGATGGTTTCCAGGTCCTTGAGGCGCTGCTCGAGGCCCGACGCGTCGTCCGTCCAGCCGCGCACCCGCGAGGCCAGAGTCGACCGCAGCGCTGGTGATGAAGGTGTGCTCACCCGGGAGGGATCATACACCTCAGGGGATCAGCGCGGCAATCTCCGCTGCGGCCCTGGCCGCTCCCAGCCGCCGGTACAGGCCCACGGCGCGCTCACGCGCGGCGCGAGCCGCGGCCCCGTCTCCCCGCGCCGCCAGCGCGCTGCCGAGATCGCGCTCGATCTCGGCCAGCGTGTGGGCGCTTCCCTGCTGTCCCGCCAGCTCGGCCGCGCGACCCAGAATTGCTACCGCGCCCGCCACGTCACCGCGGGCCACGGCCACGCCGGCCTCGAGCCGCCAGACCTCCGCCAGTCCAACGGGATGCTGCAACCGCAAGTACGCGGCTTCGGCCCGCCCCAGCTCAGCCGCCGCCAGATCCACGTCTCCCAGGAGGAGATGCAACTCCGCCCGTCCAGCGAGTGCCAACGCAGCGAGCGCCCGGTCCCCGAGCTGGTCGGCGAGACGGACTGCGTCCCCGGCGGCCGTCAATGCGCGCGGCAGGTCGCCCATGTCCCGCCAGCTGATCCCGATGTTGTGGTGCGTCTCCACCATCCCGCGCACCAGCCCGGCCTGCTGGTAGGCCGCGAGGGCGAGCTGGTAGCTCGCCAGCGCGGCCCCCGAGTCACCGCGCAGATTCTCGATGATCCCGAGGTTGTTGAAGCAGCGTGCCTGTGCCGCGTGGTCGCCGAGCGTGCGCGCCAGGTCGAGCGCGGCGGCGAAGTGCGGCTCCGCACGGTCCACGTCGCCGCGCTCGAGCGCGATGGCTCCCTGGTAGTTGCGCGCCCGCAGCTCGGCGTGCCGCTCCCCGCGTCCGCGGGCGACCGCCAGGGCCGCTTGCGCCCACTGCTCCGCATCGCCGTGCGCTCCCAGCCGGCCGTGCGCCTCCGCCGCGAGCAGCGCGAACGGCGTGCGGCTCGCAATCGCCTCTGCCGGGAGCCGCTCCAGCCGGCCCAGCACCTCCCGGTGGCGACCCTGGTCGGCCAGCGCGCGGAGCTCCGCGAGCAGCGCCGATTCGTCGGCCAGCGACGTCGTCACCGGTACGGTCCTCTCGTGCTCACCACGCCACCGCGTACTGCGAGAACGACACGATGTTGGCGTCGATCTCCTCCAGCGACTCGAAATTGACTGCGCCCTGCTTGAACCACATCGTGCTCGGAGGATCGCTCTTCCACACGTCGAGCTGCTGCTGAATCGTGCTGTCGGCGGCATTCACGACGCCGTCGCCGTTGTAGTCGTGATCGCCGTGCTGGTACTCGATCCGCAGCCGTGCCGGGTCGTTAGGGTTGAACTGCAAGCCGGCGGGCTGGAACTCGAACAGCATCTTCTTGGCGTCGATCACGGAGATCGTGATGCGAATGGTGTCGCCTGTCTGGAAGGCGGTGCCGTCGGGCCGGCGTAACAGGCCGTCGCCGGGTACCTCGAAGCGCAGCAGCTCATCGCCATACCCGCCGCTCGTCGGGTCCCGGTAATACAGCCGCACGTCGGCGTTCTGACCGGCCGTGAACAGCTGGCTCGTCGTGTAGCTGTACAGCGGCGGGGCCGTCGAGTCCTGCACGACCACGTGCAGCTGGTCGCTCGGCACCGGCGGTGGTGAATTGGGGGCGCTGCTCGAGGAGCAGCCGGCGGCACTCAGGAGCGCCGCCAGGGCCAGGATCAAGCGTCGCATGAACGACTCCGTGCACCAGGGTCGAGTCCCCAAAGGGCAAGCGGCAGGCCATGCTAACGTATTTTCAATCAATGAGATGTATCTCATTCCGTGACCCGCTGTGAGGCACGTGGCTCAATTCGCAGCACCGTTCTGCTCGTCGTCGTCGGCCCGACCCTCCAACAGGCGCTGGAGGCGGGAACGGGAGATCCCCAGGCGGCGCGCGGCTTCGGAGCGGTTGCCGCCGGCCGCGTCCAACATGGCGCGAGCGGCCGCGCGGGTGATTTCGGCCAGGCTCGCGGGGAAGGGCAGGGGTCCGCCGGCGGGAGGGCGGCCATGCCCGGCGCTGAGGTTGCCCAGCTCCAGAGTGCCCGCAGGCGAGAGTAACACGGCGCGCTCGATGCTGTTGCGGAGCTCGCGAATGTTCCCCGGCCAGGAGTGTGAGACCAGCGCGCGCCGTGCCTCGGCGGTCATGTCGCGGTGCGGCAGGGCGTACTGTGTGCTGAACTTCTCGAGGAAAAACTCGGCGAGCTGGAGCACATCGTCGCCTCGCTCGCGCAACGGTGGGAGCTCGAGCGTGATGACGTTCAGGCGGTAGAACAGATCCTCGCGGAACCGGCCCGCCGCGACCGCCGCGGCGAGGTCGGTGTTGGTGGCTGCCACGATCCGCACGTCCATGGTACGGCTGGCTGTGGCCCCCAGCCGGCGCACCGACTTCTGATCCAGCGCACGCAACAGCTTGCCCTGCAGCTCGGACGCGAGGTGGTCGACTTCGTCGAGGAACATAGTTCCCCCGTCGGCCACCTCGAACAGCCCTGGCTTCGCCGTCTTGGCATCGGTGAATGCGCCGCGCTCGTGGCCGAACAGCTCGCTTTCGAGCAACGGCGCCGGCAGCGCGGCGCAGTTGAGTTCGACGAACGGGGCCGCGGCCCGGGGGCCACCGTAATGCAGCGCGCGCGCCAGCAGCTCCTTCCCGGTGCCCGTCTCGCCGGTGATGAGGATGGTGGCGTCGCGGTGCGGAACCACGCGCGCGGCGCGCTCGAGCACCGCCTGGAGGGCCGGACTCCTGCCGACGATCTCCCGGAACGCATGCGCCTGGGCCTCGAGCTGCGCGAGGGCGGCGCGGTCCAGGGCCGCGCGGCGTCGCTGCACGGCGGCGGCCAGGGCGTCGCGCAGCCCGTCGCGGTCGTCGGGAAGGGCGAAATAATCGCTCGCCCCGGCGCTCACGATCTGCGCGGCGAGCCGGTGCGATGGGGCCGCGCCGACCACGATCACCGGCACATCGGGGCGCGTCGCCATCGTGGGGAGCAACGCCGCGACGTCCGCCTCGTGCCCGGCCGCGGCCAACAGCACGACGCCGGCCCGGGGAGGAAGCGGCTCGCCCGCAGCGGGCGTCCACTCCGCCAGCGTTACGCCCAGATCGCGCGCCAGCGCGGCCCAGAAATCGGCAAACGAGTCACTCAGCCGCACGACGAGCAGCGCGACGTCGCCGGTCGCCGTCATCGCAATCCGAGCTCGGTGGCCGTGACGAGCACGTCGACGGTGTGGCCGGCGTGCTCGAGCGCCGCGCGGCCGCCCTCCTCGCGGTCGACGACGGCGAGCACGCCGAGCACGCGGCCACCGGCGGCCACGACGGCCGCGATGGCCTCGGCCGCCGACTGACCGGTGGTGATCACGTCCTCGACCACGACCGCGGTCGTGCCCGGCGCGAAGCAGCCTTCGATGCGCTGACCCGTGCCGTGCGTTTTCGGCTGCTTGCGAACCGTGAAGGCATCGAGCCGGCGCCCTTGAGCTGCGGCGGCGGCGGCGATCGCGTAGGCCACGGGGTCGGCGCCGAGCGTCAGGCCCCCCACGAGGGCCGGGGCCCAGCCGCGGGCGTCGAGGCGCGCGAGGCCCAGAGCGCCGACCACCGCCAGGCCCTCGCCCGACATGGTCGTGCGTCGGGCGTCGATGTAGAACGAGGCCTTCCGTCCCGAGGCGAGGGTGAAGTCGCCGTGGACGACGGAGCGCTCGCGCAGCAGACTGCGCAGCCGCTCCTTGAGGTCGGGTGCCGCGCTCACCAGGGGTACATTAGCAGCACATGCTACTACTATCGCTTGTCCCGGCGCACCGCCCGTTTCAGCGCATCGAGCAACCCGGGTCGCGAGGCGGACGTGGCGTCGCCCGCGGCGCCCGCCGCCACCTCGGCGGCGAATGCGAGCACCGTGGGCTGGCGCGCCTGCGGGTCCCGTTCCAGCCCGCGCATCACCGCCGCCTCCAGGGCTGCGGGGAAGCGCAGCCCAGGCACAGCCTGGGTCAGCGGTACGGGCGGCATCGTGAGCAGCTGGCGAAACAGGTCCCGTGCCAGGCGACCGGTGTAGGGGTGCTGCCCGGTGAGCAGCCAGTAGGTGATCGTCGCCAGGCTATAGATGTCGGCACGCTCGTCCACCAGCGCGCCTGACAGGGCCTCGGGCGCTACGTAGCTGAGGGTGCCCACGAAAAAGCCGGTCCGCGTGAGCCGCTCTTCGGCCCGCTAGCCGGCGACACGGCCGATCCCGACGTCGAGCAGCTTCACGTGCTCACTCGCCGCGTCGTAGATGATGTTCTCCGGCTTCAGATCCCGATGGATGATGCCCGCCTGATGCGCCGCCATCAACGCCGCGGCCAGCTGGCCGACCAAGTCCGCGACCACGGCCGGAGCGAGCGGACCGGCGCGGTGTACGTACTCCGCCAGGGACTTGCCCTCAGCCCATTCGAGCGCGAGGTAGTAGAGGCCGTCCGCTTCCCCATAATCGTAGGTGCGCACGACGCCCGGGTGCACGACCCGCGAGCCATACCCCGCCTCTCGCAGGAAGCGCTTGACGGTGGTGGGGTCGCTCGCGAGGGTCGGGCGCAATACTTTGAACGCACAGGCGCCACGCTCGGGGTGCTGGGCGCGGTACACCTCGGCGGTGCCACCCTCGCCGACCCGCTCGAGGAGGGTGTAGCCGGCGATCGTCCGACCGGCGAGGTTCTCGCTGGGCATGGGAACGCGCGAAACTAACGTCCGGATTTGAGGTTGAGCAAGTGAGACCAGCCACGGCAGTGGCACTACTCGCGACCAGCGTCGCGGGCTGCAGTGCGGCGCGAGGCCCCGCCACGGGCGCGATCCCCGATCGGGGCGTCGCCGTGTCGGCGTTGTTCGATGCCAGTAGCGCGTACGCCGACATGGGCCTGCTGGTCAGCGGGCCCCCGCTGCCCTTCGTCGCCACCGTTCGCTACCTCGCCGACGCCACGCCGGACTCCACACTCGGCCTGTTCGCGCTCTCACTCGCGAACCACGCGCTCACGTTTCAGCGCGAGGGCAGCCACTTCGTCGCGCAGTATCACGTGGAGGTGGCGTTCCGCGGCGACAGCGGCACCACCCGCCAGTTCACGACCGACGACACGGTGCGCGTGCGCAATCTGCAGGAGACGCAACGCGCCGACGAGAGCATCATTTACCAGCAGTTCATCGCCATGCGCCCTGGCATCTATCGTGTGGAGGTCACGGTCCGGGACCGCAACAGTCCGACCGTGTCGCACCGTGAGCGCACCGACACCGTGCCCCGGATCGCAGGCCGGGGCGTGAGTGAGCCGCTGGCGGTGTATCAGGGGCCCGGTCGGACCCGCCTCGTCGACGTACCGAAGGTCGTCCCCAATGCCCGCGCCATGCTCTCCTACGGGGCCGACTCGCTGCGCTTTTATGTCGAGGCGTACGGCGTGAGCCGCGGCGCGCGTCTCGCCGCCAGCGCCGTCGACCAGGGGGGGCACGAGGTCTGGCACGACACCTTGACGCTCAGCGGCAGCGACTCGCTCGCGAGCGTGCTGGTGGTGCTGCGGCCCAGCGACTTGCCGGTCGGGCACGGGGACTTCGAGGTCGCGCTCGTGGGCGCCCCCGCCGGGAAACGGGCTACGCCGTTCCTGGTCAGCTTCTCCGATCAATGGGCGATCACGAACTACGATCAGATGATCAGCCTGCTGCGCTACTTCGAGCGCCAGGACTGGGTCGACAAGCTGCGCCAGGCCCCGCCCGAGCAGCGTCCTGCCGTGTGGCGCGAGTTCTACACGGCGACCGATCCGATCCCGTCCACGCCCGATAACGAGGCTCTGGAGAGCTACTTTCGGCGCATCCAGTTCGCCAACCAGCGGTTCCGCGAGTCGGGTGATCCCGGGTGGCTCACCGATCGTGGCGAAGTGTTCGTGACCTTGGGCGAGCCCGACGATGAGTACGACTTCAGCGCCGATCCCACGCGCACGGGCGTGCGGGGCATGCGCTGGATCTACAATGCGCTTCGGCTCACGCTCTTCTTCCAGGATCAGACTGGCTTCGGCCGTTTCCGCCTGACGCCGCTGTCGCGAGCGGAGTTCCAACGCGCCGTCGCGCAGGTGCGCCACCGGCAGTGAAGCGGGCGGTCGTCTTCGTGCTGTTCGCCGCGACGACGCTCCCCGTCGGCGCGGGCGCGCAGACCACACCCGATCAGGCCGCCGAACGGGCCGAGTCGCTGCGCCTCGCGGGTCGTCCCTGGCATGCCGCGGAGACGCTGCTCGCTGCGGCGGCGCGCGAACCCGAGCTCAACGCGACGTTCGTGGTCGAGGGCGCCAAGGCCGAGCTGTACGCGCGTCGCTATGACCGCGCGCGCAGCCTGCTCGTGGGGCAGCCCTGGCTCGACGACTACAACAATGGTGAGGCTCTCGCCGTGCTCGCCGAAGCGGAGGCCGAGCTCGGCTTGAGCACCGCCGCCGGGCACTACGCGGCGGCCCGGCGCCGGGCGCATGGCGCGCGCGCGGCGTTGCTCGCGGTCCGCGAGGGTCGTGCCCGGGAAGCGTCGGGTGCCCGGGATTCGGCCGCGGCCGCCTACGCGGCGGCGCGGGCGATCGGGCTCCCGTCCATCGACGCGTGGCTGCGCGTGCGGCAGGCGCGCGTCATGCGCGACACCGCCGCG
>CBFHAJ010000053.1:0-21169 GCA_965653495.1 uncultured bacterium | reverse complement strand
CTCGCCAACATCGGGCTGCAGTACGTGCGGGACTGGAAGACCCTGTTCGACGGCATCGCCCACGTGCTGAAACAGCCGCCCGGCAAGGGAGGCGAGTTCTACCTCACCGACGCGTTCCAGTACATGGTCGACCGCGGCAAGCGGCTGCTCACGGCTCCCGTAGGCGGCTGGTACGACTGCGGCAAAGTCGACACTCTGCTCGAGACCAACCAGTTCCTGCTGGAGCATGGGCGGGGACGCATGCCCGCAGCGTCCGGTCCGGGCTCGAAGATCGTGCCGCCGGTCTACATCGAGGAGGGCGTGACCATCAAGAACTCCACCATCGGACCCAATGTGTCGATCGAGGCCGGGAGCTCGGTGGCGGACAGCACGATCACGAACAGCATTCTGGGTCGCAAGGTGCGCGTGGTGGGCGGGGCCGTGCACGACTCGCTCATCGGCGACGATCAGGTGATCGAAGGGAAAACCGTGCGGGCGAGCGTGCTGGACGCCGGAGAGCTCGCGGCCGCGAAGTGACCGTCGCCGAGGTGCAGGAGCTGTTCGCCTACAATACGTGGGCGAACCGGCTCATGTTCGCCGCGCTCAAAGCCCTGCCCGACGAGCAGTACGTCCGCGACCTGCGAAGCAGCCACGGCGGGCTGCACGGGACTGTGTGCCACATCGTGTGGGCCGAAGAGCTGTGGCTCAACCGGTGGCTGGGCCGTGCCAAGCCGGCCGTGGCTCAGGGAAAGGATCTGGCGACGCTCGCCGCGGCGGTGGAGCGCTGGGAACGGCTCGAGGCCGAGCGCGCGGCCTTCCTCGCGGGGCTGACCGAGCGTCGTCTCGACGACACGATGGCAGTCCAGCCGAGCACGGGCGGCGAGTACGTCCACACGTACCGGCAGATGCTGCGACACACCGTGGACCATTCGTCCTACCACCGGGGTCAGCTGGTAACGATGCTGCGGCAGGTGGGGGCACAGCCGCCCAACACCGGGCTCATCGTGTTCTATCGGCAGCGTCGCGGGACAGCAACGTAACCAACTGAACCACAGGAACGTGCCGATGGGGCTCGAGTAACCTACCAGCCCATTGACGGGGCAGGGGAACCGAATTTACTTACTGACCGTTCAGTAACTAACTTCGAGGCCACCTGTGAACGAGACCGTCACAACGCACCGCGCCGGACGCCCCCGCTGGCAGCGCCGCAAGGAAGCGCGTCCGGCGGAAATCGTCGCCGCGGCGCTCGAGCTGTTCGTGGAGCGAGGCTTCGCCGCCACCAAGCTCGCGGACGTCGCCCGCCGTGCCGGGGTCACGAAGGGCACGGTCTATCTCTACTTCGACAGTAAGGAAGCGCTGTTCAAGGCGGTGGTGCGCGAGACGATCGTGCCGGTGATCGCGCAGGGCGAAGCCCTGGCGCAGTCGTTCACGGGCAGCGCGCGCGAGCTGGTCGAGCGGCTGGTACGCGAATACTGGCGGCTCGTGGGTGAGACCAAGCTCGCCGGGATTCCCAAGCTTATGATGGCCGAGGCGGCAACGTTCCCCGAGCTCACGCGCTTCTACTACAACGAAGTCGTGGCTCGCGGGCACCGCCTCATGGCGAGTGTGATCGAGCGGGGGATCAAGTCCGGGGAGTTTCGCGACGTGAACGTGCTCGTGGCCGCGAAGCTCGCCATGTCGCCGCTGATGCACGCGACGGTGTCCCGGCTCGCTTTCTCGTCCTGCATGCCCGAGGGCTTCAACGTGCAGAGCTATCTCGACACGCACATCGACCTGTATCTCCATGGTATCGCGAAACAGTAATCGCTTGACGTTTGGTCTCGTCGCCAGCCTGGTCTGCGGCTCGCTCGCGGCCCAGACGGCTGCACCGGCACCTCTGCGACTGACGCTCGCTGACGCCGTGCGGCTGGCGTCGGGCCAGGCGCCGGTGGTCACGCTCGCCGGGCTGCGCAGCGACGAGGCGGACGCGCGCGTGCGGCAGGCCCGCGCGGCGCTGCTGCCCTCGCTGTCCTTGAGCGCGGCCTGGGTCAATCGCGACTTCAACTGGCAGGCGCTCGGTCTGCCGCTGCCGCCCGCGTTTGCCGCGGGGATCCCCAACCCGGTTCCGTCGTTCAACAACTACGACGGCCGGGCGACGGTGACGCAGACGCTGCTCGACTGGTCCAGCGTGGCGCGCGTCCGCGCCGCGAAAACGCAGGTGGACGGCAGCCGCGCGGAACAGAGCGTGACCGTGGAGGCAACGGCGCTCACCGTCGCCGACGCGTATCTACGGGCGGCGCGCGCCCAGGCGGTGCTGGCGGCACGCCAAGCCGATTCGGCGATCGCCGCCGAGCTCGTGGGGTTGGCGCAGGCGCAGAAGAACGCCGGCGTGAGCGCCGCGATCGACGTGACGCGCGCCCGCACTCAGCTCGTCACGGCCGAGGGGCTGTTGCTGGTGGCGCGCAATCAGCTGGACCGCGCTCGGATCGACGTGACACGGGCACTGGGCATTGACCCGACGACCCCGCTGGTCCTGACCGACACGCTCGCGGGCACGCTCGGTGCCTCCGATGTGCCGGCGCAGCGTGACTCGGCCGTGGCCGCCGCGCTCGCCCGACGTCCCGAACTGCGGGCCGAGCTGGCGCGGGCCGGCGCGGCGCGCCAGACGGGGGCGGCGATTCGCGCCGAGCGGCTGCCCCGTCTCGTGGTCGCGGGCGACTACGGCGTGAACGGGCTCACGGTCCCAGGCGCGATTGCGACCCGCGACCTCTCACTGCAGGTGAGCGTGCCGTTGCTCGACGGGTTCCGCCGCGAAGCGCGGCTCGCGGAGCAGGACGCGGTGGTGCGCGAGTCGGAGGTGCG
This sequence comes from uncultured bacterium, assembly GCA_965653495.1. Taxonomy (GTDB): domain Bacteria; phylum Gemmatimonadota; class Gemmatimonadetes; order Gemmatimonadales; family GWC2-71-9; genus AG41. Next base: position 18,349 of record CBFHAJ010000053.1, on the reverse strand, counting down.
CGAGCGCGACCTGCGCCAGCAGATCGCCGCCGACGTGGACGCGGCGCTGCTCGACCTCCGCTCGGCGCAGGCCCAGCAGGTGGTGGCAGCGGAGCGGTTGCGCCTCGCGGACGATGAGCTGGCGCAGTCGCGCGAGCGCTTCAAGGCCGGCGTCGTCGGCAACATCGAAGTGATCGACGCGCAGGCCAATCTGATCCGGGCGCGGGACACGGATATCGACGCGCGCTTCGCGGCCGCGACGGCCCGGGTGTCCCTGGCGCGGGCCGCGGGCGCGGCCCGGACCCTTCACTAACTCGAACGACCGATGAGCGACGATATGGCAACGACGATCGAACGCGAGACACTTCCTCGGGCCTCGACGCCCTCACCCGCACCGCTGGCCGAGCTGGAGACCGGGAAGGCGAAGAGCAGCCGCGGCAGGGTGTTTCTCATCATGGGCGTCATTTTGCTCGGCCTGGTGGGCTTCGGCGCGCGGCGCTGGATCTACGGCCTGAGCCACGTGTCCACCGACAACGCGCAGGTGGACGGGCACATCGTGCCCATCCTCCCGAAAGTCGGCGGGTTCGTGACCGAGGTGCGGATCGACGAGAACCAGCGGGTGAAGGAAGGCGATACGCTCGTGGTGCTCGACGACCGTGACTACAAGGTCCGGCTGGCGCAGGCGGAGGCGGACCTCGCCGTGGCGCTGGCCGGCGTGAGCAACCGGGCGCGCGTGGGGCAGGCGGAAGCGCAGGTGGAGCAGGCGCAGGCCAACGCGCTCAAGGCGCACGCCGACCTCGACCGGCTGCGGCCACTCGCCTCGCAGGACATCGTCTCCAAGCAGCAGCTCGACGCCGCCGAAGCGGCGGCGCGTGCCGCGGACGCGGCGCTGGCCGCGTCGCAGGCGGCGCTGGTCGCAGCCGACGCCCGCGTCGGGGCGGCCCGGGCCGCGCGCGATCAGGCGGCGCTGAACCTGTCGTATACGCGGGTGACCGCGCCGGCGGCGGGCGTCGTGAGCAAGAAGACCGTCGAGCTGGGGCAGCTGGTGCAGGCGGGCCAGCCGCTGATGAGCGTGGTGCCGCTCGAGGACATCTGGGTCACCGCGAACCTCAAGGAGACGCAAATCGAGGACGTGAAGTCCGGCGAGCCGGCGGAGTTCACGGTGGACGCCTACCCGGGCATCACGTTCCACGGCCGGGTGGAGTCCATCTCTCCCGCGACCGGCGCGCGGTTCTCGCTGCTGCCGCCGGACAATGCGACCGGCAACTACACCAAGGTGGTGCAGCGCGTCCCGGTGCGCGTCCGGCCGGATAAGGTCGACCCGGCGCATCCGCTGCGGCCGGGCATGAGCGTCGTGGTCACGATCCAGACCAAGTAAAGAGACCGTGGCCACCGCCGCTCTCCCCCTGCCCACACTCGGCGCCGACGCCGACCGGTATCGCTACAAGTACATCATCGCGATCACGGTCTCGCTCGCGTCGGTGTTGGAGCTGCTGGACACCAGCATCGTGAACGTGGCGATCCCCCACATGATGGGGAATCTGGGCGCCACGCTGGACGAAATCGCCTGGGTGTCCACGGGGTACATCGTGGCGAACGTGATCATCCTGCCCATCACGGGCTGGCTGTCGGCGTACTTCGGACGGCGGCGCTACTTCGCGGGCTCGATCGCGATCTTCGTCATCTCGTCGTTCTTCTGCGGCAACGCGCATACGCTCGCCGAGCTGGTCATCGCGCGCATCATTCAGGGGCTCGGGGGCGGGGCGCTGCTCTCGACCTCGCAGGCGATCCTGTATGAGGAGTTCCCCCGCGAGGAGTACGGCACGGCGATGGCGATCTTCGGCGTGGGCGTGATGGTGGGGCCCACGCTCGGCCCGACGCTCGGCGGGTACATCACCGACGCGTTCGGGTGGCCGTGGATCTTCTACATCAACATCCCGATCGGGATGCTGGCGCTGGCCCTGTCGCTCTCGTTCATCCAGAACTCGCGCTTTCAGCAGCGCTCCGAGCGGATCGATTACGTCGGGCTGGTTTTGCTCGCGGCCGGGATCGGCACGCTGCAAACGATGCTCGAGCGGGGAGAGCGGCTCGACTGGTTCGACTCGCGCGAGGTCATCGCGTACGGGGTGATCAGTGCCGTGTCACTCATCGCGTTCGTGTGGCACGAGCTGACGACCGACCACCCGGTGGTAGACCTGCGGATCCTCAAGAGCCGGCAGCTCAGCGTGGGGGTCGTGTTCGGCGGGGTGCTGGGGATCTGTCTGTACGCCACGGTGTTCGTGCTGCCGGTGTACCTGCAAAATCTCCAGGGCTTCACGGCCGAGCAGACGGGCTTCGTGATTCTCCCGGGCGCCCTCGCCAGTGCGTTCACCATGGCGACCATGGGACGCACCACCGGCAAGTTCGACGCGCGCCTGTCGATCCTGGCGGGAGTGGCGATCTTCGCGCTGGCGATGTGGAAGCACGCGCACTTCACCACCGACAGCGGCATGTCGGACTTCTTCTGGCCGCTGATTTTCCGCGGTGTGGGTCTGGGGCTCATCTTCGTGCCGCTCACCAACCTCGCGCTCGCGGATCTGCCGATGAGCAAGATTCCCAATGGCACCGGGTTGTTCAACCTGATGCGGCAGCTCGGGGGCAGCGTGGGGATCGCCATCTCGGCGACGCTGGTCCAGCGGTTCCAGGCGATCCACCGCGCCGACTTGATCGCCAACGTCACGCAGTACAGCGAGGCGACCCGGGAGCGGTTGAGCGGCATCATGGGTCGGTTGGTGGCCACCGGCACACCCGCGCCGCTCGCGCAGTCGAAGGCCTTGATGATTCTGAACGGTCAGGTCACGAAGCAGGCGATGATGCTTTCCTTCGAGCAGCTGTTCCTGCTGTTCGGCGCGTGCTTCGTGCTGTCGCTGCCACTGTTGCTCCTGATGCACAAGAGCAAGGGACTGCCCGGAGGGGGAGCGGCCGCGCATTGAGGAGAACCGATGACCACTGACAAGAAGGTAGGAGTGGGGGACACTGCGCCCGACTTCACGCTGCCGGACCAGACCGGCACGCCGGTGCGGCTGCGCGATCGGCTCGGCCGCAGCAACGTCGTGCTGTATTTCTACCCGAAGGATCAGACGCCGGGGTGCACGATCGAGGCGAGGGCGTTCCGCGACAGCCATGACGCGTTCACCGCGGCGGGGGCGGAGGTGATCGGCGTGAGCGCCGATTCGGTCGCGTCGCACCGCCGCTTTGTGGCGAATCTCGGGCTGCCGTTCACCCTGCTGTCCGACCGCGGGGGCGAAGTGCGCGAGCGGTACGGCGTGGAGAAAACCCTCGGGCTGCTCCCGGGCCGGGTCACCTACGTGATCGACCGCAACGGGGTGGTGCGGCACGTCTACTCGTCGCAGCTGCGTGTCAAGCGCCACATGCGCGACTCGCTCGCCGTGGCGCGCTCCCTGGGCGAGCCCGGACCGTGACGCGCCGCCGGCCTTAGTCCGGCTGCGCCATCGCGGCCGTCACGAGGAGCGCCCGGACGATTCCGAGCGCTCCTTCGACGTTTTCATACCATTCGGTGGCGAGGTGCGCGTCGCCCGCCCGGCCACCCGCGCCGAGCGCGATCGCGGGGATGCCGAGCGCGATGGGGACGTTGGCGTCGGTAGAAGCGCTGGCGAGCTCGGCGTCGCGGCCGAGCGCGCGATTGGCGGCGATCGCCGCCTGGACCAGCGGATGGGCGCGTGGCGTGACGCCACAGGGCCGGTCGCCCAGCAGCTGCAGCTCGAGACGGAGCGGCGGAGTGCTGGGCGAGCGGTGCCGGTTCTCCTCGTCGGTCGCGCGATCGAGGGCGGCGCGCACGGTCACATCGAGCTGCGCCAGGGCGCGCGGGTCCTCGCTCCGCAGGTCGAGGTCGAGCCAGGCTTCCTGCGGGATGGAGTTGAGTCCGGTACCCCCGCCCAGCCGCACCACCGCACAGGTGGTGCGTGGTGCGTGGTGAGGGGGGAGATCTGCCAGGAGCGAAGCGGCGCGGCCGACGGCGTTGGCTGGGTTCGCCACGCCGAACGCCGCCCAGGAGTGGCCGCCGGGCCCGCGGAACGTCGCGTGATAGCGTTTGGAGCCGAGGGCACGATGGATCACCCGCTCGAGGCCCGCACCGTCCAGCGCGATGAAGGCGGTGGGAACGATGTTGTGGCTTCCGTTCAGCAGATGCTTGACCCCCCGCAAGTCCCCCGACCCCTCCTCGCCCACGGTCGCGGCGAACAGCACCGGTCGCCCGAGCGGTACGCGGGCGACGACCAGCGCCTCGGCCACCGCGACCAGTGCCGCCAACCCCCGCGCGTTGTCGGAGATGCCCGGACCCTCGAGCCGGTGCCCGCGCCGCTCGACCCGCACGTCCACCTCGGCGCCGAACACCGTGTCGAGATGCGCGGCGAGGACCACGGGTCCTGCGTTTCCCGCTTCCCGTTCCCCGTTTCCCGCGAACCATCCCTGCACGTTCCCGGCGTGGTCGACGGTGACGTCGGTGAGCCCGATCTCGCGGAACAATTCCGCGACCCGCGCGCCCCGCTGGCCCTCGGCTCCGGTCGGCGACGGAATGGCGGACAGGGCGATCTGGCGGGCGACCGTGACCTCATCGGTACGCTCGAGATGATGGCGGGCGGCGCGGATGCGGTCGTGACCTAGCAAGCGGGAAATGAGATCATTCATCAGAGTGCAGTCGTCAGTTATGAGTCTACAGTGCCGTTACCAGACGCCAAGTCGCAAGCGGTTGACAGGTGTCTGCTGCCAGAAGGGTCGCACTGGCACTTGCATCTGACAACCGCTTGCAACTTGGCGTCTTGCAACTGCTCTGTCGACTGACCACTGTTGACCTGTGAGACTGGCAGGGCGACACTAGGGCATGGACGAACGCGATCTCATCCACGACTGGAATCGGGCCCCAGGCGCGTTCGACTGGTCACGTGCCCGTGTCGACCTGAACGACGAAACCCTGCGCGACGGTCTGCAGTCGCCGTCGGTGCACGATCCCGCGCTCGAGGTCAAGAAACGGCTGCTGCACCTCATGGCCGATCTCGGCATCGTGGCCGCCGACATCGGGTTACCGGGTGCGGGGCCGCGCGTGGTGGAGCAGGTGCGCGCGCTGGCAACGGAGATCCGCGACGCCCGGCTCCCCATCGCCCCCAACTGCGCCGCGCGCACGGTGATCGCCGACGTTGAGCCGATCGTGCGCGTGGCCGACGAAGTCGGGATCCCCATCGAGGCCGCGACCTTCATCGGGTCGTCGCCGATCCGCCAATACGCGGAAGACTGGACCCTCGACCGCATCGTTCAGTCGACCGAGGAAGCCGTCAGCTACGCGGTGAAGCACGGCCTGCCGGTGATGTACGTGACCGAAGACACGACGCGGGCCAAGCCAGAGGCGCTCAAGGCGCTGTACGGCGCGGCGATCGCCTGCGGCGCGACACGGATCTGCCTTGCGGACACGGTGGGACATGCGACGCCCGATGGCGTGCAGGCGCTGGTCGGCTTCGTCAAACGGGAAATCGTCAAACAGCAGCGCGTGCTGATCGACTGGCACGGCCATCGCGATCGCGGCATGGGGCTCATCAACTGTCTCGCGGCGATCGAAGCGGGGGTCGATCGCGTGCACGCCACCGCGCTCGGTGTGGGCGAGCGGGTGGGCAACGCGGAGATGGATCTGCTCCTCGTGAACTTGAAGCTGCTGGGCGCGCACCGCCACGATATCGCGAAGCTTCCGGAGTACTGCCGGCTCGTCGCGGAAGCGGTGGGCGTGCCGATCCCGGTGAATTATCCGGTGATGGGCGAGGACGCGTTCCGCACCGGTACCGGGGTGCACGCGGCGGCGATCATCAAGGCGAAGAAGAAAGGGCACGCCTGGCTCGCCGACCGCGTGTACAGCTCGGTGCCGGCGCAGGAGTTCGGCCTCGAGCAGAAGATCGAGATCTCACCGGTCTCGGGGCTTTCCAACGTGAAGTACTGGCTCGAGACCCACGGCTACGACGCTGAGGACGAAGCCGCGTGCCGCGCGCTGTTCGAAGCCGCGAAGCGGACCGATCGGGTGCTGTCGGACGAGGAGTGTCACCGGCTGCTCAAGCAGGCGGCATGGCGGTAGCGCCGTTTCGCGACGTCGAGCGGTCGTACTTCGATTTGCGCTGGCACCTCGATCCCGTGATCGCGACGCAAGCCGGCGTGAAGGCGTATGACGACCGCTATGGACGGTTCAGCCCCGCCGCGCTCACCCCCCACCTCGCCGCTCTCAAGGCGATCGCGGCGGCCCTCGAAGAGACCGGCGCCGACAAGCTCGAGGACGAGATCGACCGCACGGCGCTGCTCAACGAGGTCCGCGTGACGCTGCGCCGCTTCGAGCGCGAGCGGCCCCAGGCGAGGAATCCCGGCTTCTGGCTGTCCCATCTGCTCGGCGGGTTGCACTTCCTGCTGGGCCGCGCCGACCGAACTCCGGTAGAGCGGGCCACGGCCCTGGCGGGACGGTTGGAAGACGTCCCCAACCTGCTCGATGACGCCCGCGCCACGCTGCTCGAGCCGGTGCGGGTGTTCGTGGAGACGGCGCTGCAGATCAACGCGGGCGGCCTGGCCCTGGTGCGGGAGATCGCGATGGGAGAGCTGCCGGGTCTCACACCCGAGCAGCGGGAACGGCTCAACGGCGCTGGGGAAGGTGCGGCCGCAGCGTTGCAGGCATTCGCGCGCGATCTGGAGCGCTGGCTGGACACGGCGGCGGACGACTTCGCGCTGGGAGAAGACGAGTTCAACTTCCGCCTGCACTACGAGCACGCGTTGCGCGATTCCGCGCCGGAGTTGTGGCGTTATGGGCTGCACCTCCAGGAGGAGGTCGAGGCGGACCTGGCGCGCCGGGCGGCGCGCTGGAACAGTGGCAAGAGCTGGCAGGACGTCGCCGACCGGCTGCGTGGCGATCACCCCACGGCCGATGCCCTCGTTGATGCCTACGCGCGCGAGATGGCGCGGGCGCGCGATTTCGTGGCGGCGCGCGGCCTCGCGGCCATCCCCGATGCGCCCCTCGACGTCGTCCCGACCCCGGCGTTCATGCGTCCGGTGATCCCGTTCGCCGCGTACGACAGCCCCGGGGCGTACTCGAGCGATCGCACCGGGTGGTTCTACGTCACCGTGCCCGACGCGACGCTGCCACCGGGCGCGCAGGAGCGCATCCTGCGCGATCACTGTCATTACGAGCTCGCCGCGACGGCGCTGCACGAGGGCTATCCCGGCCACCACCTGCAGCTGGTGCACGCGCAGCAGCAGCCCTCGGACACGCGGAAGAACGTGTGGACGCCCCTGACGGTGGAAGGGTGGGCGCTGTACTGCGAGGACATGATGGGGGAGGAGGGGTTCTACAAGTCCGAGGAAGAGCAGTTCTTCCAGCGGGTGCACCTGCTGTGGCGGGCGGCGCGCATTCTGCTGGACGTGGGGCTACACACGCGCGGCATGACGTTCGCGCAGGCGGTGGATCACCTGGTGACGCAGCTGCGGGTCGATCGCGCCAATGCCGAGGGGGAAGTGCGGCGCTACTGCGCCGAGCCGGCCCAGCCGCTGTGCTATGCGGTGGGGCGCCGCGAGATCCTCGAGCTGCGCAAGGACTTTCGCGCCGCGCGCGGCGCCGCGTTCAAGCTGCGCGATTTCCATGACGCGCTGTTGCGCTATGGCGGCCTTCCCGTCACGCTGATTCGCTGGGGCCTCGGGCTCAATGCCGCTTGAGGGGGCTCTCCCCCGCCAGGTCAAGCTGTTCGGTTGGGTCTCGCTGCTGAACGACTTCGCGAGCGAGATGATCTATCCGCTGCTCCCCGCGTTCATCACTGGAGTGTTGGGCGGTGGGCCGCAGGCGTTGGGCGCGCTCGATGGCGCGGCCGAGTTCGCCGCGGCGTTCGTGAAGATCGGCTCGGGTCGGCTGGCTGACCGCGTCACGCGCCGCGGTTCGCTCATCGTGCTCGGCTACTTCATCGCGGTGGTGGTGCGGCCTGTGATCGCGGTGACGGGTGCGGCGTGGCAGGTGATCGGCCTGCGCGTGGTGGATCGGCTGGGGAAGGGGCTGCGCACGCCGCCGCGCGACGCACTCATCGCCGACGTCACCCCCGTAGAGCTGCGCGGCCGGGCGTTCGGGCTGCAACGCGGGATGGATCACGCGGGGGCGGTGCTGGGGCCGATTCTGGCGTGGTGGTTGTTGTCGCGGGGGACGCTGGACCTGAGGGCGGTGATTGGGTGGAGCGTGGCTCCCGGGATTCTCGTCGTAGTTCTGGCGGTTGGGGCGGTGAAGGTCGGTGGAGGCCGGTGGAAGTCGGAAGAGGTTCCCTCCACTGCCCTCCACCGCCCTCCACCGACCTCCACCAACGCTGCCCTCTACGCAGTCTCCTTTTTCTATCTTCTCCGCATGCCCGACACGCTGATCATCCTGCGCTCCCAAGAGCTTGGCGTGCCCGTGGCCGTCGTTCCGCTCCTCTGGGCGGCCGTGCACGTGGTGCGGTCGTCGTCGAGCTTTTTAGGTGGGAGCGCCACGGACCGCGTGGGACCGGGGCGCACGATGTGGCTCGGGTGGCTGGTGTACGCGCTGCTGGCGTGGGCGATGGCGCGCGCCGGCTCGGCGGCGGCGGCGTGGGGGCTGTTTCTCGGACTTGGGTTGGTGGCGGGCCTCACCGAGAGCCCGGAGCGCGCGCTCGTCGCGAGACTGGCGGGCGCGCGGCAGGGGAGGGGGTTCGGGGTCTATCACGGGGTGACGGGGTTCGCGGCGCTGGTGGGTGGTGTGGTGCTGGGGGCGGTGTTCCAGCGGTACGGGGCGGGGGTCGCGTTCTTGGCAAGCGCGGTCGGCGGGGTACTGCTGGTGCTTGCCTGGCCGCTGGTCCGTGACGAGAAGCCGTCAGTGACCTGACCGGACGATGCCGATGAGTGTGGCTGCGAGCGTGGCCCAGAGGAGGACGGTGAGGCGCGTCAGGCGACCCTCGACGACACCAATTCGACCAATGAGCCCACCCTCGACTAAGCCAATGCGGGCCAGCAGTCTGCCCTCCAATGTCGCGAGGCCGGCCCGCAGCTCCGCTTTCACCTCCGCGATGCGCTGTTCCAGCTTCGCGTCGAGCTCTGCGGCGCGCTGCTCCAGCTTCGCGTCGAAGCGTGCGAAGTTTACCTCATTCAGCTCACGGAGGTCGGCTCGGTACGTGGCATCCACCTTGTTGAACCAGTCGACGAGCTCGTTCGTGATGTCGTCGCCGAACTTCTCGTAGAACTTCTGGGACAGCCGTGCCGTCACCGGCATCGAGGTCTCCTCTCGAATCCGGTGCCAGTCTAAGGGTACGCTCGGCGAGAGTGATAGGCAATCTGTTGCAGCGCTGACCGTTCAAACGCGAGCTCGCCCTTGGGGCTTACCGCGCCGCCACGTTCTTCACCACCTGCCCGCCTTTCATCACGAACACCACCCTCCGCAGCGCCGTGATGTCCTCGGCGGGGTTGCCGTCCACCCCGATCAGGTCCGCCTCGAGCCCGGGCGCGATCGCGCCGATCGAATCGGCCAGCGCGAGCGACTGGGCCGATAGCGAGGTCGCCGACACGATCGCGTCCATCGGCGCCTGGCCCCCGACCTGGACCCTGTAGATCAGCTCCTCCCAGTTCTCGCCGAAGGCGCCCGCGACGGCGTCGGTGCCGAACACGATGCGCAGCTTGGGGCGGCGCAACGCCTGCTTGAACACCGCCAGCACTTGCGGGACGGCTCGATGCATGTAGGCGAACCCTTCCTCGGTGTAGTTCTCAATCCCGAGGAAACGGGCTTTGTTGTCGAAATAGTTTTGAAATACCAGGTAGAGGTTTGGATCGAAGAACACGCCGTGCTCAGTGATGAGATCGAGGGTCGCCGAGTCGAGCAGCACGCCGTGCTCGATCGACGTGGCGCCGCCGAGCACGGCCCGCCGCGCCGCCTCGGCGGCGTGCGCGTGGACCACGCAGCGCCGCGCCAGCGTCTTGGCCTCGCCGCACGCCGCCGCGAGCTGCTCCTCGCTTAGATTCGGTCCACCGCCTTCACGGATGCTCTTCGAGCCGAGGATCTTGATCACGTCCGCGCCCGCGGCCACGCGCTGGCGCACGGTGCGGCGCAACGCAGCGGCGTCGCCATCGGCGGGCGTGATCCAGTCGAGCGACGTGATCACGCGCGGGCCCGGGATGGTACCACGGGCGATCGCGTCGCGCAGGTCGCGGTCCAGGTTCGAGCCGATGCTCTGTACCGTGGTGATCCCCGCCATCAGGGCGCGATAGGCGTTCTCCTCGGCGTACAACACGGTCTGCTCGAGCGGCTCCTTGCCGCCGGGATCGTTATGGGCGCGACCGTCGGCGTCGAAGTGCGACGTGAGGTGGACGTGCGTGTCGATGCCGCCCGGCATGATCGTCAATGTGGGGAAGTCGTAAGTCGCCTTCGTGATGGTCGCGTCCACGCGGTCGATACGCGATCCGGCGATCACGATCGTGGTGTTGCGCACGAGCCCGCCCCGGCCGTCGAGCACGGTGCCTGCACGGATCGTGATGGTGGGCGCCTGACCGAGGGCGAGGCAGGGGACGAAGCCGGCGAGGACGGCGAGCAGACGGTAGCGCGACACGGGACGAGCCTCCGAGAGAGGCAGCCAATATGGAGCGTTACGGGATAGACGCTAGCAGGTACCCCGCGGCCGCCAGGATCAACGGCGCCGAGTACGTTCCCGGCATCAGCTTTTTCTTCCGGATCGACGCGCCGATGTGCAACAGCCCGTTCCCCGCCATGATTGCCCCGAATACGTACGCCGCCGGCCGCATCGCTGGTGAGCGGTGGAACGCCGCCGGTGAGAGCGATATCAGCAGCACCGTTACCAGGATCAACCCGCCGAGCCAGACCGGAAACGTGAACGTGGGGAGGGGAATGAAGGGAAACCGTGCTCGGATCGCGCGGACGGTGGGATTGTAGACGGACAGAAAGTCGGTCAGGGCCTCATCCGTCACGTGAATCGCGAGCGCGACGCACAGGACGAGCCAAGCCTGACCGAAGCTGTCGCTCACATCCGTACGACAGAGTAGATCAGAAGCGCGCTCACCTAGCCGCGGGAGTCAAAGTTTGAGGAGCGCAATTATCGTCGCCAGCGTGGCTACCCAGAGGCCGAGCGTGAGGCGCGCCAACCGGCCTTCAGCTATCCCGATGCGCGCAAGCAGGCCACCTTCGAGCCTCGCCTGTGCTGCCAGCATGTCCGCTCGAAGCCCTGCGAACTCGGCACGTAGGTCGCCTATGCGCTGCTCGAGCTTTGCCTCGAAGCGCGCGAAATTGCCCTCGTTCAGCTCCTTCAAATCGGTCCGGTAGGTGGCATCCACCTGATTGAACCAGTTCACGAGCTCGTTCGTGATGTCGTCACCTAACTTCTCGTAGAACTTCCTCGACAGCCTGGCTGTCACCGGCATGGCGCTCTCCTCAAGGTCCGGTGACACTCTAAGCGTACGCTCGGCGCTCATGGTAGGCAATCGGCTGCGGCCGGGATCGTATTCACGCGCACCCTAACAGCAGCGCACGCCCTTTCCCTTCGACTCGAAGAACTCCGCGACATACTGCCGCTCGGTGAGTCGGGGCGGATGTCCGGCGTGACGGCAATGCTCGAGGTACGCGTCGTAATCGGGCATCCCGAAGATCCGCCGCAGGACGCGGCGCCAACCTCCACCGCCCTCCACCGCCCTCCCCCGCCCTCGACTGCCCTCAGTCTCCCGCCGCATACGCGCTCTCGACAAACGGGGCCTCGTGCACGACGGCGACCTTCCGCTTCGACAGGACCAGCCACCACTCCCGCAGCGACGTGAGAATCAACACCGCCACCACCACCATGAACAGCAGCGCAACGAAGGTGTTCAGGCGGTCGTTGAAGATCAGTCGCCCGGCCGCAGGATCGGTGGAGCCAGCCAGCGATGCCGCGTGGGCCAGGAAGCCGAGCTTCGAGTCGGCGGAGAACACTTTCTGCCAGCCGGCGGTCATCGTGATGATCACGATCCAGACGAGCGGTGCCGCCGTCACCCAGGCGAAGCGGGCCCGGCCCATCTTGATGAGGATGGTGGTCCCCACGCACAGCGCCACCGCCGCGAGCAGCTGGTTCGAGATCCCGAACAGCGGCCAGAGGGAGTTGATGCCGCCCAGCGGGTCCACCACGCCCTGATACAGGAAATAGCCCCAGCCGGCGACGATGCAGGCGCTCGACACGATCACGCTCGGGTACCATGACGTCTCGCCGAAGCGCGGCCACACGTAGCCCACGATCTCCTGCAGCATGAAGCGTCCCACGCGCGTGCCGGCGTCGATGGTGGTGAGGATGAACAACGCCTCGAACATGATGGCGAAGTGATACCACAGCGCGTCGAGCGTCTTCCCGCCGAGGATGCTCGTCGCGCCGGCGAAGATCTGCGCCATGCCGACCGCCAGCGACGGCGCCCCGCCGGAGCGCGCCACCAGCGTCGTCTCCCCCATGCGCGCGGCCAGCTCGCGCATCGCGTCCGGCGTCACCACGAAGCCGGCGTGGCTCAGCACCTGTGACGCCTGTGCCAGTGCCGCGGGCGTCGTGTTCATCGCGAAGTAGACGCCCGGGTCGAGGGTGCAGGCGGCGATCATCGCCATCACGCCCACGAACGACTCCATCAGCATCCCGCCGTACCCGATGAGCCGGGCATCGGACTCGCGCGCGATCATCTTGGGCGTCGTGCCGGACGAAACGAGCGCGTGGAACCCGGAAATCGCGCCGCAGGCGATGGTGATGAACGCGAACGGGAACAGCTTCCCCGCGAACACCGGCCCTTCACCCTGGCTGGCGAACACGGTGAGCGCGGGCATCTTGAGCGGCGGCAGGATGAGCAGAATCGCCACCGCGAGCACGAGGATCGTGGTGATCTTCAGGAACGTCGAGAGGTAGTCGCGGGGGGCAAGCAGCATCCAGACGGGCAGCACCGACGCGACGAATCCATAGGCGATCATCATCCACGTGATCGCGGGCCCGGTGTGGGTGAACGCCCCTGCCAGGGCCGGGTGCCCCGCCACGTAGCCTCCCCCCACCAGCGCCCCGATCAGCAGCACCGCCCCTACGGCCGAAGCCTCGCCCACGCGTCCAGGTCGCCAAGCCTTCATCCACCACCCCATCAGCAGCGCGATGGGAATGGTGCACGCGATGGTGAACAGCCCCCAGGGCGAGGCCTTGAGCGCGTTCACCACGATCAGCGCCAGGACGGCGAGCAGGATGATCATGATGAACAGCACGGCCAGCATCGCGGTCGCGCCGGCGGCGGGATTCACCTCTTCCCGCGCCATCTGGCCGAGCGACTTGCCGTCCCGGCGCAGCGAGCAGAACAGGATGACGAAATCCTGGACCGCGCCGGCCAGCACGACGCCGATCACCAGCCACAGCGTGCCGGGCAGGAACCCGAACTGCGCGGCCAGCACGGGCCCCACCAGTGGCCCCGCACCGGCGATCGCGGCGAAGTGGTGCCCATACAGCACCCACTTGGTGGTCGGGACGAAGTCGCGGCCGTTGTTGTACCGCTCCGCCGGTGTGGCGCGCCGGTCGTCCAGGCCGAACACCCGCGACGCCAGGAACTTGCTGTAGAACCGGTAGCCGATCGCGTAGGTGCACACGGCCGCGGTGAGGAGCCAGGCGGCGTTGACCGTCTCGCCACGCGACAGCGCCAGGACGCCGAACGCAGCCGCTCCGAGGGCTGAAATCCCCCCCCAGACGAGCAGGGACGCGAGCCGACTCATGGGGCCTAAGTTACGCCCTGGCTTGCCGATGTTCAATTTCGAACATAGGTTCGAAAGCTTGACTCCCACAGCACCCTGGCTCACGGCCGCGCAGGACGCGACGCGGGTTGCCGCACCCGTGACCGAGCCGCGGCACCAGCCGCAGCGCCTCGCGGAGACCGTGCAGGGGCGTGTCGCCGTCGTGACGGGCGGCGCCACCGGCCTGGGCCGGGCCACCGCGATCGAATTCGCACAGCGCGGCGTGGCGGTCGCGATCAACTATGTGGACCTGCCCGACCGGGATGTCGCGGCCCAGGCGCTCCTCACCGAGACGGCCATCCGCGCCCTCGGCGTGCCGGTGTACTGCGCCCGCTGCGACGTCCGCAACCACGACGAGGTGGAAAAGTTCATCACCGCGGTGCGCGAGCGGCTGGGAGGGGTCCACTACCTGATCAACAACGCCGGCGTCACGCACGACGGGGCGCTGTGGCGCCTCACGCCCGAGGCGTGGCAGGAAGTGCTCGACACCAACGTGACCGGGGCCTTCAACTGTATTCAGTCCGTGGCGGGCCCCATGCGCGCCCAGCGCTACGGCAAGATCGTGAACGTCGCAAGCCATCAGGCGTTCCGCCCCGGGTTCGGCATCGCCAATTACGCCGCCAGCAAGGCGGCCCTCATCGGGCTCACCAAGTCGGCGGCTGTGGACCTGGGCCCCTCCAACGTGAACGTCAATGCGGTGGCGCCCGGATTTGTGAAAACTGACCTCCTCTCCAAGCTGCCGCGCGAAGTATTGGAGCGCGCCGAGCATGAGTCGGTGCTCGGTCGCGTGGCCGAGCCGGAAGATGTCGCGCGGGTGATCACGTTCCTGTGCGGCGAGGACGCGCGCCATATCACGGGGCAGGTGATCGTGGTGGACGGCGGGCTGACACTCGCTTCTTGAAAAAGCACGGCGCCGACACGATATTGCGCGCCGATGACTAATTCATTGCAAATCAAAAGCTTAGTGCATGGTGCGTGGTGCCTGGTCCTGGTCGGATGCGGCCACAAGTCCCAGACGCCTACTCCCGAGCCCACCGCCCCACTCCCCACAGCCGGCATCGCAGCGCAACAGGTCGCGATCACTCCGCTCACTCTCGTCGTCGCCGAAGATTCGCTGCGCTGGCAGGCGCTGTTGGGCGAGCGGCGGGCGGCGCTCGGTCGTGCGGACAGCATCATCGGCGCGCTGCTCAAGGCCCGGGCGCCCGAGGTGACGTGGCTCGGCCCCGACGAACTGCGCCGGGCGGCGCGCCACGCCCCAGGGATCGCCCCCGACCCCGATCAGATGGGTACGTCGCTGCTGCTGCGGGGAGGCAGGGGGGACCCGGAGGTCGTGCCCGACCCGCTGCGGCATGAGCTCCGCACCCTCGCGGCCCTAGTGGGTGCGGGCGGAGGGCGGTTCACGCTGGTGCCGGCGGGGCTGGTCTTCCGGCGGACCGGCGGACTGACGGACGGGCGGACGGGCACGGCCGAGCTGACGGTCGTCATCGTCGACGTGCGCACCGGCCGGGTCGGGTTCCGCACGGTGGCGCGCGGGGAAGGCAGCGATCCCTGGGAGGCGCTCACGCGCGCCGTCAAGAACCTCACGCCGGGGTTGCCGTGACGCGGGAGGCCACCCTCATCGCCGGCGACGGCATCGGGCCCGAGATCACGCAGGCGACATTGTCGGTGCTGGACGCCCTGGGCGCGAGATTCGCTTGGGACGAGGAGTACGGCGGGATGAGCGCGGTGGAAGCGGCGGGAACGCCGCTCCCGACCGCTACGGTGGATTCGATCCGGCGCACGGGCTTGGCCCTCAAGGGGCCGCTCACCACACCGGTCGGGGGCGGGTACCGGTCGGTGAACGTGGCATTGCGCCAGGAGTTCGACCTGTACGCCAACGTGCGTCCGGTCCGGTCGATCGTGCCCGGGGGTCGCTACGCCGACGTCGACCTGGTGATCGTGCGCGAGAACACCGAGGGGCTGTACGTGGGGCTCGACCGGACCTTCAAGGTCGGGGGCGATCCGAAGGCACTGGCGCAGGCGACTTCGGTCATGACCCGGGACGGCTGCCGGCGCATCGTGCGCTACGCGTTCGAGTACGCCCGGCGCCACGGCCGCAAGAAGGTGACGGTGGTGCACAAGGCGAATATTCTCAAAGCGACCTCCGGGCTGTTCCTCGAGACGGCCAAACAGATCGCCCGCGAATACGACGGCCAGATCGCCTCGGACGACAAGATCGTGGACAACGCCGCCATGCAGCTCGTGATCAATCCGGCGCAGTTCGACGTGATCGTCACCACCAATCTGTTCGGCGACATTCTTTCGGACGAGGCGTCGGGCCTGGTGGGAGGGTTGGGGCTCGCGCCCGGCGCGAACGTGGGGGAGCACGCCGCGATCTTCGAGGCGGTACACGGGTCGGCGCCGGACATCGCGGGGCAGGGGATCGCGAACCCGGCGGCGCAGATGCTCGCCGCCGCGATGATGCTCGATCACGTGGGCGAGCTCGAGCAGGCGGGCCGGCTGCGCCACGCGCTCGAAGTGGCGATCGTCAAAGACAACGTGCGGACGAAAGACCTGGGAGGCAGTGCTTCGACCACTGAATTCGCCCGGGCTGTGGCCCGACGCCTCTAGCAATCCGTGCGCGCGCTGCGGCCAGGCGACCGCCGGGCTGGCACCGGGGGACATTTGTGCGACGTGCACCAAAGACATCAGCCGCACGGCATCGAGGGTGGGCCGTCTGGTCGCGATCGTAACCACGCTTCTGGTAGTGGGGTATTTCATGGTCGCGCGGCGCTCGCTCGCGCCGGCCGCCCAGACCACCGCGCGCACCATCGGCGCCGTCGCGGCGGTCGCCTGGTATGTCCTGACCTTTCGAATCGTGCAGAGGATCGTATTCGAGTGGCGGAAAACGCGTCGTCCGTAATCCGTTATCCGTTCGCCGTCGCCGCCGTCGCCCTGCTCGCGGCGCCGCTCGCCGGACAGACATCGCTTTCTATCTATAATGATGGGCGCGTCGTGGTGCGGCGCACGCTGCCGCAAGCGCTCGACAAGGGGCGCAACACGCTCACCCTGAAGCTCGACGGAGTCGATCCCGCGACCCTGTTTTCGCCCGACACATCCGTCGCCCTTGTCTCAGGGGTGCTGCGGCCCGCGACCGATCAAGCGTCAGCGTTGGAGCACGCGATCGGGCAAACGCTCGGGTTCGTCCGGCCGCGGGCCAGCGGAGGAGCGGACACGGTGCACGCCACGGTGATGCGTGTCGAGCCGCCGCAGTATCGCCTCGGGGACGGGCGCTTCGTGCTGTCGCCTCCCGGCGAGCCGCTGTTCCCGGCGGACCTCGTGCGCACAGCGCCGGAAGTGACCGTGACGCTCGACGCGGCGCGGGCCCGGCCGCGCACCGATCTCGCATACGTCGCGGCGGGCGCGGCGCGCTGGGAGGCGGTCTACCAGGTGATTCTCGCGGGTGGCAGGTGTCAGGTGTCGGGCGCGGCGACGATCACCTCCCAGACGATCCGCGCCGACTCGGCCGAGATCCAGCTCGTGGCCGGTACGATCAACCGCGCGCGGCCGGTGGCCCCTGCAGCGCCACAGCCGGCATTCGCCGGCCGGGCCATGCTTGCGGACGTAGTCGTCAGCGGCACCCGCGAGGAGACCGTAGGCGAGACGCATGTCTACCTGCTCCCCGGCCGCCAGTCGCTCGTTCCCGGGACGCCCGTCACGGTCGCGCTGTTTCCCGCGGCGAGCGTTGCGTACACGCAGGAATTCGTCGTTCCGGGCGCGCTGCCCTGGCGCGGCTACTTCGCGCAGTCGCCCGCCGAGCCCAATCGCGTGCCGGTGCAGGTGTGGTACACGCTCAAGCGCGGGCGCGGGACGGCGTTCGGCGACCGCCCCCTCCCCGGCGGCACGGTCCAGGTGTTCCAGGCCGACTCGGGAGGCCGGCTGCAGCTCGTGGGCGAGGCGCGCAGCGAGCACACCGCGGCGGGACGTGACCTGCGTGTGGAATCGGGCGACGCCTTCGATATCACAGCGGAGCGGGTGCAGACCGACTACAATCAGGAGCAGCTCGCGCCGTCCAAGCGCGGCGTGCCGCCGCGCCAGCAGATCACCGCCGCGTACAAGGTGACGATTTCCAACGCGAAGCAAGAGTCGGTGACCGTCGACGTGCGGGAAGCACGCCTGGGTGTCTGGAAGGTCACCGACTCGAGTGTGCCGGCGGAAAAGCTGTCGGCCAGCGAAGTCCGGTTCCGCGTCTCCGTTCCCGCGAACGGTGACGCCACGCTCACCTACACCGTCCAGGCGGAGTCGTGACCGTCCAGCTCCTGCATCTCTCCGACCTCCACTTCGGCGCGCTCGCGCAGATCGAGCAGATCGAGGCGCTCGAAGCGATGATTCCTGATCTGCGGCCGCACGCGGTGGTGATTTCGGGAGACCTGTCGCAGCGCGCCCGCCACGGAGAGTTCCAGCGTGCGCGGGCCCTGATGCGGCACGCCGCGCGTACCGCGCCGGTACAGATAGTCCCGGGAAACCACGACGTCTGCTGGTGGGCGCGCCCGCTGATTCCGTTCGGGAAGGCACCGCTGTATGCGAAGTACGGGCGCTACTTCGGCACTGATCTCA
>CBFHAJ010000052.1:0-22168 GCA_965653495.1 uncultured bacterium | reverse complement strand
GTGAACCTTTCATAGGTCGATCAGAAACGTGAAGCGAGGCTATTGCTTGACGCCGTTCGGCTCCTGGTCCCACCACCACATCTGTGGCAGCGGTTTTTGCCGCGGCCACACCTCGTTCAGCGTCTCGCCCTCGTACAGCCGCCCGTTCTTCATGACGTACCGGATCTTCTCGGTGTTGTGAATGTCGTCGAGCGGGTTGGCGTCGAGCACGATCAGGTCGGCCAGCTTGCCCGGCTCGAGCGAGCCCAAGTCTTTGTCCATGCCGATGCCATAGGCCCCGTCCATCGTCCCGACGCGCAGCGCCTCGCGCGGCGTCATGCCGCCCGCCGTCATGCCCCAGAGCTCCCAGTGGCAGCCGAGGCCGTCCAGCTGGCCGTGACACCCCATCCCGATGTTGCCGCCGGCCCGGAGAATCGCTGCCGCCGAGGCGGCTATCCGCGGGAACACGTACTGGTTGTCGCGGAACCACGAGCGCCGCTCGGCGCGCTGATCGATTTCCTCGTGCGGCAGAAAGCGGCGCATCTTGGCGTTGTCGTGGATGTCGAAGTGCTCGTAAAAGTAGTTCTCGCTGAACGGCCCGCCGTACGAGACGAGCAGCGTGGGTGTGTACGTGATCCCCGACTGCGCCGCCAGCTGGATCGCGTCGTTGTACAGCGGCATGATGGGGAAGGCGTGCTCGGAGCCCGGGTAGCCGTCCAGCTGCACGGTCTGGTTCATCTTGAAGTCGAGCCCGCCTTCGATGGTCGGCATCAGCCCCAGCTCCTGCGCCGCCATGATCACCCACTGCCGCTGCTTGCGGTTCCCGGCCATGTACTGCTTGATCGTGTTGGTGTGGTAGAACTCGCTGTAGCGCTTCAGCGTGTTGCGCACATCGTCGAGGCTCGTCCAGTTTTCCTCGAGAAACGCGCCGAACACCCCAGGGCCGGTGTGATAGATGCGCGGGCCGAGCAGCTCGCCCGCCTCGACCTGATCGGCGTACGTGAGCACGTCCGTGGTGGACGTCTGTGGATCGCGTGTGGTCGTAACGCCCCACGCCAGGTTCGCGAGGTACTTCCAGACCTCGGGCTCGTGAATGCCCCACGTGGGCCAGGGATGCGCGTGGATGTCGATCAGGCCCGGGATGATCGTCTTGCCGGCCACGTCCATGACGCGCGCTCCCTGCGGCGCCGGGCAGGCGGCGGCGACACAGGTGATCCGGTTGTCCGTGATCACGACGTCGCCGTGCTCGATCAGCTCGTCGCCCTTCATTGAGATGATGCGGGCGCCGCGCAACACGACCGATCCGTGCGGCACGTCGCGCGGCACACGAATCGTCACATCGACCCGCTCCGCTTCGTACGCCGGCAGCTTGGCGAGTGAATCCACCCGCGCCTTTCCCGCCGAATCGGGCTTCTCCTTCGTCGCCTGCTTCAGGGAATCGGCCCTGATCGAGTCGGTGCGCGCCTTGAGCTTGCCGAGGGAATCGGCCACGGTGGGGACGTATCGGAAAAAGCTGCGGCCGATCGACCAGTACACACTCTGCCCGTCGGGTGCCCAGCCGATGAAATCGCCGCCGATGCGTGTGAGCCGATGCACCGGGAACGACGCGGCGGCGGTGTCGGCCACGTTGATCGCCGGCGGCGTCGCGCTCACGAGCGGCAGCGCGACCAGGTACACATTGTTGCTCGACGCGGCGAGCACGCGTCCGGAGTCGGGCGCGACCAGGATCTCGTCCGCCGGGAACGGCTCGGGGTTGGGCACGAAGCTGGGCGTGAAGCCGGTCACTTTGATATGCACCCGGCGATCCGTGCCGTCGTAGCGCATCGAGACGAGACCTTCGTTCGCCTCGTAGACGTAGACCCGGTTCGGGTCGCGGGAAAAATGCGGGCGCCCGCCACCCGAGATCGGCGTGATCCGCGTGGGCGTGCCGCCCGCCGCCGGGAGCCAGTCGAGCTCATAGCCCGGCCCCAAGTGCTCCGCCACGCGGGGGTCGCGCGGCCCCTTGATGACGACGATCCGCTGACCGTCCGGCGACCACACCGGGTGATCGAAGAACGCCGGCTCGGGCGTGAGCCGCTGCGGTTTACCGCGGCCCCCCCCGTCCGCGCGCACCCGCTCGACGTACCCGCCCTGGTCCGTCCAGGTGACGTAGGCGATCCACTGGCCGTCGGGAGACCAGGCGGGGACCTGCTCGTGCACCGAGTCGCTCGTGAGCCGGCGCGGCGTGCCGCGCGGCAGGTCCATGACGTACACCTTGTCGAGCGCGCTGAAGGCGAGCCGCTTGCCGTCGGGCGAGGGGCTCGCATCGCGGATCTGCTTCACCACGATCTCGCCGGTATCCACCCGCGTCTCGAAGCGCACCAGGGGACCGAGGTCCTGGTGCACCTTGGCCGTGAACGGAATCGGGGTCGCCAGGCCGGAGGGCACCTCGAGGCGCCAGAACTTGCCGCCGGAGGAGACGATCAGCGCCTTCGAGTCGGGGGTGAAGGACGACCCGGGCATCAGGTCACGCGTGAAGCGGGACTCCTGATCGTCGCGGGTGACGGGATAGGCGAGCCAGCGCTCGTCGCCCGAAGACAGGTCGCGCACGCGCAGGCCGGTCTCCGCGTCGTGACGCGTGGCATAGACCAGCCACTTGCCATCCCGGGAAAGCACCGGCCGCATGGCGCTGCCGTACACGTCAGTCTGATTGAACACCTTCCCGGTCTGCCGGTCGTAGATCGCGAGCTCCCACTCGGGAAACTCGAGGTTGTAGCCGAAGCCGCCGCGGTGGCGCGCGTACCACATGTACCGACCGTCCGACCCGAACGCCGCGCCGAGGGCGTTGTTCTGCGGGCCCCGGCCGGGGGGCCCGGGGGCCGGGCCCTTGTCGTCCTTGGTCAGGCTCGCGCCGCTGCCGCCGTCCTTGTGGTACAGCCAGATCTCGTAGGTGCTGCCGATCGGCATCGAGGTCTTCGAGACCACCACGTACTGCCCGTCGGGCGTCCATTCGGGGGAGGCGTACAGGTTGCGGTCGCCCTTCGTGAGGGTGCGGGGGTGCTCGCCGTCCGCGTCGCACAGCCACACGTTCTCGGAGCCCGATCGGTCGGACAGGAACACGATCGTCTTGCCGTCGGGGGAATAGCGGGGCTGCGAATCGAAGGCCGGCCCCGACGTGATGGGCTTCGCCTCACCCCCGGTCGCGGGCATGGTGTAGAGGTCACCCAACAGGTCGAACACGATGGTCCGGCCGTCCGGGGAGACGTCGAGCGACATCCACGTGCCCTCCGAGGTCGTGAAGTCCACGGCCCGGGTGGTCTTGAGCGGCAACTCATCCCGCTTCGGCTTGGTGGAGTCTGCCCCCGGCCCCTGGGCGGGGAGGTACACGCACGGCACGACGGCGGCGAGGAAAGTCGCGGCGACCAGCTTGCGGATCACGAGTACTCCGGGGTGAGAAGCGACGGCACGCTAGGGAGGGACAAGCTGCCGGCCTCTGGAAACCGCGTCAAGCACGCCGGTTGACAAACTGGGGCCCCCCGGCGATGATTCCGTCCGAGCGATACCGACCAGAGACTGTTCCGAGGACCTGGGCTGCCGCCCAGGCCTTTGTTGTTTCTGGTGCTCTCACGCGGAGATACCGGATGGAAGTGACCGTAGGCGACGGCGACCGACTCGAGTATGTCCTGAAGAAGTTCCGTCGTCAGATCACCAAAGCCGGACTGTTTCAGGACATGAAACGGAAGCGGTTTTACGAGAGCCCCGGCGCTCTACGACGGCGCAAGGATAAGGCAGCGGCACGCCGCAAGGTGAAGTCCGCACGACGCCGCGATCACCAGTAAAAGTTCAAAGGAGCACCAGCAAGATGGCACGCATCACCGGAACCGTGAAGTGGTTCAACGACGCGAAGGGGTTCGGCTTCATCACGCCTGAGAACGGCGAGAAGGACTGCTTCGTGCACCACAGCGCGATCCAAGCGCAGGGATTCAGGTCGCTCGCCGAGGGCGAGCGGGTCGAGTTCGACGTCGTGCAGGGTCAGAAGGGTCCCGCGGCGCAGAACGTCGTGAAGCTGTAAAGCGACTGGAACAGCTGCAAAACAACGGCGCCGCCTCAACAGCGGCGCCGTTTCGCGTTACTTGAGCACGATCCGCATCGCGTGGGTCTCGAGATCGATGTCCCAGGTGTTGATGCGCGGCCGCAGGAACTCCTCGCAGTCGCGCGGGGTCAGCGACGCGGAATCGGCGTCCAGGAACTCGAGCAGTCGCATCCGCGCCTCGAGGTAGGTGCAGCCATCGCGCGTCGCCGCCATTCGCAACCCGACCTCGTCCTCGAGCTTTCGGTTCACGAACCCCTGCGCGACCGACAACAGCCGGCCCACGATCACGCTCTCGAGCGCGGGCCCGTCCGACCGGGCCAGCCGCCGCTGCACCACGCGCTGGCGCTCCGGCGCGCACAACTCCAACACCTGCCGCCGCACCTTCGGGTCGGGGCGACCCGCTTGCGCGGACGCGGCCCGCTCGGCGCGGGCGCAGGTGGGAAGATCGTTGCGATGCAGCCGGAGGAACTTCGTCATCGGCGTGTAGAGATCGCTCCGGCTCGCGGCGGGCGGCCGCCGGCGGCCGGCCACGATGTCGGCCATGTACGACTCCGACACCCGCACCGCCTCGGCGAGCTCGCGCGGCGTGCGCTTGAGCTCGCGCAGACGGCGCCGGAGCAACAGACTCACTTTCACCGGATTCTTGAGGGGCGACGCTGCAGCCATCTCGCGGGGGCTCCTTTCAGACGGCACAAGAAACGGCCCACGGGGTGACGAACTGGCCGACACTCCGCGGGCGCAGGTGACCTAAATGTAACTACTATCGGGCGTTAGCGGTACCCCCCACGGTGGCGCGCTGGCGCAGCAGCACAAACGAGCCGACCACGATGATGGTAGCGAAGCTGAACCACTGGATGGCATACGACAGGTGGGGGCCGTTGGTGAGCTCAGCGGGGGTCCAGCGACGGAGGGCGGATGGGCCGATGGGCGGATGGGCCGTTGGGAGCTGCTCCAGGACGAAACGTGCCACCCGATAGGGGAGTGAGTCGTCGAGAGTGGCGGGGTCTACGTCCCCGCGACCGCGCGGGGCTTCCAACCCGAACCCCGCCACCTCCGCACTGTCGCCCTCGCGATAGAGGCGCTCATCCACGTGATACGCATCGGGCGACGGCACCCAGCCACGGTCCACGAGAACGGCCGTACCGTCCGCGAGACGCAACGGCGTGATCAGGTCCACGCCGGGGATGCCTTCGTAGCTCCGGCCGCGCCACAACCGCTCGTACGCGTAGTCGTACACGCCGCGCGCGCGGAGTCGCCGATCGCGCACTGAGTCGAGCGGAACCGAGCCGGAGAGCTCCAGCTCCGGTCGCGCGCGCGCCGCCGCGACCACCGCGTTGCGCGCGCGGCGCTGGTGCAGGCGATCGAGCTGCCAGAACCCCAAACGCACGCACGTCCCGGCCAGGAGCAGGACCACGACGAGCGCCACGCGGTCGCGCCGGTCGATCGTCACGGTGCGGTGCGAGCGAGCGCTAGCTTGGCACGGCGCGACAGCCGTCGCAGCGCGGCCTCACGCCGCAACGCGGCCGGCCGGTCGGGCTGGGGCTCCCGGTAGACGAGTCGGACGGGACGGCGGCTGCGGGTGTACGCGCTCGCTGTGCCCGCGTCATGCCGCTCGAGACGACGCGCGAGATCGGTGGTGATGCCGGTGTACAGCGACCCGTCGCGGCAACGGAGCATGTACACCGTCCACACGCGTCCCCCCTTCCCTCGTGACTAAGGGTCGAGCTTCGCGTCGAGGGTGATTTGCGGGATTCCGCTGAGCGCCCGCGACACCGGGCAGCCGCGCTTGGCCTCCTCGGCGGCCTTCTGAAAGCCGGCCTGGTCGAGGCCCCCCCCCACCTTGCCACGGACAGCGAGGGCCATCTTGGTGATCGTCGGCTGGCCGTTGACCATGTCGATGGTGGCCGCCGCCGTGGTCTCGACGCGGCTCACCGGCTTGCCCGCCTTTTCGAGTCCGGCCGAGAGGGCCATGCTGAAGCAGGCGGCGTGTGCCGCCGCGATGAGCTCTTCGGGGTTGGTGCCGTTCTTGCCTTCGAAGCGCGTGGCGAACGTGTAGGGGCCGTTGAAGGCCCCGCTCGCCGCGTGGAAGGTTCCCTTGCCGTCCTTGAGTTTCCCCTCCCAAACGGCGCTGGCTTGGCTGGTGGGCATCGGCTCGACTCCTCGATGGTGGGTGAGAAACGCCGAAATCTGGCGGAAGCGCGAGCGGGACGCTACGCTTGTGACCCGTGCGAGAAAGGATCTGATCGATGGCTAGCGAGAAGGGCGTCCGGCGTCCCGCCAAGAAACGGCCAGCGCCGCAACGCCGCGAGCGCCAGCAGCCCGAGTCGTTGCGGCTCCGTTCCCTCTCCGTCTCGCTCACGGTGAACGACCTCACCCGGAGCCTGGCGTGGTATCGCGACATCCTGCGCTTCACGCCGGGTGAGCAATGGTCGAACGGCGGTCAGCTGCGCGGCGTCCAGCTCAAGGCCGGGACATGCGAGGTGATGCTCAATCAGGACGACTTCGTCAAGGGCCGCGACCGCAAGAAGGGCGATGGCCTGCGGATCTGGCTCTCCACCGCCCAGGACATCGACGCGCTCGCCGCAGGCATCACGGCGCGCGGCGGTCATCTGGACTACGCGCCGCAGGACATGCCCTGGGGCGATCGGGCGTTCGCCGTCACAGATCCGGACGGGTTCAAGATCACGGTGGTGCAGGAATGAGCTCGTGCTCGCCATCGTAGCTCTCGCGCTCGCCCTCCAGGTTCCCTCCGTCGCCGACTCGTCCCCGTTCCGCGCACTGCCCCTGCCGCAGCCGAATCGCGTCCGCAGCGCCTCCGGCGCGCCCGGACCCGAGTACTGGCAGCAGCGCGCCGACTACACGATCACTGCGACGCTCGACACTGCCGGCTCGGTGCTGCACGGACGCGAGCGCATCCACTACGAGAACCGTTCTCCCGATACGCTCGCCTTCGTGTGGGTACAGATCGAGCAGAACATTTTCGCCAAGCACAGTATCACCTACGCCCTGAACCAGCCGCCGCTGCACTTCGCCGGTGGGGCGGTGTTCGACTTCACGGGCAAGGGCTTCATCGGTGGGATCACCGTCGAGCACTTGACGGTGGCGGGCAAGGAGCTGGTGCGCACGGAGTACGGGACGATGATGCGGGTCGAGCTGCCACGCCCGCTCGCCCCGCGCCGCGCGATCGATTTCGACGTCGCCTGGCACTTTCCGGTGCCGCCCTACGGCGGCGGCCGGATGGGACGGATCGGCACGCGGCTGTACGAGATCGGCCAGTGGTATCCGCGCATGGTCGTATACGACGACGTGCACGGCTGGAACCCCCTGCCCTACATCGGCGCGGGCGAGTTTTATCTCGAGTACGGCGACTATGATGTGACGCTCACGCTGCCCGCCGGCTTTGTCGTCGCGGGAACGGGCACGGTGATGAACCCGCTCGTCGTGTGGAGCCCGAACGTGCGCGCGCGGCTCGCGAGCGCCAGTCGCTCCAGGGAGCCCGTCCAGATCATCACCAGCGCGGAGGCCACGGCGCACGGCGCGCAGCGCACCCCCGGCACCAAGACGTGGCATTTCAGCGCGAAGAACGTCCGCGACTTCGCCTGGGCCGCGTCGCCCGACTACCGCTGGGACGCGTCCAGCTGGAACGGCGTGCTGATCCAGACCATGTACCGGCCGAGCGCCACACCGTGGGAAGAAGCGAACAAGATGGCGTGGTTCACCATCAAGCATTTCAGCGAGACGTGGGGCCAGTACCCCTGGCCCCAGGCGACGACCGTCGAGGGACTCATCGAGGGAATGGAATACCCGATGCTGACCTTCGTGCCGTCGATCGAAAAGCGGGAGGACCAGTACTGGGTGCTCACGCACGAGTTCGGGCACGAGTGGTTTCCCATGCTGGTCGGCTCGGACGAGCGGCGCTATCCCTGGATGGACGAGGGGTTCAACACGTTCATCGACTACGGTTCGGCCGAAGGCTATTTCAAGGGAACGGCCTACGGCGACACGGTGCGGCGCGAGCTGCTCACGGACTATCAGATCTCGGCGGTGCCCGGCAACGAGCAACCGCTCATCGAGAAGCCAGTCGAATCGCGCGACCTCGCGTGGACGGCCTACCAAAAGCCGGCGCTCATGCTCACCGTGCTGCGCGATGCCGTGCTCGGCAAGGCGACGTTCGAGCGCGCGATGCGCGAGTACGTACGCCGCTGGTCGTTCAAGCACCCCCAGCCCGCCGACTTCTTCCGCACCATCGAGAACGTGTCCGGGCGGGACCTCGACTGGTTCTGGCGCGCATGGGTGTTCACCACGGCGCGGCTCGACCAGGCGATCGATTCCGTGTCCGCCGCCGGCGACACGACACTCGTGTTCCTCACGAATCGGGGCCAGATGGTGTTGCCCGTGACGCTCGAGCTGCACTACGCCGACGGCTCGACGGAACGGCACGAGCTGCCGATCGAGATGTGGAACCTGGGAAGCCGGTTCACGGCGCGCATCCCCACCGCGCAGCGGGTGACCAGGGCCGTGGTCGACCCCGCGCGCGTGTACCCGGACATCGACCGCTCCAACAACGATTGGCCGCGGTAGCCCTCCCCCCGCGACCCCGGCGGATCGCGCTGCTGACGTCGAGCCGGTTTTGGCGTGGCTCGAGCAGCGTGTTTGCGGTGGTCGCCCGGGGGCTCGCCGAACGCGGACACGCCACCAGCGCGCTCGTCGCCTACGACGTCGTGGCCGCCGGATTCCGCGCCCGTGGCGTGGAGACGCAGACCCTCCCCGTGGGGCACACGACGCTGCGCGGGGCGATTGCATTACGGCGCGCGCTGCGCGACCTCCGCGCGGACACCGTGGTCGTAGACCGCGGGCGCGACATCCGCCTGGCTGCGTTCGCGGCCGCCGGTCGACCGCTCGCCCTCGTGTACGCCATCAGCACACCCCGGCCCCCGCGTGACCTCCTCACGCGCCTCGGGTTCCGTCGCGTCGGCCTGACGATCTTCCTCACTGCCGGCCTCGCGCGCCGGGCGCTCGACGAGGCGCCGTTCATGCGCCGGGCCCCCCACCGCGTGATACCGAATGGCGTCGACTGCGAGCTGTTCCGCCCCGATGCAGCGGCGGGCCGGGCGTTCCGCGAGCGACACGGCCTGGGCCAGGGTCCGCTGCTCGTCGGCGTCGGCGCGCTGGAGATCGAGAAGCGCTGGGATCTGTTGCTCGAGAGTCTCGCGCTGCTGCAACGTCCCGCCCCGCCACTGGTGCTGTGCGGCTCTGGGGCGCGCGAGCAGGAGTTACGCGCGCACAGCGCCGGGTTGGGTGTCGACGTGCGGTTCGTCGGTGACCTCGAGCCGGCGCCGCTCGTCGGGGCGTACAACGCGGCCACGTGCGTGGTCCACACCCGCCCCGACGAGGTATTTTCGCTCGCGCTGATCGAGGCGCTCGCGTGCGGGCGCCCCGTGCTCGCGACGGACGGTGGCGGCACCCGGGAGCTCCTGGGAGATGCGGGCGCGCTGGCGCCCGCCGCCGACCCGCGCGGGTTCGCCGACCAGTTGCGCGAGCTGCTGCGGGACGAAGCACGCCGGTCCACGCTCGCGCGGGCCGCGCGGCAGCGCGCCGTCGAGCGCTACTCCGTCACTCGCATGATCCGCGACTACGCCGATGCGCTGGAGGGACTCGCGTAGCGGATCAGTGGATCCCGCTCCCGCCCGCGAGTTGCTTCACGAGATCGCCGACGACCGTCTTGGCGTCGCCGAATAGCATCCAGGTGTTGTCCTGCACGTACAGCTCGTTGTCGATCCCCGCGAAGCCGGGATTCTTGCTGCGCTTGATCGCCAGCACGGTCCGCGCCTTGTCGGCATCGATGATCGGCATGCCGTAGATCGGGCTGCCTTTCGCGTAGCGGGCCGCCGGATTCACGACGTCGTTCGCCCCGATCACCAGCGCCACGTCGCACTGCGGCATCTCGGGGTTGATCTCGTCCATCTCGATCAGCGCTGTGTACGGGATGTCGGCTTCGGCGAGCAGCACGTTCATGTGCCCCGGCATGCGCCCGGCGACCGGATGCATCGCGAACTTGACCGCGATGCCCCGCTTGACCAGCTGGTCATGCAGCTCGCGCACCTTGTGCTGTGCCTGGGCCACCGCCATGCCGTATCCGGGAATGATCACCACCTGCCGCGCCTGCTCGAGCAGCTGCGCCGCCCCCTCCACCGTCTCCTGCTTCCATTCCTTTTGTTCCCCGATCGCGCGCGTCTTCTGCACGGTACCGAACGCCCCGAACAGCACGTTCGTGAACGAGCGGTTCATCGCCCGGCACATGATGATCGACAGGATCAGGCCGCTCGAGCCGTCCAGTGCGCCCGCGGTCACGAGCAGCTTGTTGTCGAGCACGAAGCCCATCGCCACCGCGGACAGGCCGGCGTACGAATTGAGAATCGAGATCACCGTGGGCATGTCGGCGCCGCCGATCGGAATGATGAGCAGCACGCCGAACAACAGCGCCAGGCCGACGATCCCGAGAAACGCGCGCGCCGACCAGGCCGCCGTGGGTTGCAGCACCACGAGGACCCCCGTGGCGACCGCGATCGCCAGGACCCCGATGTTCACGAAGTTCTGCCCGGGATAGGTGACCGGCCGCTGCGGGATCCACTTCACCTCCTGCAGCTTGCCGGTGGCCATGAGGCTCCCGGTGAACGTGAGGAATCCGAGGATCACCTCGGCGACGATGGCGCTCATCCGGAACGCCGTCAGCTCTGCGGGGTGCTCGCCCAGCCCGAGGAAATACTCGGCCGTGCCCACGAGGCCGGCGGCGAGCCCGCCGAACGCGTGCGACAGCGCGGTCCGCTGCGGCACAGCGGTGAGCGGCACCAGCGACAGCGGCACGCCGGCGGCGAACCCGAGCACGATGGCCACGACGATCCAGCCATGGTGGACGATCTGGGGCTGGATCCACGTCGCCGCCACGGCGATGAGCATCCCGGTGACGCCCGCGAAGACGCCGCGGCGCGCCGTCTTGGGGTCGTTCATCCAGTGCAGCGCGAAGATGAACAGCGCCGTCGCGAGGACGGCGGCGAGCTGGACGAGCCCCGCGATCATTGCTTCTTGAACATCTTGAGCATCCGGTCGGTGATCAGGAAGCCGCTCACGATGTTCGTCATCGAGGCGAACAGCGCCACCGCGCCAAGGATGCGGATCGTCTCCGGGTAGTCAGCGCCCGTGACCACGATCGACCCCACCACGGCGATCGCCGAGATCGCGTTGGTGAGCGACATGAGCGGCGTGTACAGGAGGCGGGAGACCCGGCGGATCACCCCCAGCCCGATGAACGTCGCCAACACGAGCACGAACACCATCGACCAGTAGTCGGTCATGATTTCCGCACCTCCCCGGCGTGGGTCACACAGGTATCGCCGATGATTGCGTCGGAGAAATCGAGGTTGAGCTTGCCATCTCGGGCAACGTGCAACAAGAAACTGGAAACGTTCCTCGCGTACATCTGACTCGCGTGATACGGCAGGGTGCTGGGCACGTTGAGCGGCCCGAGAATGAGCACGCCGCGCTCGACGTGATCCTTCCCCGGCTGCGACAGCTCGCAGTTGCCGCCCGTCTCTACGGCCAGGTCGACGATGACGGAGCCCGGCTTCATGCCGCGCACCGCGTCCGCGGTGATCAAGATCGGGGCGCGCTTCCCCGGGATCGCCGCGGTGGTGATGACGATGTCCGCGTCCTTCACGCTCTGCGCGAGAAACTCGAGCTCGCGGCGGTGCGTGTCCTCGGACAGCTCCTTGGCGTAGCCGCCCGCCCCCTCACCCTGCGCGCCGATGTCGAGCTGCAGGAACCTGGCGCCGAGACTCTCCACCTGCTCTTTCACGGCGGGACGCACGTCGAACGCGGACACGACGGCGCCGAGCCGGCGTGCCGTGGCGATGGCCTGGAGCCCCGCCACCCCCGCCCCCAGCACCAGCACGCGCGCCGGCGTGAGGGTGCCCGCCGCGGTGACCAGCATGGGGAGAAACCGCCCAGCTGCGGTGGCGGCGAGGAGCACTGCCTTATATCCCGCCACCGTGGCCTGCGACGACAGCACGTCCATCGACTGCGCGCGCGTGATGCGCGGCAACAGCGCGAGACTGAACGCGGTCACCTTGCGGGCGGCGAGCTGCGCCACTGTGTCCCGCTCGGCCGCCGGCTGGAACAGGGCGACCAGCGCGCCCCCCTCCCGCAAGAGACGGATCTCGGCCGGAGTCGGCGGCTGCACCTTGAGCACCACGTCGCTCCGTCCGAACACGTCCGCAGGGGCGCTTCCCAGCGCGGCTCCGGCGGCCCGGAACGCCTCGTCGGGGAACGCGGCCGCGGCGCCCGCCCCCTGCTCCACGATGATTTCGTAGCCCCCCCCTCCCCCGGCCTTCGCCAGCCGCCCCACCGCATCGGGGACGAGCGCGACCCGACGCTCGTTGGGCGCGGTCTCCTTCGGGACCCCGATCCGCATCGTTTCCTCGAGAGTGGTCTTGGTGGACTGCGCTGCTCGTCTAGCCTTTCGGCAACGTCCCCTTCTCCCGCGCCTGCGCCAGCAGCCGCTCCGCGAAGTCGAGCCGCTCGGCCAGCTCATTCACCTGCGATTCGAGCCCGAGCATGCGGTCTTCCAGGTCGGACACCCGACGCTCCCCGGGTGGCAGCGGCGACGCCGCGTCGGCCAGCTCCCAGCGCACCACCCGGCGACCATCGCTGTCCCGGAATTCCCCCGCCGCGACCACCACCACGTCGTACAGGTACCAGATGCCCATGCCGCCGAGGGTGAGGCACATGCACACCCCGCTGGCGGCACGGCCGGTATAGAACCGGTGCAGGCCGAACACACCGCCCACTACGGCGAGCGCAAGGGCGAGCGCGCGAGACCGTTCGGAGGCGCCCCCCCCCGGCGGCCGACCCGGCTCCTCCGGCTCAAGCGATTCGTAGCTCGACACCGAGCCTGATGACATGTCAGACCGTGGCGGCGGGTGACGCCACCAGCGCGTCCAGCTCGGCGCGCGGCATCACGCCCGCGCGCCGGCCCACCTCCCGGCCATTCCGGAACACGATCAATGTGGGGATCGCGCGGACGTCGTAGCGGCGCGTGGTCGCCGGGTTGCGATCGGTGTCGAGCTTGGTGACGAGCACCTGGCCCTGCCGGTCGCGGGCGAAGTCGTCGAGCACCGGCGCCATGATCTTGCAGGGGCCGCACCAGTCGGCGTAGCAGTCCATGACGATCGGGACGGCGGTGCCGGCGAGCACCCCGTCGAGCGTCGCGTCGCTGACTGCGATCGGGCGATCGAGCAGAATCGGCCGGCCGCAGTGGCCACACTTGGGATGCTCGGCGATGCGCGCGAGATCCACGCGATTGAGCGTCGCGCAGAAGGGACAGGCGACGGTGGCTTGTTTGTCCAGGGCGGTGGCCGACACGCGATACCTCCGGCGTTCAATCTACATCCCGACGATGGCCTCCGCCTCGATCTCCACGAGCATCTCGGGCGCGACCAGCCGCGCCACGGCCACGAGGGTGGTCGCCGGACGAATTCCCCGAAACACCTCGCCGTGCGCGCGTCCCACCCGCTCCCAATCGGCGATGTCGGTCACGTAGATGCGCGTCCGCACCACGTCCGCGAGCGACGCGCCGGCCTGCCGCAGCGCGCGCTCGATATTCTTCAGGGTCTGGGTCGCCTGGACATAGGCGTCGCCGATCCCCACGATTCCGCCGTCGGGGCCCGTGGCGGTGGTCCCCGCCACGTGCACCGTGGACCCCACGCGCACCGCACGCGAGTAGCCGACGATCGGCTCCCACGGAGCACCGCTGGCAATGTTTTGACGCCGCATACCCGCTCTCGCTCGCTCGGTCGCCTCGAAGATAACGGGGGGGGCCGCGCGCTTCACGTCAGCGTGAGCTGGTCCGGTGGCGCGGCGGGATAGCGGACGAGGCCGCCGGGCATGATGCGCGCGTGGGCGGACAACGTATGGGGCGTGGGTACCGCCTCGCTCAGGATGTGCGCGACGGGCTCGCCACGGGCGACGAGCGCGTCGGCCACCAGATTGCGATGGCAGCGCCATGGCACCGCCTCGGCGCAGAGGATCGCCGTCGGGCGCTCGCGGGCGCGCGCGACCAGGCGGGCCAGTGCGTCCTGAAACGCCGCGGTCTCCATGTAGTCGGCATAGCCGCGGAACGCCGCGCTGCGCCATGCGCCATTGGGGGAGTCGCGGCGCGCGGTCCGGCGTCCTCCCAACTCCGCCTCGTGATGGTACGCGATTCCCGCCGCGGCGAGCGTGGCGGCCAGGGCGTCGCGGGTGAAGTGGGGGTGGCGGCGCGACGCCGGATAGCTCCGGATGTCGACCACCCCACTGATCCCGTGAGCGCGCAGCAGACCAAGGAACTCGGCGAGCTCCCGGGTCGAGTGGCCGATCGTGTAGATCACCCCGGGAGTGTAGGGGCTCCTACAGCTGGAAGGAAAGGGAGAGCGCCAGGGAGACGCCCGTGCCGCGCGGACCGATACCGAGCGTGCGCTTGACACGCGGCCGGCACGCGCTCTAGACTTAACCACATGGTTAAGTATAAGGAGACCGCCCTCGACGTCACGTTTGCGGCGCTCGCGGATCCCACACGCCGCGCCATTCTCGCGGCGCTCGCGACCCGCGAGGCGTCGGTCACCGAGCTGGCGCGCCCGTTTCGCATCTCGCTGCCCGGCGTCCACAAACACCTCCGGGTGCTCGAGCGCGCCGGCCTGGTGGCGCATGCGAAGCAAGGCCGAGTCCGTCGCTGCCGGTTGGTCGCCCGGCCCATGAAGGACGTCGCGCGCTGGGTCGAACGCTATCGCCGGTTTTGGGAGGGCCAGTTCGACGCCCTCGCCACGTATCTGGCTCAGTCCCAGAAACAGGAGGCACCCGCCCCATGGCCACCCGAGAGCGACAGCACGCCACCGTCACCCTCCGCCTCCGGCGCAGCTTCGCCGCGCCGCCGGAGCGGGTCTTCCGGGCCTGGACGTCGCCGGCGGAGATGAAGCAGTGGAAGGCGCCGGGCGACATGACTACCCCGGTCGCCGAGGTCGACCTGCGCCCCGGCGGGAAGTACCGCATCCACATGCGCGCTCCCGACGGCGCCGAGCATCGTCTGGTCGGCGTGTATCGCACGGTGGAACCTCCCAGGAAGCTCGTGTATACCTGGCGTTGGGAGAACGAGCCGGACGCGCCTGAGACCCTGGTGACCGTCGAGTTCCTCGCCCGCGGCAACGCGACCGATCTGGTGCTGACCCACGAGCTGTTCCCGACCGACGAAGCCCGCGCCAAGCACGAGCACGGCTGGACCGGCTGCTTCGTGAAGCTCGCCCGCGTCGTGGAACAGCGTCAATGAAAAGGAGACGAACGCCATGACGGAGAAGGAGCAGTTCCTGGGTGCGCTGGAGAGAGAGATCCCCACCACGCTGCGGGTGCTCAGAGCCTTTCCCGCCGCCAAGGCGGACCTGAAGCCGCACGACAAGTGCAAGTCGGCGCGCGAGCTCGCCTGGATGTTCGTGACGGAGCAGAAAGCCAGCGAGCAGGGGCTGGATGGGGAGATCAAGTTCGGCACGATGCCCAAGGCCCCCGCGACCATGTCGGATGTGATCGCGACGTACGAAAAGTCGTCCAAAGCGTTCATGGAGCGCATCCGCAAGACGCCCGACGCCGAGCTCAACAGGACGGTGAAGTTCTTCGTGGCGCCGAAGCAAATGGGTGACGTCCGCAAGATGGACTTGCTGTGGTTCATGCTCATGGACCAGGTGCATCATCGCGGGCAGTTCTCCGTCTACCTGCGGATGGCAGACGCCAAAGTTCCGTCGATCTACGGTCCCTCGGCTGATGAGCCCTGGATGTAGGTGCCCCGTGTAGGTGATTGACCCGTTGCGGCGCGGAGGCCTACGTTCCCGGGCCATGACCTCCGCGCTGCGAGCCGTTGCCATCACCGTCGTCCCGGAGGTCGCCCAGCTCACCCCCGCCGAATGGGACGAGGTGCAGGCGATCGTCACCCGCGCAGTAAGCACCCGCCCCGCGAGACAGCGTCGCCAGCTCGCGACTTTCCTCCGGTTCATCGAATGGCTGCCCGTGCTCACGTATGGGCGGCGCTTCTCCCGGCTCGACGTGGCGCGTCGCACGCGGCTGCTCGAGCGGCTCCAGACCGCCCCGGTCGCGCTGGTGCGGCGCGGGGTGTGGGGGCTCCGCACGTTGATCCTGATGGGTTACTACGGTCGCCCGGCGGCGGGAGCGGCCATCGGTTACCGCGCGCACCCGCGCGGTTGGGAGGCCCGGCGGTGATCGCCTCGCGCGCCTATGACGTCGTCGTCGTCGGCTCGGGCGCGGGCGGCGGCGCCGTCGCGCAGGAGCTGGGGCCGCTGGTGCGGGTCGGCAAGCGCATCCTGGTGCTCGAAAAGGGACCGCGGGTCGCGGACCTCGAGTTCACCGGCGGTGAGCTCGAGATGGCCGACGCCCTGTACGAGGACGCCGGTGCCTTCCTCACGCGCGACGGCACGATGACGCTGGCGTTCGCGTCGGCGTACGGCGGCTCGACGCTGGTCTACACGGGCACGTCGCTCACGGCGGCGGAGCGCGTCATCCGCGGTTGGAACGTGCCGGGGCTGGACCACGCCGATCTCACCGCGCGCTCGGCACAATACGCCGAGCAGAACAACGTGCATCTGCTCGATGATGCGTTGATCAACGACAACAACCGGCTGTTCGTAGCGGGCGGGCGCCAGGCCGGTTACACCGTCGAGCAGTTCCCGGTGAACGTGAAGGGGTGCCGCGGCTCGAGCCTCTGCAACCTGGGGTGCCCCAATCAAGCCAAGCAGGGCACGAACCGCGTGCAGCTGCCGCGCGCCGAGCGCGCGGGCGTGGAGGTCGTGACGCGCGCCGAGGTGCTGCGCATCGAGGCCGATCGGAGCCTCACCGTCCGCGTCAGCGAGAAAACTCCTGGCAGCAAGGGCGCGGCATCCGAATGGGCGCCGGGCGAGTACCGGGTGCGGGCGGCGATCGTCGTGGCCGCCGCCGGGGCGATCGGCACACCCGCACTGTTACTCCGCTCTCCGCTTCCCCTTCCTCGCTCGGTGGGACACGGGTTCACCTGCCATCCGGCGCTGATCATCGTGGCCGAGCATCCCCGGGCCATCACGAACGACGTGGGTCACCCCAAGAGCTATTTCGTCGACCGCGCCAGCGCCGAGCGGTTCGTGCTGGAAACATGCATGTACTTCCCGTTCGTGACGGCGAAGAGCCTCACCGGCTTCGGCGCGCAGCACAGCACGATCATGCGCGCGTTCCCCCGGCTGCAGATGATCCTCGTGCTCGCCTGCGACCACGCGGTCCCCGGCAATCGCGTCACGGTCGACCGCGCCGGCCACGCAGTCGTGCACTATCGCTTCACGGCGGAAACGATCGACGGACTGGTGCGCGGCACCAGGGCCGCGGCGCGCATTGCGTTCGCGGCGGGAGCCGTGCGGGTGCAGGCGCCCGCCGATCCACCGGTCGTCGACTCGACTGACGCGGGCCGGATCGAGCAGCGGATCGCCGCCCGCCATTTCCGGCCGGGCTCGATCGCCGTCTCGGCGGCGCATCTGATGGGTGGTTGCGCCATGGGGCGCAGCGCCGCCGACTCGGTGTGCGATGCCTGGGGCCGGGTACACGGCCTGCCATGGCTGCGCGTCGCGGACGCCAGCCTGTTTCCCGACGCGCTCCAGATCAATCCCTACCTCACGATCATGGCGCTCGCCGACCGCGTGGCGGAAGGGATCGGGGTGGACGCGGCAGCGCTGCTCCATGCTTGAGCGGCTGCCGGTCATAGTCGTGGGTGCGGGGCCCGCCGGGCTCGCGACCTCGCGCGAGCTCGTGCGTCGCCGCGTGCCGCATCGCGTACTCGAGCGGGGCGACACGGTGGGCTACACCTGGGCCAACCTGTACGACAGCCTCACGCTGCATACCGGGAAACACATGTCTGGACTTCCCGGCATGCCGCTCCCCCGCTCCGCCCCGCTGTTCGTGCCACGCCACGAATTTTGGGAGTATCTGCGGCGCTACGCCCACGTGTTCAACCTGCCGATCGACACTGGATACCGTGTGGAGCGGATCACGCACGCCCCCTCGGACGGTGGCTGGGCGGTGACCACGAACCGGGGCACGCTGGCCGCGGACACCCTCGTGGTCGCTACCGGGATCGTCGCCAATCCGCGCATGCCGCGGTTCCCCGGCCAGGAGCGCTTCGCGGGGCGGCTGGGGCACAGCGTAGAGTACCGCCGCCCCGACGGGTACGCGGGACGTCGCGTGCTGGTCGTGGGCGTGGGGAATTCCGGGGCCGAAATCGCGAGCGAGATCGCCCACGCGGGCGGCAAGGTGACCGTCGCCGTGCGATCGGGGGCGAACGTCGTGCCACTCACGCTCGCGGGAGTGCCGATTCAGTACCTGGCGTACTGGGTGCGCAAGCTGCCGCGCGGCGCTCAGGAGCGGATCGTCGACCTGATCCGGCTCCTCACCGAGCTGCGGCGCGGCCGGCCGGTGTTACCCCGTCCCGGATACAGCCCGCTCGACGCAATCCCGGTGATCGGGTTTCATCTCGTGGACGCGATCGCCGCCGGGTTGATCGACGTGCGCGGCGGGGTGGCCGAGCTGACGGCAGATGGCGCGCGCTTCACGGACGGCTCTGCGGGTCGGTTCGACGACATCATCATGGCGACGGGGTTCGGCGCGGCGGTGGGACCGCTCGGCTCGCTGATCGGAATTGATGCGAAGGGGTTCGCCCGCCGACGCGATCGGGTGGTCAGCCCCGACCAACCGGGGTTGTACTTCGTCGGTCACAACTACGACGCCACCGGTGGCCTCTACAACATCAGCCGGGACGCAGAGCTGGCGTCCCGGCTGATCGCAGCGTCGCTTACTCGCTCTCGACCTCGAACCTGACGAACAGCGCCGTCAGCGCCGCTGGCGGGCCCGCGGCAGTCACCTGCGCGACTCCCTCGGCGCGTACGCGACGGTGATCGGCGATCGAGTCGGACACCGCCTGCAGGGTCTGCAGACCATCGTGATCGAACATGGTGCTGCTCGTCACCGTGACAACTGCACCATGCCCGAGCGTAAACGTCCCACCCCCGACGTCGACGCTCGCCACCGTGTCCCGGAACTCTCGCATCATGACCGCTGGGGGCAGCGCTTCGCCTTCGACCTCGAACTCGATCCGCACTGCGTCAAAGGTGAGCGGGCTGGTGGTGTCCACGAGACCCCGGCCTTCCACCTTCACTGTCTTGCCCGCGGTGAGCGCGGTCTGCACGTCGGCGAGCGTGGTGAGATGGTCGTCCTCGTCGCCCTCACGCGGCTCGAACTCGGTGCCCGCGACGATCTTGATGATCGTTCCGTCCTTGAGGGTGACGGTGTTCGCCGTCTGCTCCACCGACTGGACGACGCCGTCGAACTCCTGCACGCCTTCCACATCCTCGTTCTGGACGCGGAGGGTGGTCGTGCCGTCGCTCGTGCGGATTTCCAGGCTCAAGCCGAGCAGCTTCAGGAACGCGTCGGGTGGCGGCGTGGCGTTGCTGACGAGGCTGGCCGGGCTGATGTTCAGCTCGATCAGTCCA
Source organism: uncultured bacterium (assembly GCA_965653495.1). GTDB lineage: Bacteria > Gemmatimonadota > Gemmatimonadetes > Gemmatimonadales > GWC2-71-9 > AG41. The sequence continues at coordinate 2,524 of CBFHAJ010000052.1, read as the reverse complement.
TGGTCGTTCCCTTCGTCGAGCTGCAGCTCTCCCGCGAGGAAACTGCCGTCGTCCGCGGCCTGGGCCTGCGCCGGGGCCTGCCGCGTCGCCTTCACGGCCGGGTTATTGCCGGCCGCGATATCGGCCTGGATGCGCGCGACGAAGTCGGCGAGGGTCATGCTGCCCCCGTCCTGACCGCCGTCGGACGGCATCCACCCGTGCGCGCCGTCACCGTCGTCGGGCCGCAACCGCGTCGACCCGTTCACGGCGACGTTGAGGCCTCCCAGCTCCAGCGTGAGCGTTGCCGTATCGGTGCCCGCAGTGATCGCGGTGACCCGGCTGCGGACCTGCTCGCGCCGGGTGAGCTGATCCTGGCCTTCGATCTCGACGCGTCGGGCCACCAGCGTGCCCGGCACCACGCTCACGGCGACGCGCGCAGGACCGGTCAGTTGGCTCTGGAGATCTGGGAGTGTGACGACGCGGGAGAATTGGGCCAGGTTACTGGAAGCAGGACCGGTCGAGCTGGAATCACAGCCTGTGAGCACGCCGGTGAGCAGCAGGACGGCAGTTGCGCCAAGCCCCGTCAGGGGCCCAGGTCGCACACGGGTGAGCATAGGGGGCGCCTCCTCGTCTTCGATTGGGTCGTCGTGTGGTGCGCCATTGAAGAGCGCGCACGGAGCAGTCAGGTAACGGGCATCGCCCGTGCCATGTCCCACGCCGCGACGGCCGCACGATTTCCCGTCGCATCCTGTGACATGCTGCCACGAAACAGCTCGGATGTCTCAAGACGAGCCACCCGATTATCTTCCTCGCGTCCTCCCCCCCCTTCCTCAATGACGCGCACCGAGCACACCGACGCACTGGGCGACTATACAGCCGACGCGAGGATCCTCACCCTCACCCCGATGGCCGGTTTGATCGGCGTCATCAGCGCCCTGGTCGCGCTGGCGTTGGTCCGGCTCATCGGGTTGTTCACGAACCTGGCGTACTTTCACCGCGTGGGGGGCACGCTCGTTCCACCCGCGGACAGCCCGCTCGGCATGTGGCGGGTCCTGATACCCGCGGCGGGCGGGATCGTTGTGGGTCTGATGGCGCGGTACGGCTCGGACAAGATCCGCGGTCACGGAATCCCGGAGGCGATCGAAGCGATTCTGCTGGGACGCAGCCGCATGGACGCGAAGGTCGCCATCCTCAAGCCGCTGTCATCGGCGATCGCGATCGGCACAGGAGGTCCGTTCGGTGCCGAGGGACCGATCATCGTCACGGGTGGCGCGTTCGGATCATTGTTCGGGCAGGCGTTTCACCTTTCGGCGGCGGAGCGCAAGACACTGCTCGTGGCGGGCGCGGCGGGCGGCATGTCCGCGATCTTCGCGACGCCCGTGGCCGGCGTCCTGATCGCGGTGGAGCTGCTGCTGTTCGAATGGAAGCCGCGCAGCTTCATTCCGGTCGCGTGCTCGTCGGCGGTGGCCGGGGCGGTGCGCGAACCACTGTTCGGCACCGGGCCGCTCTTCGCCGTCGTGCCTCACCACGCGCTGCCCCCGACCACCCTCCTCATCGCCCTCGGCATCGGTCTCGCCGCGGGGCTCGCGTCCACGGGGGTCACGGCGCTCGTCTACGGGCTCGAGGACGCGTTCCGGCGGTTGCCCATCCACTGGATGTGGTGGCCGGCGATCGGCGGCCTGCTGGTGGGCCTGGGGGGTCTCGTCACGCCGCGCGCGCTGGGCGTCGGCTACGACGTCATCAACGATCTGCTGGACGCCCGGCTGGTCGGCGCCATCCTGGTTGGGCTGCTGTTCGTGAAGGCGCTGATCTGGGCGATCGCGCTCAGCTCGGGCACGTCAGGGGGCGTGCTCGCGCCGCTCCTGATCATGGGCGGCGCGCTCGGCGCACTGGGCGCGGAGTCGCTGCACGCCGGCGACGTGGGTCTGTGGGCGATGATTGGCATGGCCGCGCTCATGGGCGGCACGATGCAGCTCCCGCTCACCTCGATGGTGTTCGTCATGGAGCTCACCGGCGACGTGGGCGCCCTGCCCGCCCTGCTCGTGGGCACGGTCGCCTCCGCCGGCGTCACCGTGCTGCTCATGAAACGGTCGATTCTGACCGAGAAGCTGGCGCGCCGTGGCCAGCACGTGATGCGCGAGTACATCGTCAACCCGCTGCACCTGCTGCGCGTCGAGGAAGTGATGGAGCGCGACGTGCCCACCGTGCCGGCCCATCTGCCGGTCGACACCCTGTTTCACCGGTTGGCGAACGAGGATCCGGTGGTCGGTCGCCGCCACGCATGGCCGATCGTGGACGAGGGCGGGCATCTGGTGGGGATGATCACACGGGGCGATCTGGTGCGCGCGCTCGAGAGCGAGGCCGACGGCGCGACGGCGCTCGACGCCGGCAGCCGCACGCTCGTCGTCACCTACCCCGACGAGCTGCTGGGCCAGGCCACGACGAAGATGCTGGAGCACGACATCGGCCGGCTGCCGGTCGTGAACCGCCACGATCCCAAACAGCTGGTCGGCTCTCTCGGCCGGGCCGGCGTCATGGCGGCGTG
>CBFHAJ010000051.1:0-22242 GCA_965653495.1 uncultured bacterium | reverse complement strand
GTCAGCGCCGGCAAGGACATCTATTGCGAGAAGCCGATGTCGCACACCCCGGCCGACGGCGTGGCGATGGTGGAAGCGGGCAAACGCACCGGGCGCATCATCCAGATCGGCTCGCAGCGCGTGAGCTCGCAGGTGTGCGCCAAGGCCAAGGAAATCATTTCGCAGGGCACGCTCGGCGAGCTGATGCTGGTCGAGGGCTGGCTCGGTCGCAACGATCCCACCGGCGCGTGGGAGTACCCGCCCCCGCCTGATCTCTCCCTTCAGAACCTCGACTGGGATACCTGGCAGGGCACCGTACCCAAACGCCCGCTCGATCCGCTCATCTTCGCGCGGTGGCGCTGCTGGAAAGAATACGGCACCGGCGTGGCCGGCGATCTGCTGGTGCACCTGGTGAGCGGCATGATGTTCATGCTCGGCATCAACGCCCCGCCCCAGCGGGCGAGCGCAGTCGGCGGCATCCGCCTCTGGAAAGACGGCCGCAACATGCCGGACGTGCACGCCGTGGTCTACGACTACGACGGGCTGCCCGTGTACATGCGTCTGAACCTGGGAACCGAGATGCCGGAGACGTATCGCATCCAGGGCTCGCACGGCCTGCTCGAGGTCACCGGCTCCGCCCTGACCTTCACGCCGCAGTCCGGCAAGGCTGATTACCCCAGCTACTACACGAACAGCTTCCCGCGGGCGATGCACCAGGCGTACCTCGCCAAGTGGCACGAGGAGCACGATCCCAAGCCCGGCCAGGCGGTCACGATGCCAGAGACCATCTCATTCACGGGGCCCGATTTCGACGACACGCGGCCGCACCTCTGGAACTACTTCGAGGCGGTCCGCACCCGGAAGCCAGTGGTGGAGGACGTGGTGTTCGGCCACAACGCCGCGCTGGCGTGTCACATGGCGAACGAGTCGTATTTCCGGGGGAAAACAACGGTGACCTGGGACGACGCATCGAAGACCATCAAGGCGGTTTGACCGCGCGCTCGCAGGCCGCGACGCGCTCGAGCAGCACGGCGCGCTCACGCGCATTGCGCGTGAGCGCTGCCGCCCGCTCCAGCTCGGTGCGGGCCTCGGCGAAGCGGCCGAGCTTGAAGAGCAGGTCGCCGCGCACGGTGGGCAACAGATGGTAGCGCGCCAGCGCGGGCTCGGCGGCGAGCGCGTCCACGATCTCGAGCCCCGCCGCGGGGCCGAACGCCATCCCGTAGGCGACCGCGCGGTTGACCTCCACCACCGGTGACGGCGCGAGCTGCGCGAGCGCGTCGTACAGGGCGGTCATGCGGGTCCAGTCCGTCTGCTCCGCCGTACCGGCGCGCGCGTGGCACGCGGCGATCGCCGCCTGCAACGCGTACGGCCCCAGCGACCCGCCCAGCGCCTCCACCCGCTCGAGCGCCGCGAGCCCGCGCCGGATGAGCAGCTGATCCCAGCGGGTCCGGTCCTGATCGAGTAGCAGAATCGCCTCTCCGGACGGGCCCACCCGCGCCCGCAGCCGTGAGGCCTGGATCTCCCTCAGCGCGACGAGCCCGTGCACCTCGGGCTCGTTCGGCATCAGCTCCGCCAGAATTCGACCCAGTCGCAGCGCCTCCTCGCACAGCGTCGGCCGCACCCAGTCGTCGCCCGCGGTGGCCGAGTAGCCTTCGTTGAAGATCAGGTAGATCACCTCGAGCACCGAGGCGAGGCGCGCGGTGAGCTCGCCCGCCCTGGGCACCTCGAACGGGACGCGTGCCTCGGCGAGGGTCCGTTTGGCCCGGACGATGCGCTGCGCGACGGTTGGCTCAGGCACGAGGAACGCGCGCGCGATCTCCGGCGTCGTCAGGCCGCCGAGCAGGCGCAGCGTCAATGCCACGCGCGCCTCGGTGGTGAGTACCGGGTGGCAGGCCGTGAACATGAGGCTAAGCAGATCGTCGCCCACGTGGTCGTCGAGGGCCGCGTCGAGCGCCGGCACGGCCTTCTCCTGTTCTTCTTCGAGCACGTGCGCGAGCTCGGCATGCTTGCGCTCGAGCATTTTGCCCCGGCGCAAGCCGTCGATCGCCTTGTGCTTGGCGGCCGCCATGAGCCACGCGCCCGGGTTGTCCGGCACCCCCGACTTGGGCCACCGCTCCAGCGCCGCCACGAGCGCGTCCTGCGCCAGGTCTTCGGCGAGCCCCACGTCGCCCACGATGCGCGCCAGCCCGGCGATCACCTTCGCCGACTCGATTCGCCAGACGGCGTCGATCGCGCGGTGAACGTCGGACACTATTTCAGTCCCGCGGCCTTGCGAACGTCGGGCGGAAAGTCCGCGAGCTCCTGCACCTGACGGACCTCGATCACGTCGCCGTCGAGCATGGGCGCGCGCTTGGCCCACTCGATCGCCTCCTCCTTCGACCGCACGTCGATCATCCAGTAGCCGCCCAGTACTTCTTTGGCCTCCGCGAACGGCCCGTCCGTCACCTTCGGCTTGCCTCCGGCGAACGCGACCCGCGCGCCCACCGAGGGCGGGCGCAGGCCGTCCAGACTCAGCAGCACGCCTGCCTGCTTCAGCGAGTCGTTGTACCGGCCCATCTTCTCGATCAGCTTGGCGTCGGGCGCAAAGCCGGGTGCCGCCTTTTCGTATCCCTTGGGGATCACCAGCATCATGAAGCGCATTGTCGAATCTCCTGTTCGGGTCTCACCCAAGCGTCGAACGGGCGCGCCCGAAATCGACACGCGGGAGCCAGCGCCGCACGGAGCGGCAGTACGCCTCGTAGGCGGCGCCGAAGCGACGTCTGAGCAGCGGCTCCTCGACCAGCCAGACGAACAAGTGGAAGAACAGAGCCACCACGACCCCGTACTCGAGCACGCGCCCAGACCACGCCAGCACGGTCCACCCGGCGATGATCAGTAAGACGCCCAGGTACATGGGGTTCCGCACGTGGCGATAGAGGCCGCGCACGACCAGCTCGCGTGGTGGATCGATGGGCGCGGGCGTGCCCCGGCCCGTGACCGCGAAGTCCCACAGGCACCAGAAGTAAACCGCGACGCCGAGCGCGAAGAGGGGCGATGCGACGAGCAGACGCGCCGGCTCGAGCGTCGGCCAGCCGGGAAGCTGCGAAGCAATTCTGAATGGGACCCAACCCCCTACGGTGCCCGGGACCAGCACGGTGAAGACGACGTTCTTGAGGGCGAGCAGCACTGCCGCCGCGGTGTTGCCTTTCACATCAGTCTGGTCCGGATGCGAATTTCGGACGTGAGCGTGCGGTGCACCGGACACCGCTCGGCGATATCGAGCAGCTTGGCCCGCTGCTCGCCCGAGAGCGCGCCCGTCAGGGTGATTTCACTCTCGATCGCGTCCAACATCCCCTGTTTCGTGTCGCACTCGGCGCAGTCTTCCGCGTGCACTCGGTCGTGCCGGAGGCGCACCACCACTTCGGTCAGCGGCCACCCTTTCCGTCGCGCATACAGCGCGATGGTCATGGACGTTCAGGATCCGAGCGCCGCGAGCAGCAGATCATACGGGCCGGGACCCGTGTCGGTCCCTCCCGCACTGGTGGGCTCGTCGGCGCGCAGGTGATGCCGGCCGGCGGTGACCTCCTCGGCGAAGCCGCGCGCGCTGCCGCGCACCACGACGACGCCCGGTTCGGTTGTGTCGATCATAGGTCCTCCTGGTGCTCCGCCCCCCGCACGCGCCACAACACGGCCGCGAGTAGCAGTGCGCCCAGCGTGATCCAGGCATCGGCCAGGTTGAACGTCCAGAACCGCACCGACCCGACGCCCACGTCGATGAAATCCACGACGCCGCGCGGCGATCGCAGCCGGTCGAGCAGGTTTCCCGCGGCACCGGCGATCAGCAGCGCCAGCGCGCTGGTGCGCAGGGCCGCCGTCGCGGCGGTGCGCCGGTACAGACCGAACAGGACCGCCAGCGCGCCGAGGGCCAGCGCGGTGAAGGCGAATCGCGACCAGGCGCCGAGCATGAAGCCCATCGCCGCTCCCGGGTTGTACGCCAGGGTCAGCCGCAGCCAGCTCCCCAGGACCTCGTGCGGCACAGAGGCAGGTGAGAGACGCTCCACGGCGAGCTGTTTCGTCGTGCAGTCGGCCATGATGAGCACGACCGCCAGGGGCCAGAACAACCGGGCTTTACGCGACAGCGAGATCACGCGCGCTCGCGCCACGCGCTGCCGTTCACGGTGACGAACAGCGTCGCCACCGCGTACACGAGCAGCGGTGCGAGGAATTCGCCCCGCACGGCGTGCACGATGAAGGCGCCGACGAGCACCGCCGTGAGCAGGAGGCCGCCCAGCCGCATCGTGCGCGGCCACAGGAAGAGCATCGCGGCCACGCCTTCCACGATCGCGACCACCGCGATGTGGCCGTGCCCCGCGCGCGTCAGGGCGTGCAGCAGCTCGCGGACGCTCTCGAACAGAATCACCAGTCCGAGGGTCAGATGGAGCGCCAGGAAGTAGGGCTTCACTTGTTCGCGCAGTCGCATGCCGGGCAGCCCTTGTCGAACACGACCCGCCAGCGGCCGTCCGCATCGCGGCGCCAGATCGAGTTAAAGGTCCCGACCCGGCGGCCGCGGGGATCGCGCACCGGCCCCGTGGAGAGCGCCAGGGTCCCGGAGTCGAGCACCTCGACGGTCTCGGGAGACCAGGAGAACGGTGCCGCGGGTCCTTCAAAGAAGGCGCGCCACCCCGCCACCACCGCCTGCTGGCCGCGCAGCGTCGCCTCACGCGCGAAGAAGATCGCGTCCCGAGCGACGTATGTAGCGAACGCGTGCGAATCGCGCACCGCGAGGGTGCGCGCGAACGCGCTCTCGGCGGCGAACACCTGACGGGCCAATACCGCTCGGTCTTGCGCACGGGCCGGAGCAACGCCGGCGAGACCGAGCAACGCGAGCAGCGAGTTCCGAGGGCGCACGGTCGACCTAGAACGCTCCCCAGGACTGCTTGCCGGGGATGTAGTAGCTGGGGCAGAGAAACTTGAAGATGCCGGCGACCTTGCGCGCGCTCTCGAGCTTGGCCTTGTCCTGCCGCAGCATTCCGGCCAGCTGCTTGTCGAACATCTCGCCGTAATACGCTTGCGCGGCCTTGTGGCGCTCGGCGTCCGTCTTGTAGTCCGCGCGGATGCCCGCGAGCTCTCCGGGGTCGAGAAAGATCCCTTCGCACGTCGGGCTTTCGTCCACCACCCCGTCACGCTTCACACTCCAGAAGTGGCGCATCATGACGACGTCTGGGTCGCGCGGGCATTTGCGCCGCTGGCTGGTCCACCTTGCCGAGCTGCCATTCGTCGAACCACAACCCGCCGCAGCCACCCTTGCAGGCCTGGACCTTCACGTCGCCCACCGTCATGGCGGTCAGCGCGGTGCCGCATGCCGGACAATTCATGGTTGCGACTCCTTGTGTCAGGACCCACCAAGTTAGGGACGCTCGCCGTCAGCCCGCCAGCGAGTCCGCGATCCGGCGCCCCGCGTACACCCCGACCCCGGTGCCGATCGTGCTGACGATGAACGCGGTCATGGTGCCGACTTGGGCCCCGAGCCACCAGCCGATCGCGCCGCCCACGGTCGCGCCCACCAGCATCAGCAGCCTAGACACGCGCCAGCCGCCAGGCCCACACGCACAGCGCCGCCGCCACCACGCCGATGCCGCCCTCGACGGCGGCCCCGACATCCTTGAAGATGGCGGGCCACTCGGCCACGATGCGCCAGGCGTGCGCCAGCGCCAGTAGCCCGAACAGCGTCCCCGTCGTGATGAGATAAGCCTTCATGGTTTGCGTCCTTCTGCCGGCCGATAGCCGCTGCGCCGGCTCAGGGAGTCGGGGAGGTCGGGCCGGATGTCGTCGGCGGTATGCGGCACGCCGTCCGGACCGACCGCGAACAGGTCGTAGGTCGTGCCGTCGGACGAGAGATGGTACTCGTACAGCCGGAAGAGCGGGAAAAAGACGCCCTGGGAGTGATCGTAGATGTTGATGAAATGCGTCGGGATCGGGATCCCGACCAGTAGCCGGAGGTTCGCCGACCGGGTAGTGGCCTGTCCGCGCGCGATAGCGTTCGAGCTCCGCGCTAATTCGATTGAGGTCGGCTCGCGCTCCCGCCGCCTGGGCCCGTTTGAACTCGCCCTGACGTTCGCCGAAGTGCACGAGCACCAGCGACGCCACCACATTGAGCAGGGCGCCGGTCGCCGCGATCCCGATCGCGAGCCGGGCACGGCGCCGGTTGGAGACGAGGCCCCACGTCACCGCCCCGGCCGCGAAGAACAAGCCGAATCCCGGAATGAACGAGAGGACGGCCACGAGCAGCAGCGGCCAACCGCTGCGTTGGGGGGACGGGAGGGACTCGCTCGTCACACACTCACCTCGACGGCAAAGCCCGCGCGCTCCGACTTGACCGTAACTCGGGTCAGGTCCGAAATGACCGCGTGCGCCTCCGAGAGCCGCGTAGCCGGATACGTCGTTGCCAGTGCCACGACCTGGGCGCCGGCGGCGCGACCCGCGGCCACGCCCGCCGGAGCGTCCTCGAACACGATACACGAAGCGGGAGTTCGGTCGAGACGCGCGGCGCCCAGGCGGTAGGCATCGGGCGCCGGCTTGCCGCGCGTCACATCGTCGCTCGTCACGATCACGCGCGGGATCGGCACGCCGGCGGCGACCAGCCGCTTGCGCGCGAGCTCGGGACCGCACGACGTGACGATGGCCCAGGCGCGCGGGGGAAGCGCCGACAGCAGCGCCACGGCGCCGGCGATGGCGCGCAGCCCCTCCACGTCGGCCAGCTCGGTGTTATCGAGCCACGCCACCTCCGCGTCTTGATCGAGGTGGGGGAACAGCTCCTGCATCGTCTCACGCGTGCGGCGGCCGTGCGCCGCGTGAATGATCGGCTCGGCGTCGAGCTGGTGTCGCTGCGCCCAGCGCTGCCACGTCCGCTCGACCACCGCGCGCGAGTCGACCAGCACGCCGTCCAGGTCGAACAGGAACGCCTCGCAGTGCAGCAGCACGCTCAGGGCGCCGAGCCCGACGCGCCTTTGAGCCGGGCGAGAAACCCGTCGGGATCCGCGGGACTGATGAGCACGCTGTAGCCGGCCGTGGTCGGCAGGTAGACCGCGCGGGCGCGGTCGGTGAGGTACAGCAGGGCCTTGTCGCCGTTGCGCAACCGAAACCACCCCGCCTGGTAGCCGGGCAGTCCCGTCCCCATGCGGCGCCACGTCGGCCGCAGCTCCGTATCGCGCGTCAGGTCAACGCGCCGGGCCAGGTCCACCCGCAGCTGCGCCCGGGGAATCAACCGGCCGTACAGATCGCCGCGCAGCCGCAAGCCCTCGGGCACGATCTCGAAGCTCGCCGCGTGCGCGCCGCGCACCGTGGTCACGATCAGCGCCATGGCGCCGAGCAGGATGGCGAGCACGGGGATGAGAAACCACAGATACCGGCTTTCGGCGGGCGCGATCGGAAAGACGTTCATACCTTCAACCCTCGCGGGCCGACGTACTCGGACTGCGGCCGGATGAGATGGTCCGCGGCATGCTGCTCGATCACGTGGGCGCACCAGCCGCCGATGCGCCCGCACGCGAACGTGGCGACGAACGAGCGCGGCTGTAAGCCCAGGGCCTGCAACACGAGCGCCGTGTAGAACTCCACGTTGGTCCGCAGGTTGCGTCCCGGTTTCACGTCGTCCAGGACTTTGAGGACGATCTGCTCCACGGCGCGCGCCAGGTCGAACAGCTGGCGGTCTTCCAGGTGTGCGGCGCTCATCTCGTCCGCCACTTTGCTCAGCACCTCGGCCCGCGGGTCGCGGACTTTGTAAACGCGATGTCCGAACCCCATGATGCGGCGACCCGCCGCGAGCTCGTTGCGCACCCACGCCTCGGCCCGAGCGGCGGAGCCGATCTCCACCAGCATGTCGAGCACCGGGCCGGGCGCGCCACCGTGCAACGGGCCCTTGAGGGCGCCGATCGCCCCGGTCACCGCGCTCACCATGTCGGCGCGCGTGCTCGCGATCACCCGGCTCGTGAACGTGGACGCGTTCATGCCGTGGTCGATGACCGTGACCCAGTAGGTGTCCAGCGCCCGGGCGGCGATCGGATCCGGCTCCGTGCCGCGCACCATATAGAGGAAGTTGGCGGCGCGCGACAGATCGGCGCGCGGCGCAATCGGCTCCTTACCCGCGCTGATGCGCGCGTGCGCCGCGACCACCGTCGGGAACCGCGCCGTCAACAGCTTCGCGGCCGCGAGATCGGCGGCCGGCGTGATGGCGTCGGGGTCGGCCAGGTCGAGCGACATGGTGGCGCACGCCATGCGCAACGCATCGATCGGGGGGGCGGCGGCGGCGGCGCGCACGACGCGCAGCGTCTGTTCCGGGAGCGTGCGCAGCTCGGCCATCTCGCGCCGCAGCGCGGCGAGCGTCTGCGGGTCGGGGAGCGCGCCCTGCCACAAGAGATGGGCGGCCTCTTCGAAGCTGACGCGTCCCGCCAGCTGTTTGAGCTCGTAGCCTCCGATGATCAGCTCGCCGGCGAGGCCATCGACGTGGCTGAGGCGGGTCTGGGCGGCAACGACGCCGTCCAGACCTCGTGGAGCCGCTGGGGTGGTCCCCGGCATGACGGTTCTCCTTACCCGCTGGGATGTTGGCCGTCTGAATTTATCCCAGATGGGCGGAGGGGCCCATACTCCGCTCCCAGCGCCACACCAGCCCGTCCTCGGGGTCGTCGACCTCGGCCATCCGTCGAAACCCACACTTTTCGAGCACGCGTGTGGACGCGTTCGGCTGCGGTCGCGTGTGCGCCCGGATCAGCCGCACCGCGCTTTGCTGCGACGCGAACCGCACCAGCGCCGCGGCGGCCTCGGTCGCGTAGCCCCGTCCCTCGTATGCCGGCACGACGCCGTAGGCGATCTCCACCATGCCGGCCGCGTCGGGCGGCCCCTTGAACCCCGCCGTGCCGATCACGTTGCCGCTCTCGCGATGGCGCACGAAGAACCCCCAGCGCCATGGATCTGGTCCGTGTGCCTCCCGCAACGCGGCGACCCACGCGGGCGACACGTCGTCCGAAACCAGATAGCCGCGGAGCGCCGGCGCCACCCGCATGCCGGTCACCTGCTCGAACCGCTCGGAGCTTTCGATCAGCGCGAGGAAATGCTCGGCGGCGCTAGGGATGAGGGTGAGACGAGCTGTCTCGAGCGTCCTCACCCCCTGCGCCGACCACCGCGTACTCGCTCTGCACCAGCCCGCTCTGGTAGGAGCGCGTCGCGACGTGACGCAGCTTCACGTCGTGTGGCAGCGCACCGAACAGCGGGATGCCCGTGCCGATGAGCACCGGCACGCGCGTGACGATCAGGCGCTGGATCAGGTCGGCCGCCAGGAACCGCTGGATGGTGATGCCGCCATCGACGTAGAGATGTCTGGCGCCGCGCGCCGCGAGGCTGGCCACGACCACCGCCGGATCGCCGGACATGCGCTCCACGAAGACCCCCGGCGTTCGGGGCGACTCGATCGGGCGCGTACTCAACACGACGACGGGCTTCGTGCGATACGGCCACGTGTCGAACGCCAGGACGGTCTCGTAGGTGTGACGGCCGATGACGAGCGCGTCCACGCTCGCCATGAAGGCGGCGTACCCGTGGTCTTCCCCTCCCTCGGGAAGGAAGTCCAGCTCGCCGTTCGGTCGCGCGATGAAGCCGTCGAGACTCGTGCCGACGAACACGGACGCGCGCACACTGGGACTGGCGACCGTCACAGCCCCTAGTCCCTCGCAGCGTTCAGGCGGCTCGCTTGGTCCGGCGGACCTTGCGCTTGGTCGCGCGCTCGAACCGCTCCACGGTCGCCAGGTAGCGCTGCGCCGCCTGCAGCGCGCGCCGCTTGCCGCCGTGTGTGAGGTCGCCGAAGAACTTGCGGTGGCGCGGCACGTACGTGCCCTCGCGCCGTTTGTAAAACCCGGTGCGCACGAACCAGCCGAAGGTTCTGGTGGAGGGTTGGTCGATGCGGCTGATGCCGCGGCGATGGATGGAACGGGTTCGCTTCATGGGCGCATTCCGCACGATAGGGTGGAAGGGCTTAAGCTGCAGGCCGAGCGCCCCTGCCCGCAAGGCGCTCGGAGACGCACCGGGCGGCGGCTTTTCAGCGGGCGGGACGAACGGCCGTGGGGTCGAGGACCACGGGCGTCCGGTCCCGGCCTAACGCCCACTCGACGAGGGTCCCGGTCACCGTGACGTGTTGGCCGGTGAGGCGCCGAACCTCGCGCCACGTCGCGTCTTGCCGGCGTACCTGGAGCGTGTCCTGGTGCTGAAACGGGTCGACGTTGGGACTGTCCTTGTAGTCCGGGATGGTGCAAATGGGGGCGTCGAGGATCAGAAAATCGACCACCTCCGGCCGGTCGCCGCGCTTGAAGCTGTCGTAATGCGGTGGCCCGGGCAGGGTCTTCTGCATCAAGCGCCCCGTGAGCGACACCACGAACGGCGTATAGTGGTAGCAGGAGTCGGCGGGGCTGCTCGCCAGCAGGGCGAGAACGGGAGCGAGTACGAGCATATAGGTATTACCCGGGGAGTTCCAAAAGCAGGTCCACCCACGCGCCATTCTTGGCGCTCGACTCCACGGCCGCCGCAATGAACTTGACGCCGCGGGCGCCGTCTTCGACCGTCGGCACCAGCAGCGCGCGCGGATCGGGCGCGCGCTTGGCGCGCCGCGCCCGGATCTGCTCGGCGAGATCGCGATACAGATTCGCGAAGCCCTCCAAGTAGCCCTCCGGATGACCCGCCGGAATCCGCGTGGCGAGCGTGGCAGCCATGCCGATGGTCGGGCCACCGCGCGACAGCACGCGCGGCGGCTGGCCCACCGGCGCGAAGCGCAGCTGGTTGGGATGCTCCTGCTGCCACTCGAGGCCCGCCTTCTCGCCGTACACGCGCAGCCGCAAGCCGTTCTCGTTGCCGGGCGCCACCTGGCTGCTCCACAGCATGCCACGCGCGCCGTTCGCGAACCGCAGCAGGATGTGATCGTTGTCGTCGAGCCGGCGCCCGGCCACGAACCGGCTCAGGTCCGCCGCCAGCTCACGTGTTTCGAGGCCCGTCACGAAGCCCGCGAGGTTGTACGCGTGGGTGCCGATGTCGCCCAGCGCCCCGCCCACACCCGCGCGCGCCGGGTCGACCCGCCACGCGGCCTGCTTCTGGCCCGTGTCTTCCAGCTTGGTGGTGAGCCAGTCCTGCACGTACTCGACCTGGACGACCCGAATCGTGCCCAGCTCGCCCGCGGCTACCATCTCCCGCGCCTGCCGCACCATCGGGTAGCCGGTGTAGTTGTGCGTTACCCCGAACACGAGGCCGGTCTTCCGCACGGCGCGTACAAGATCGACCGCGTCGTCGACCGTGGTGGTCATCGGCTTGTCGCAGATCACGTCGATGCCGTGGTCGAGAAAGGCGCGCGCGATGGCGTGATGGCTGTCGTTGGGCGTGACGATGCTGACGGCCTCGATCCCGTCAGGCCGCTTCGACTCCGCCGCGGCCATCTCGGTGAAGCTCGTGTACACGCGGTCGGGGGCGAGGCGCAGATCGGCGCCCGATTCTTTGGCGCGCTTTGCGTCCGACGACAGGGCGCCCGCCACCAGCTCGTACTGGCCGTCCAAGCGGGCGCAGAAGCGGTGCACGCCCCCGATGAACGCGCCGCGCCCGCCGCCGACCATCCCGAGACGGAGTGGGCGAGCTGCTCCCGAATCTGCCGTTCCCTCGACCATCGTCAGCCCACGCCCAACATGCGACGATTCGCTGTCTGGTCCGTCCCCGCGCCGGCGAAGTCGTCGAACGCCTGCTCGGTGACGCGAATGATGTGGTCGGCGATGAACTTCGCCCCTTCGCGCGCGCCGTCCTCCGGGTGCTTGAGACAGCACTCCCACTCGAGCACCGCCCAGCCGGGGTAGTCGTACTGCGCGAGCTTCGAGAAGATCGCCTTGAAGTTCACCTGGCCGTCGCCCAGCGAGCGGAACCGTCCGGCCCGATCGATCCACGCCTGGAACCCGCCGTACACGCCCTGGCGCCCGGTGGGATTGAACTCGGCGTCCTTGACGTGAAACATGCGGATGCGCTCGTGATAGAGGTCGATGTAGGCGAGATAGTCGAGCTGCTGCAAGACGAAGTGGCTGGGATCGTACAGCAGGTTGCAGCGCTTGTGCCCGCCCACGCGCTCCAGGAACATCTCGAACGTCACGCCGTCGTGCAGATCCTCGCCCGGGTGGATCTCGAAGCAGGCGTTCACGCCGTTCTCCTCGAACACGTCGAGGATGGGGCGCCAGCGCCGCGCCAGCTCGTCGAACGCGGTCTCGACCAGGCCGGCGGGCCGCTGCGGCCAGGGATAGATGAAGGGCCAGGCGAGCGCGCCGGAGAACGTCGCGTGCTCGGTGACGCCCAGCCGGCGCGACGCCCGCGCCGCGAGCTTGACCTGCTCGACGGCCCAGGCGGTGCGCGCCGCCGGCTTGCCGCGGACTTCGGGAGCCGCAAACCCATCAAATGCCGCATCGTAGGCGGGATGCACCGCCACCAACTGCCCCTGGAGGTGGGTCGACAGCTCGGTCACCTGCAGGCCCCGCTCGGCCAGGATGCCTTTGACTTCGTCGCAGTAGGTCTGGCTCTCGGCGGCTTTTTTGAGATCGAACAGCCGGGCATCCCAGGTGGGGATCTGAACGCCCTTAAAGCCCAGCCCCGCGGCCCATCCGCCCATCGACTTCAGGTTATTGAACGGCGGCGCATCGCCCGCGAACTGCGCCAGGAAAATGGCGGGCCCTTTGATCGACCTCATCGGGTGTCCTCCGGGATTGTCCTCACCCCTGTCCTCTTCTTGGACGGTGGGGCGAGGAAAAGTACGGCAAAAGCAGGCGCTTCGCTGCGCGCGCTTCGGAGCTCTAGGAGGTACGGAAGAAGCAACCGGCAGCGGGTTTCCTAATTCCGACTGCAAGTGTCCACATTCCCGTCGCGTCGGTCATGTTTCCACCCGTCAGCTCGCGTACACCGGGTGACAGATTCCCTGATACGACCGCGCGCGAGTCGTTCCGCGCCGCGTGTCGGTCTCTCGCGACGTCCTACCTCCCTGTTCCTCTCGCCGTTCGTCCTCACCCCCCGTCCCCCTCTCCCTTCGGGCGAGGGCGGACGGGTGAAACACGAGCGCATCGAGGTGTTCGTCGCGCGAGTCGTCCCATGCCTCTCGCGCGTCGTCGCGATCCTATGGACAAGTGTCTCGAATCGACCGCGTGAGTGTCCACCCTGGAGACAGGTCGAGGCGCGGTGACCGCCAGCGCCGATTGTTCAGCAACCACGGGCCTCGTGACCGGCGACAGTCGGCGTTTACCGGGCGCGCATCGATTTTTCCCGCGCGCGTGTGTCCTCGATACAGGACAGAGCCACGAAAAGAACGTCGCGCGCGAGCGCGTTTCAGAATGGCCCGATTCTCGCCATAGAGGGCACGGTGTCGGGAGACGTCAACATCGACGGCACGCAGCCCGACAGCGTGCCGAAGCATTGGGAGAGGAGGATCGTATGGACGCACGTTCACGCAGGCGGCTAGAAATGGCCGTGCGGGCTCGGGATTTCCTCCGAGCCCATCGGACGGACGGAGTGGCAGAAGGTGCGGCACTCGCTCGCCTCGAGGAGCTCGTACAACGGGCGGAGGTGCTGGCGGCGCAGCAACAGGCCGGCATCCTGGCGACGCGGGCGGCCACGGAGGTGCGCGCGGGTGTGCGGCGCGCACTGCGCAGTAAGCTGCTCCTGTACCTGTCAGCCGTGGGCAGCGTAGCGGCGAACGAGGACGCGGAGCTCGGCGCGCAGTTCCGGCTGCCGAAGGTCGGGCCGACTCAGGCGTTCGTCACCATGGCGCGCGGGATGTTGGAGAAGGCCACCGCACACAAGGAGCTGCTCGAGAAACGTGGCATGTCAGAGACGTTGCTCACTGATATCGCCGCGGGGATCGAGGAGTTCGAGCAGACGCTCGAGGCCACACGGGCCGGGAGGCTGGAGCATGTGGGTGCGAGCGCCGATCTCAGGTCCGTATTTGCCGAGATCTCCGAGCAGGTACGGGTGCTCGACGGGATCGTGCGGTATCGGTTCGGGGACAACGCCGAGCTGATGGGCGCGTGGGCCAGCGCGCACAACGTGGCGGGGCCGTTCCGGTCTCGTCCGGAGCCGCAGGCTGATGGTGGCGCAACACCGGCAGTCGTACAGCCGGCGGCGTAGGCGGATGGGCGGATGGGCTGATGGGCAGTCGCTGCCAAACGGCCCATCCGCCCATCTGTCCAACCGCCCATCGGCCCATCGGTGGATGGTCACCTGCCGCCGCCTGTCCTGGTACCGCTCGCTCTATCGCGCGGCCCAATCCTGCGCCGGTCCACCGCCTCGCATGACCCAGCCGCTCGCGGCGAGACGTGGTCCGCCGGGCACCTCGTACGCGACCAGCCCTTCGCGGCCGGCGATCACGAGATCGCCGCGGAACAGTCCCGCGACCGACCAGTGACCTGAGAGCGGCAGCCCGCACACGCGGGTCGAGGTTCCGATGGCCGTGACCCTGGCTACTCCCGCGCTGTCCACGAGCAGTACGGAGCTGTCATTCAAGAGCAGTAACTGCACGTGCAAGCCCGTCGGCGGCACGGTATAGTGCCAGCGGTCGCTGGCTCCGTCCGCGGAGAAGCCGGCGACCGTCAGCATCTCCGGTGCCGGGTGACAAGAAGGAGATTGTGGCGGGCATTTCACAGGCTCCGAAGCGACCTCCGCCGCCACCGCGTACCCGCTGTCGAACACGACCTCGTCGCCACTCACGGCTCTGAACATGGTGCGAGGCAGGAGAAGCGAACCCACCGGCTTGCCGGTCGTGTCTACGGTACTCGGGGGCGGCTCGCCGGCTCTCGTTACGCTCATCAGGAGATTCAGCTGACCAGCGTACGCGGCCAGTCTCGCGACGGCGCCGGGGATGTGCGCCTGCCACGCGATTCGGCCGTCCCGCTTAATCGCCGTCAGCCAGCCGAGGGTGTCGCTGGCCGCCGCGGCCACCACGATGAGGCGACCAAGTCGAGCCAGCGTGCTGATGCGCACCTGGCGGTGATCCACCTTCAGGTCACGGGTCCAGACGGTCGCACCGTTCGAGATTTTGTATGCCTCGACTCTCGATCCGAACGCCTGTACGAGCAGCGCGTCACCGAAGACCATTGCGTTGAAGGGAAAGCCGGTGACCCGCTGCGTCGTGCGTCTGCGCCAGCGCGCTTTGCCGCCGCGCACGGCCACCAGCTCCGTGCGGTTCGAGCCCTCGCGCCAGACGAGCGTTCCCGCCGAGTCCGCGGCGAGCGGTGGGCTCCAATAGCCTGAAGGCGGGTGATAGGTCCAACGCTCGGAACAGGGCGAGACCTGAGCGCTGGGCGTCCCTGACCACAACGCGACGCTCAGCGCGCCGAGCACGCAGAGACGAGGTGAGATCATGGTCGCTTCAAGATATACTCATTCGAAAGGAACGCCCTTCGTTTCTTGGTCCTCATGGATCGTCCACTAGGTTCTACACTCCTGAGAAAGGGCAGTCTTGAAGCGCGTCGTTATCTTCGGTCCCGGAGCCTGCGGGAAATCGACGCTCGCGGTGCAGCTCGGCGCATTGACCGGGCTGCGCGTGATCGAGCTGGACAAGCTGTTCTGGGGACCAGATCTCGTCGCGACCCCGCGCGCTGAGTGGGTCAAGGTCCAGCAGCTGCTCGTCGAATCAGACGGCTGGATCCTGGATGGCGACCTGGGGCCCTATGATGCGATCGCACTCCGGCTGCGTGCCGCGGATACGATCATTTTCATGGACTTCTCGCTCGTGCGCTGTGCGTGGCGGGCGATCCGGCGATCGCGGGAACGTTGGGATTTTTGGATCTGGCTGCTGCGGTATCGGCGCGACAGCCGGCCGCGTCTGATGGCAGCGATCGCGACCCACGCCGGGCACGCCACCGTGTACGTGCTCCGAAATCCGGAAGACGTGAAGCGATTCATCCGAAACCGAGCTGCGAGCTTTCGATGAAGGCGGCAGCGCTGCTGGCCGGCATTTTGAAGTAGCAGCTGTTCCTCGTCTGCGTCAGCCCCCCACAATGAACGCCACCGCGACGAGCGCCGTCACGACGCCGGCGGTTTGCCACGCGCTGAGGCGCTCCCCCAGGATGCCGCGAGCCAACAGCACCGTGCTGGCGGGATAGAGCGAGGAAAGCGTCACCACGGCGCTCAAGGGCCCGAGGCGCACCGCGAGCAGGTAGAGGGCGTTCGCCGTCATGTCGAGCGTGCCGCCGCCGATGGCGAGCGGGACGAGGGCGAGCGGCAGGCGCGCGCGGTGGCGTCCCACGGCAGCCACCACGCCGAAGCACGCCACCGAGGCGAGGCGGTTCGTCAGGAGTGGCCACATGCCGGCAGCCCCGCGCGTCTGGGCCAGGGCGAGCAGGAAGAGTCCGATCCCGACGCCCGCGATGAGCGCGGGCCCGAGGCCGCTTGTCCTCACGCCCTGTCCCCCTCTCCCTTCGGGAGAGGGGGAACGCGTGACCGGCTGCCGGCTCACCAAGACGATCGCCGCGACGCCCACGATGATTCCGGTGATCGCGAGCCAGCTGGGGCGCTCGCCCATGGCGATCGAGGTCAGCACGGGAAGGATGACGGCGGTGACGGCGGTGGTCGGCGCCACGACCGACATGGTGCCGATGGCGAGCGCGCGATACAGCAGCCCCACGCCGATGCCGCCGAACAATCCCGCGGCAGCGCCCCACCGGAGATCGGCCGCGCGCGGGGTTGCCGCCGGCAAGAGCGGCAGGGCGAGTGCCACGAGCACGAGGCCGGTCGCTTGCGACACGAGGACGACGGGGATCGTGGCGGCGCGCCGGGTGACGATGCCGCCGGTGAAGTCCGCGGCGCCATAGCAGCCCGCCGAGAGCAGTGCGAGGAGGTAGGCCACGCGGTAGAGTACGGTCTCAGCGACGCGACAGCTACCGGCGGGAGGATTGATTAGCCTTCCGGGATGACGCCAGACAATCGGCTCCGAGTGACGCCGAGCTGATCCACGGGCGACCCAGGGAGGAATCACCATGGCTCATCCGGACCGCACTCTCAGAATCATCCTGGTGGTGTTGGGCGTCGCACAGTTCGGCACCTCGGCCTTTTCTCTCGTCCAAGCCTGGGCGCGGCTGCCGCGGTCTCTCGCCACGCCGATGCTCGAATCCGTCATGATGACCCTGGGCGTTTTCCTCGTGCTCGCGGCACGGAACCCACCGGCCCATCGCAGCCTGATCCTGTACGGCGGGTGGGCCAACCTCGCGCATGCGACGGTGATGGCCGTGATGGCGATCCCGGTGGCGACCCAGCGGCTGGCGCTGTTGATCCCCGCAGCGCTGGCGGCGGTGGGGGGCGCGCTGCTGCTGGTGTTTGCGCCGCCTCCTCCCCCTCCCCGCCAGCACTAGCACCAGCGCGGCCGTCAAAAGCAGGTCCCTTCGCTGCGCTCAGCGCAAGCTCTTCGCTCGCGCGCATAGCGCGCGTCTTCCTCCCACCCCCATTGTCTCTCTTCTCTTCTCTTGCTTGACGAGAGCAGCGCGCGTGTCATCCTGAGCGCCGAAGGCGCGAAGGATCTGCTGTTTGAACGAGCGCAAGTGATTAGCGTTTCTGGGATGACGCGAGCCAATCAGCTCCAGGTTGAAATCCCCACGCGCGACGGCCGCTGCCCGAGCTACCTGTTCCGGCCGGCCAACGAGGGCCCGTGGCCACCGGTGCTGGCGTTCATGGACGGCATCGGGATCCGGCCCGCGATGCTCGAGATCGGCGCACGGCTCGCGACGCACGGGTATCTCGTGCTGCTGCCGGATCTGTATTACCGCTCGGGTCCCTACGAACCGCTGAATGCCAAGACGGTGTTCACCGACCCCGAGCAGCGCAAAGTCCTGACGGAGAAATTCCGGTCGAAGGCCTCGCTACCGAATCTCATCTCCGATACGTCGTACTTTCTGGATTTCCTCAGCGCGCATCCCGACGCTCGGCGGGGCGGCGTGGGCACGACGGGCTATTGCATGGGGGGCACCGCGGCGCTCGCGGCCGCGGGTACCTACCCCGACGCCATAGTGGCCGCCGCGTCGTATCATGGCGGCTGGCTCGCGAGCGACGCGCCCGAGAGTCCGCATCGCCTCGCGCCGCGGATGCGGGCGCGCGTGTACGTCGCCGGCGCGATCGAAGACACCTCGTTCCCTGACGACATGAAGGCGCGCCTGGAGCGGGCGCTCACCGATGCCGGCGTGGCTCACGTGATCGAGACCTATCCGGCCAGGCACGGCTTCGTGCTGCGCGATACGCCGGCCTCGGACGCCGCCGCACAGGAGCGGCATTGGCAAACACTGCTCAGATTGTTCGAGGACACGCTTGGGCCGCGGAGCTGATCCACCCGTGGGCCACTGCCCCCTGGAGTCTCGGAGCGACCGTTGCTCAATCGATTCTCCCCAACGCGTGTAGCCGCTCGAGCAGTGCAATGACCGCCGGCGCACAGCGCGCGCGATCGCTCCGGCCGAGCCAGGCCACTTCAGCAACCTCGGCCCGGCCGCTGATCGTGCTGATCTGGGATATACCGCCCACCGCTTCGGCCGCGTAGCACGTCATGCGCACCAGCGTGCCACCCGGCTGCCCATGCGCCGGCGCCTGCACGACGTCCACCAGCGCCAGGGTCTCGGCATTCAGCGTGATGCCGAGTTCCTCGGACACTTCGCGGGACAACGCCTGCCAGTCACTCTCGCCCGCCTGGCGCTTCCCTCCCGGCGCATAGAAGACCGTGTTGCCGCGCGTGCGCGTCGCGAGCAGGCGCGAGTCGCGCACACACACCCACGCGAGCACGTCGATGTCCTCCGCGCGGGCCCACTTGCCGATCGCGGGCGCGGTGTAGCGCGCGAACCGCTCGAGCAGCGTGGCCGGGTCCTGCTCCACGATGAGCATTGCCCGATGCTCGGCGCGGAGGAAGCCTTCCAGCGTGGCGTGGTCCAGGAAGGTACGCAGTCCCGTGAAGTAACCGCCCACGTCGAGCAGGCCGCACGGTTTGCGATGGAGACCGAGCTGCGCCCACGTCCACACCTCGAACAGCTCCTCCAGCGTTCCGGCGCCGCCCGGCAGCGCGACGAATCCGTCCGCGAGGTCGGCCATCACTGCCTTGCGCTCGTGCATGCCGTCCACGATGCGCAGCTCGGTGAGCCCGCGATGCGCGATCTCGCGCTCGACCAGGGAGCGCGGAATCACGCCGATGACCTCGCCGCCACCGCTCAGCACGGCGTCGGCCACCGCACCGATCAAGCCGACATGGGCACCGCCGTATACGAGGCCGATGCCGCGCTCGAGCAGCACGCGTCCCAAGTCCTGGGCGGCAACGGTGTATTCGGGGCGGATCCCCGAGGCCGAGCCGCAGAAGACGCACAGGCGCCGCGGCATGCGGGTGCGTGGTTGTGGAGCCGGATGGGAGTCGGGTGCTGAGACCGCGTCGGATCGCATGCCCGTGTTCCCTCCTTCGAGGAACAATGCGGACGCGGGTGGCTCAGGTCTGACTCAAAGCCGATTTCAGCTTCACACAGTGGCGGGGCCGCGCCGGACTCGCACCGGCTTCCGAGATCCCACCCGCAGGGTTGCCGTTGTTGGAAGGATCAAGATGGGCAGCGCGACGACAGGGGGCAAGCTTGAGGGCTCACCACCACCGCCCGGCCATGCGGTAGCGCCACAGCCGGCGCCGCCAGCCGAACAACCCGCCAAACAACACGAACGCGAGCGGCCAGAACATCCAGAAGAACCCCACGCCCCACAGGAACCACACTCCGGCGAACAGGGCCATCGTCACCGCGACGCGCGCCAGCCCCAGCGCCACCAACACCCCCGCGCCCACGCGCCGACCGGGCAGCGCCGGCTCCGGCATGAGCGCCCCAGCGCCCCCACCCGGCAGATCGATCATGAGTCGGGCCAGCTCTTCGCGGAACCGCGCGGCGGACGCGGCGGCGAGCCGCTCCCCCGCTTCCTCGGGCGAGAGGCGCCCGTCCGCGGCCGCACGCTGCAGCACCTGCGCCACGCGCTCGCGCTCGACGTCGGATGCGCGCACGCCGCCACCCGCATGCACCGCGCTCATGCGGTCCCCCGTTCCCCGGCCAGCGCGTCGATCTCCTGCGCCGCCTTCGTCACAATCTCGGCGATCCGCTGCCGCACCGCGTCGTCACGCGAGCGCCATCCGGTGCGATACGCGCTGCGCATCAGCACGCCGAGCGCATGGTTCAAATCGGTCATCCCGCCGCCCAGCACTTCGTCCACGGTGTCTTTCACGCGGTCGAAGATGTCCTGCACGACGTCGCGGTGATCGTCCAGGAACTTGAGCCCCTCCGGCGTGATGGCGTACACCTTTTTGCCGCTCTCCTCGGTCGCGCGCACGAGGCCTTCGTCCTCGAGCCACTGCAACGTCGGGTACACCGTTCCCGGCGAGGGCGAGTAGCAGCCGTGCATTCGCTCCTCCAGCTCCTTCATGATCTCGTAGCCGTGGCGTGGCTTGTCCTTGAGGAGTTTCAGGATGACGTACTTCATGTCGCCGGCATCGAACCATTGGCGGCGCCGGCTTCCCCGCCCGCCGAACCCCACCCACGCCGGGCCGAACCTCTGCCATCTCCATCCCCGTCTCATAGTTGCCCCTCGTCGTTGATACGTCGCGTCCATACTGCCGCACGATACATTGTGGCGATATAACGTACGATGTATCGCGGCGAGGGTTTCAGAGCGGGCGGGGATGTCGGAGGCGCGTTTGGCTGGCGGAGCGAAGCAATCTTGCGGCGATCTAGGCGCTGTGTGGTTTTCTGCGGTTGGTGTTACCAGTCGAGACGGTGGACGCCGCTCGGGAGCGACGTGCGTCGCTCGTTGATCGCCCGGCGCAGCGCACCCGACCGCCGATCGCCGCCGGTGCGCGGCACCCGGCGGTTGCACCCGCTGCTGACGCTCTAGTCAGTCATCCGAATCCCGATACCCGCTCTTTTTCATCCAGCTCGGTACGGACGGCGTCGACGCGGGCGCCGGCTTGGTAGTGGCTTTCTGGGCCGGAGTCGGCGCGGGCTGCGGGGGGGGAGGCTTGGGAGGGGCTTTCTGAGCCGAAGGCGACTTCGGAGCCGACGCGGGAGCCGATGCCGCTGTAGGGAACTGGAAGGTCGCCAGATTCCTGAGAATGCTATCGAGCGTGCCGACCTTCATCGGTGGCTGCTGCACCATGATCGCCATGGCCGCGGCCAGCTGATCGATCTGCGCCGATCCGAGACGACGTAATTGTTCCCAAATCGGTGAACGGCCGACCTGCTGGAAATCTTCGCGTACGAAGATCAGGTTGTCGCCGGTGTGAAACCGCTCCCACAGGCCGGGATCCTTCTCCAGCGCCGCCAGCGAGAGGTAAATGACGAGCGCTGAGAAGCGATCGATCTCCTGGCCGTAGTCCCGTTCGCCCCGTTCGGGATGTTGGTAGGCACGGTGGCCGGTTTCGGTGGCGTGGCGGCCCTTCAAGGCCGGCACCCACATGCCGTCGTAGTCCACCAGCTGGAACGAGCCGGCACGCACCAGGATATTGCCGTGCTGGAGGTCGCCGTGCGCGATTTGCTTCGCTTCGAGATCGCGCACCAGGGTCACCCATTTTGCCCGCAACGCCGCGAGCGAGACCCCGTAGCGCAGATGCTTCTCGATGTGCGTGTGCAGCAGGTCGCCGTTCGCCCACTGCATTTTGACGATGGGGAACCAGTTGGCGCGGATCTGAATGCCCTGCTTGAGAAACCGGAAATTGACGTCGTAGGGCAGGCGGACCTGGTGCAGATGCTTGGAGATCGCCTCGTACCGCTCGGCATGGTCGCTGATGGGGCGCAGGAAACAGCGAATCGCCCAGGTCTTCTTGAATATCAGGCCCGGCTGCCTGGCCTTGTAGACCACCGCGTTGCCGCCGGTGGCCGGTTTGGGCATCCCGAACTTGTCGAGCTCGAGCGCGACCGCTCGCAGTCCCGGGTCAGCAAACGCTTTGGGCGGGTGTTGCACCGCCTCATGGTATTCGGTCAGGTCTGGCCAGGCCCCCATCGCGTTACCTCTCCTTCGTTTCCTTCGTTTCAACCGGGGCGTCGTGATGAATAATGCGGACCAAGGTAAAGTCGTCGTTGCGCAAGCCGTGCTTACGGCCGTAGGCGACCATGGCGGCAAAGCTCTCCGGCGTCCGCAGCTTGCGATACAGCCACTTCCACAATGGCCGCCCCGCTTCATGCTGCTTCAGCAGCCAGGCGGCCAGCGCATCGGTGGCGAGCAGCAGCATGTCGCCATCGCGCAGGC
>CBFHAJ010000050.1:0-22393 GCA_965653495.1 uncultured bacterium | reverse complement strand
GGCGCGCGCCGCGGCCATGCTCGACCTGCTGAGCCGCGTGCAGGCCGCCGCGGCGCTGCACGGGATCAGCTGGATGGTCCCCAAGGCGCTGCAGCGCTTTCCCGACGTCGGCGACGACGTCGACATCCTGGTATTCTCGCGCCACACGGGCGTCGATCGCCTGCTGCTGGAGGACCTCCGGATCACCGCCCACCCCTCGACTCTGGCGATGCGCGTCGCGGGGAGCACCCAGTACACGGTCACGAGTGGAGCGGACGGACCGCGGCTGGTGCTCGACATCCACCATGGCCGCGTGGGGAGCGCCGGCCAGCACATCGGCTTCGCGGACGTGTTGGCGCGCAACGGGCGCGCGGTCAGCCTGGCGGGCACGGAGTTTCGCGTTCCTTCCCCTGAGGACCAGCTGGTGTTGCAAGGACTGGAAAAAGTGTCCGGGCGCCGCAGCTTCCACCTGTGCGACGTGCTGCAGACCATCCAGCTCGTGCGCGAGCCACGACTCGACTGGGAGTACGTCCTGGCGGCGGTGCGGGCGCACGGCGGGTGGGAGGGCTTGAGCTGCTACCTGCGCTACGTGGATGGCGTGCACACCCGCCTGCTGGGGCAGCCACTCCTGCCCGCGGAGCCGCGCGGCGCGCTCGCGCTCGAGGGTGGGAGGTGGGGCCGCCCGCAGCTCGGTGCGGCAGGGTTCCGCTTCCCGGCGCTGCGGGTCACCGGCCGGGTGTTCCGCCGCCAGCTCGGGCGCGCCGTCGGCGCGGGCAACTGGGATGCGGCGCTGCGGTTGAGTCTCTGGCCGCTCGGCATGCTCGCCGCGCGCCTGGGCCGGGTGGTGCACGCATGAGCCGCGGGCTGCTCCGCTGGTATCACCGCCTCCCTGCGCCGGCGCGCTCGGCGGTCGCCACGCTGCGGGGGTTATACCTGCGGCGTTGGCGCTTCGGCGCCGACAGCGAGCGCCGCATTGCCGACGCGCTGGCCCGGGAGAGCTGGTCGGATCAACAGTGGACCGCGTGGCGGGACGAGCGACTCGCGGCCCTCCTCGAGCATGCCGCCACCAACGTGCCCTACTACCGGGACGCGTGGCGCGCCCGGCGCCGCGCCGGCGATCGCGCCTCATGGGAGCTGCTCGACAACTGGCCGATCCTGGAGAAGGCGGTTTTGCGCGCCACCCCGGCTGCCTTTCTCGCAGACGGACGGCGCAAGCGGGACGTGCTGTACGAGCCGACGAGCGGCACGACAGGCACGCCGCTCGCGATCGCCAAGGACCGCGACATGCTGCGGCACCTGTACGCGCTCGCGACTGCTCGCAGCCGGCGCTGGTACGGCGTCTACGCCGGCGATCGCATCGCCCGGCTCGGCGGGCAGCTGGTGACGCCCCTCGGCCGGCGCCGTCCCCCGTTCTGGGTATGGAACGCCGCAGGCCGCGAGCTGTACATGTCCACGTTCCACCTGGCCCCGGAGCTCGTCCCGCATTACCTCGACGCCCTGGTGAAATACCGGATCAGTTGCCTCACCGGCTACGCGTCGTCACTGTACGCGCTCGCGCTGGGGGTGCTTCGCTCGGGCCGGGTGGAGCTGCGGCTGAAGGCCGCCGTGACGACCGCCGAACCGCTCGAGGAAGAGCAGCGCGCGGTGATCGCGGCCGCGTTCGCGTGCCCGGTCCGCGAGACGTACGGCATGACGGAAAACGTCGCCGCCGCCAGCGAGTGCGACGCGGGACGCTTGCATCAGTGGCCCGAGGTGGGCACGATCGAGGTGCGCGACGACGAGTTCATCTGCACCGGGCTCATCAACTATGCCATGCCGCTCATTCGCTATCGGATCGGGGACCGCGGCCGCCTGGCGGCGACCAACGGGCGGTGCGCGTGCGGGCGTACGCTCCCCGTGATCAGCGCCATCGAGGGCCGGTCGAGCGACCTGCTCATCACGCCCGACGGCCGCCGGGTGTTCTGGCTCAACCCGGTGTTCTACGGGCTGCCGGTCCGCCAGGGACAGATCGTCCAGGAGACCGTGAACCGCGTGCGGATTCGTATCGTCCCGGCTCCCGACTTCACCGACGCCACCGGTCGCACCCTCGTGGACCGGCTGCGGGACCGGGTCGGCGACGTCCAGGTGGTGCTCGAGCCGGTGGTGGAGGTGCCGCGCACCGCGAGCGGCAAGGTGCGCTCAGTGATCTGCAACGTCGAGCAGGTGCGTGAGGCGGTATGACCCCAGCGCCGTTTGTCTCCGTCGTCATGCCTTGCCTCAACGAGGAGCGGTACATCGCCGCGTGCCTCGACTCGATCCTCGCGACCGACTATCCGCACGACCGGCTCGAGGTCCTGGTAGTCGACGGCATGAGTGAAGACGGGACCCGCGACATCGTCGCGGCGTACGCACAGCGCACCCCCGCGGTGCGGCTCATCGACAACCCCAAGCGCATCACGCCTTCGGCGCTCAACGCGGGGATCCTGGCCGCGCGCGGCACCGTGATCGTGCGCATGGACGCCCACGTCGAGTACCCGCCCGATTACATCCCGCGGTCCATCGCCGCCCTCCAGGAAACGGACGCCGATAACGTCGGCGGCGTGATCGTCACGCGCCCCGCGGACGGGAGCGTGGTGGCCCGTGCCATCGCGGTGGCGCTGTCGCATCCGTTCGGCGTCGGCAACTCCCATTTCCGCATCGGTACCCGCGAGCGCCGCTGGGTCGATACGGTCGCGTTCGGGTGCTTCCGTCCAGGCGTGTTCGAGCGCGTGGGTCTGTTCGACGAGGAGCTGCCCCGCAACCAGGACGACGAGTTCAACTTCCGGCTGGCCAAGCATGGCGGGCGCGTGTTGCTCGAGCCCGGCGTGGTCGCCTATTACTACGCCCGCGGATCGATCCGGCAGGTGGCGCGCATGTGGTATCAGTACGGGTACTTCAAGCCGCTGGTCGCCCGGAAGGTGGGGCGGGTGATGAACCTGCGACAGCTCGTGCCGGCGTGCTTCGTGCTCGGCCTCGCGGGCACCGCCGTCCTGAGTCCCTGGCTCCCGGCGGCCCGGACCGCGTTCGGCGCGCTGGTGGGCGCGTACGCCGCGCTCGCACTCGGCTGCGGCCTGGTGGCGGCGCGGCGGCACGGCATCGCCTGCGGCCTGTTGCTGCCGGCCCTGTTCTTCATGATCCACCTGAGCTACGGGTACGGCTTCCTGCGCGGCGTGGCGCACCACGTGCTCGGGCTCCGGCGGCGCCCCGCCGACCATGGAGCGCTCGCCCTGTCACGCTAGCGGGTCCCGCAACACCCCGTGACGGCCCTGCTTCGCTTCCGCTACCGGGCCGTCGCGGCCTGGCCTCCACTTGCCTGGCTGGCCCGCTGCTCCCGAGACGAATCCGAGATCGAGGTCTATCACGGCGGCGGCGTGGACACCGCGCCGGACTGGTTCTGCGAGGCCGTCTGGGCCGGTCGCTACGACGCGGGAGACTTCGACCGCACGGACGTGGTGTTCGGGTCCGGGGGGCGGTCGCGGGATGGCCGCGCGACATTCGTCTCGTCATCGTCGACGGTGGACCGTGTGCATACCCTGGACACGGGGCGCGGCGTCTGGGTGTCGAATTCGCTCGCGTGCCTCACGGCCGCGACGCGTGCGTCGGTCGATCCGCTGTACCCGCGCTACTTCAGCGACTTCCGCACCATCCGCGACGGACTGGGTCGGTATCGGCGTACCCTCGAGACGACCCGCGGGCCCGTCCAACTGACGTACTACCACAACCTCGAGTGGGATGGGTCCCGGCTGCGCGAGGTCGGCAAGCCGCCCGTGGCGCGCGACTTCGCAGACTTCGGGAAGTACCGCTCGTTCCTCGCGCACTCGCTCGAGTGCCTCGCCGACAACATGGCAAGCCGGGCGCGGCGCCGACCGTACCGGCTCCTGGGCACGCTGTCTTCGGGGTACGACTCGGCAACGGCAGCGGTACTCGGGCGCGAGGCGGGGCTCGCCGAGGTGATCACCGTGGACCGGGCGCGTGGGGGCGAGCCCGACAGCGGCGCGGAGCTGGCGCTGCGGCTGGGCCTGCGCGCTCATGTCGTGCGCCGAGACGCGTGGCGCGATCGGCCGTTCGCCGAGGTCCCCTTCATCGCGGCCGACGCCAAAGGCGAGGACGTGTACTTCAGCGGCGCGGAAGACCACCTGGCCGGCACCGTGCTGCTGAGCGGCTTCCACGGTGACCAGGCGTGGGCGCGGCGGACGCGGCCAGTGAACGCCGACATCGTACGCAAGGATCAATCCGGCCTCTCGCTCTCGGAGTACCGGCTCTGGATCGGCTTCATTCACTGCCCCTTGCCGTTCCTCGGCGCCCTCCAGCTGGCCGATATCGGCGCCATCAGCCGCTCCGCGGAGCTGGCCCCGTGGGACTGGCCACGTGGCCACAGCCGGCCGATCTGCCGCCGCATCGTCGAAGACGCCGGCCTGCCGCGTCAGTCGTTCGGCGTGCGCAAGCGCGCGGCGTCCGTGCTGTTGTTCGATGAGGGGTTCCTGAGCCCGGCCTCGCTCGCCGACTACACCAGCTGGATGGCGAGTCGCACCGGTGACGCGACACGCGCGCGCGCAGGCGATCAAGCGGCGCGACGCTTCTATGTCCGCCTGCTCGAGCCCGTGGCCGCCTTCACGCCGCGACGCTGGACGCTCGCCCACGCCATCGTCCAGCGGCTCATCCGCGCCGGCAAACGCGAGCAGCTGTTCCGCTATGTATTTCCCTGGGCCCTCGCACAGGCCGCCAGCCGGTACGGGAACGGGATCGAGGCCTAGCCGATCACTACCGTCACGCCGTCTCGCCGCAGCTTCCCCAGCAGCCAGGCCTGCACCCGCGCGGTGACCTCGATGACCCCGTCCTGTTGTGCCTCGCCCAGCACCTCGGCGTCGCGATGCAGCAGGGCGAGCAGCTTGCCATCCTCGACGGGCACGCGGATACATGCGATCGGGCGGAGGGCTTGGGCGGAGGTTCGGAGCACCGAGCGGAGCTCCTCCACCCCGCCCGAAGTCGGAACGCGGAACGCGGAACGCGGAACGGCCGATGTGAGCACGGCGTGGGCATAGCGCTCCCGCACGAGAGCGAGAAACGCATCGGGATCGGGGAGCAAGTCGGCTTTGTTGAACACATAGATGACACGTTTGCGCTCGGGAGTCGCTTGGTCACTCCGCACTCCCCACTCCGCACTCCGCATTTCGCGCTCCACCACCTCCACCTGCTCCTCCCAGGCCGGGTGCGCGGCGTCGATCACGTGCAGCAGCAGGTCCGCGTCGCGCGCCTCTTCGAGCGTGGCGCGGAACGAGGCCACCAGGTGGTGCGGCAGCTTGCGGATGAAGCCGACGGTGTCGGTGAGCCGGAACCGATAGCCGCCACCCAGCTCCACCTCGCGCGTGAGCGTATCGAGGGTGGCGAACAGTCGGTCCTCGACGAACACCTCGGCACCGGAGAGCGCGCGCAGCAGGCTCGACTTGCCGGCGTTGGTGTAGCCCACCAGGGCGGCGCTGGGGAGGGTGCGGCGGCCCTGGCGCTGGTTGGCGCGATGGTCAGCCACTTCCTCCAGGCGCCGCTTCAACCCGGAGATCTTGCGCCGGATCACCCGCCGGTCGGTCTCGAGCTGCGTTTCACCCGGCCCGCGCAACCCGATGCCGCCGCGGATGCGTGACAGGTGCGTCCACATGCGCGTGAGGCGGGGGAGCAGATACTCGAGCTGCGCCAGCTCGACCTGCATCTTGGCTTCGGCCGAGCGGGCCCGCGTCGCGAAGATGTCGAGGATCACCTCCGTGCGATCCATCACGCGCACCGCGAGCGCCTTCTCGAGGCTCGTGCCCTGCACCGGCGACAGCGGCTCGTCGAACAACACGAGCGTCGAGCGCGTGTCGCGCACGAGGCCCTTCAACTCCTCTACCTTTCCCTGACCGAGATAGAAGGTGGGGGTGGGCGCCTCGATGCGCTGCTGCGTGCGGCCCACGACTGCGGCGCCCGCCGTATCGGCCAGGCGGCCGAGCTCGTCCAGATGCTCGTCCACCTGCGCCGCCTCCGCCGAACCCTTCCGGGGCGCGCCCACCAGCAACGCGCGCTCCACCGGGGGCTGGATCTCGATTAGCTGCCGGATGTCGCCACGCTCCTTCTACTTTATGAGCTTCCGCAGCGGCACGTTCCCCTGACCCTTCAGTGCCACCGTCTTTTCGCCCAGTGGCGTTTCGAGGCTCACCCGCCCCACCACGCCGTACCCCACCGCCTGCCGCGTGAGGAGGGCCTTCGCCCCCGCCCCCAATCCCGCCCAGGCGAACCGCACCGGGACGACCACCCGACTATGGTTGGTCGGCGACAGATCGAGCGGCCGGTCCAGCAGCGCATCGCCGAAGTGGGCCCCCTCGAGGTCGATGCCTACTTCGAGCCTGGTGGAGCGGAGCCGGTAGTCGTTGGGGTTCCACACGTCGAACACGAGATCGAAGGTACCGCCGGTGAGGCCGATGCCGGTGACGGCGATTTCCTGCAGCTCGAGGTCGGGGTCCTGAAACGAGAGGCGGCCCAGGGTGGCGCACGCGCCGAGTGCGAGGGGCACGAGCAAGCGTTTCACCGGTCCGCCTGACCACCCGTCCGCCCGACCGCCGCTCTTGCCTTCAGTTCCGCCCACCACTCCATGCGCTTCCTGATCTCCTTCTCATAGCCGAACTCAGTCGCCTCATACCATTTCACGCCGCGCAGCGCCTCCGGGAGATACTCCTGAGGAACATAGGCCTCCTTGAAGGCGTGCGCGTACTGGTACCCCGCTCCGTACCCCAGCTGCTCCATGAGCGGCGTGGGGGCGTTGCGGATGTGCAGCGGAACCGCCTCGGCGGGATGGTCGTGGGCCGCCCGCATCGCCGCTCCAAACGCTTCGTACACCCGGTTCGACTTGGGCGCCGTCGCCAGGTAGACGACCGCTTCGGCGAGCGCCAGCTCGCCTTCGGGAGAGCCGAGAAAGTGGTAGGCGTCCTTCGCGGCGAGCGCCAGCGACAGCGCGCGCGGGTCCGCGAGGCCAACGTCCTCGGACGCGATCCGCACCAGTCGCCGCGCGAGATAGAGCGGGTCCTCGCCACCCGCCAGCATGCGAGCCAGCCAGTACAGCGAGCCCTCCACGTCCGACCCGCGCACCGCCTTGTGCAGCGCCGAGATCAGGTTGAAGTGCTGCTCGCCGGACTTGTCGTAGCTGGGAAGCGGGCGTTCCAGCACGGTGACGACCTCCCCGCGCCCCATCGGGAGCGGGGAGGGAGGAGCGGTTCCCGCATGTTGCAGCACCGCCTCCAACGCATTGAGCGCTCTCCGGGCGTCACCCTGGGCGTACTGTACGAGGGCCTCGATCCCTTCGCCGGAGAGTACCGCTCCCCGCTCCGCGCTCCCCGTCTTCCCGAGCGCCCGCTCGATCACCGTCCGGATATCCCCGTCCGACAGCGGCTCGAACACGAACACCCGGCAGCGCGAGAGCAACGGGGCGGTCAGCTCGAAGCTCGGGTTCTCGGTCGTCGCGCCGATGAGGGTGATGATGCCGTTCTCGACCCAGGGCAGAAACGCATCCTGCTGCGCCCGGTTGAACCGGTGGATCTCGTCGCAGAACAAGATGGTGCCGCGGCCCTCGTACTTGAGCCGCTCCTCCGCTTCCTTGATGATCTCGCGCACGCGGGCGACGCCCTCGGTGACCGCCGAAAACGGCTCGAAGTGCCGATCGGTGTAGTTGGCGACGAGACGGGCCAGCGTCGTCTTCCCGGAGCCCGGGGGACCCCAGAAGATGCACGATCCCACGTCGCCCCGACGGATCAGCTCGCCGAGCGGCTTGTCGGGTCCCAAGAGGTGGTCCTGACCGAGGAACTCCTCGAGCCGCTGCGGACGCATGCGGGCCGCGAGCGGCTCCGCCGAGCGGGAAAACAAAGTCGGCTCAGACATGCACCGCCTCCAGCAAGGCCCGCGTCAGGAAGAACGCCGCGGCCCCGCTCACGAACGCCAGCGGCGATGCCCACCCGCGCTTACCCTGGAACTCGGGCACGAGGTTCGACGCGGCCACATAGATCGTCACCCCAGCGGAGATCGCCAGGCCGTGCCGCACCAGGAACGCGACCTGGTCCGTCAGTACGACGCCGATCACCGTCGCGAGCCCCAGGAGCGCGGCCGCGGTCACCGCTTGCCGTGTGGTCCGGCCCACGGCCAGGTACAGACTCGAGATCGTCACGCCCTCCGGCAACTTGTGCAGAAAGATGGCGAGGAATACCACCATGCCCAGGGCGGGACGCACCAGGAAGGCGCTGGCGATCGCCACCCCGTCGAAGAAGGTATGGAGCAGCAGGCCGACCAGCGCCGAAGGCCCCGCCGCGGGATTCACCGCGTGAGTCTCCTCACCGAAGTGAAAATGGGGCGTCAGGGTGTGCTGCGTCAGGTGCACCGCCAGATACCCCGCCAGCACGAGCGCCGGCGCGGCGCCGCCGGAGCGCGCGAACGCCTCGGGCAATAGCTCGACGAGCGCCACCGCCACCATGAATCCGGCGCCGAACGCCACGAAGTGCTCGATCACGGCGAGCCCGCGCGCGGCTCGACGCGTGACGGCGAGGGCGCCGGCGACGTTCCCGAGCGCCGCGACCAGTGCGTACACCAGGGCGCTAGTCATTCCGGGCGGTACCCAGCGGTACCCCACTCGGTGCGGACGGCCGCGCAAATCTCGTGCTGTGCATTCCTGTCGGTCGGGGAGCGCGACGAGTGACCACAGTCCCCATATTGGGGGACCTAATGCCACTGGCAAAGCATGTACCAAGTTGACGCGTATGGCCAGACTCTGAAGGCCCGCGGGCTCCGGCTCGCCTCCCACCTGTTCGCGGGGAGGGTAAGCCGCACCGTGATCATGCTGGGGTTGACCAGCCTCTTCACGGACATCTCAGCTGAGATGGTGAGCACGATCCTGCCGCTGTACCTCTTGTTCTATCTGAACCTCACGCCGGCGGTGTTCGGGATCGTCGACGGACTGTACCAAGGTGCGGCGGCGCTGGTGCGCATCGTCGGCGGCGCTGCCGCCGACCGCCGCGGGCGCCACAAGCAGGTGGCCCTCGTCGGCTATGCCCTTTCGGCCGTTGCGCGAATCGGACTCCTGCTCGTTGGCAACGTCTGGACGCTGCTCGCCGGCGTCGTGATGGTGGACCGCCTCGGCAAGGGCATTCGCACCGCCCCGCGCGACGCCCTGATCTCGCTCAGTAGCCGCGCCGAGGACCTCGGCGTCGCGTTCGGCGTACATCGCGCCCTCGACACCGCCGGGGCCATGATCGGCCCCCTGGTCGCCTTCGGGATCGTGGCCATCGCGCCGGGGGCCTACGACGCCGTATTCGTGGTGAGCTTGTGCGCGGCCCTCATCGGTATCGGCGTCCTCACTGTGTTCGTGCAGAACCCGGTGATCGCGCCTGCCGTCCCTGAGCAGCCGACCCTCTCGCTCGCGGCGGCCGCGCGTCTGCTCGGCGTCCCCGGCCTCGGTCGCTTGCTGTTTGCGGGGACGCTCCTCAGCCTGGTCACGATGAGCGACGCGTTCGTCTACTTGACCCTGCAACACCGCGTCTTGTTTGATGCCAAATTCTTTCCGCTCCTGTACGTCGCGACGGCGACGATCTTCATGCTGCTGGCGGTGCCGGCCGGGCGGCTGGCGGATCGGCTGGGACGCGCGCGCGTCTTCCTGGGCGGATACGCGCTGCTGCTCTTGGTCTATGCGTCACTCCTCATGCCTGGGGGCCCAGCGACCGCGCTGCGGGTGACGGTCACCGTGGTCTTCCTGGGCGCGTACTACGCCGCCACCGACGGCGTGCTGATGGCACTCGCGGCGGCCGCCCTTCCTCAGGAGGTGCAAGCCAGTGGCATGGCGCTGCTCACGACGGGCACCGGCCTCGCGCGGCTGGCGGGTTCGGTGGTGTTCGGCGCGATCTGGACGTGGCGGAGCGTCCACGTCGCAGCCACCCTGTCCCTGATCGGCCTTGCCGCGGCGCTGCCGCTCGCGGCATTCTGTCTGCGCGCCAGACAAAGAGGAAGCGATGTCGCGCCCACCACCCCCTGACCGCCGCCGGGCCGTGTTTGCGCTGCTCGTGACCGCTTGTGTCGCCGGCGGAGCGGGATATACGGCGTGGGCAGCGCTGCGGTCGCGGTCCGGTGCGCGAGCGGTGGGCGAAGGCCCTGTGGCAATCGGGGACGCCGCGGCGGGACAGGCGCTCATCGGCCGATCTCGCGCGACGGTGATGTTCCGCAACGGTGTCGCCGGCCAAGGCTGGGGGCAAGTCGCGCTGGTGCCGACCGCGGCACCGGACCAGCCCCGGACGATCCTGCCGCTACGATGCCAGCGCCTGCACTTCGCCGCCGGGCGGGGGCTCTGCGTGACCGGTGGCACCGGCGTGTTCTCCTCCTTCACCGCCTACACGTTCGGGTCCGACTTCACAATCCTCCA
This sequence comes from uncultured bacterium, assembly GCA_965653495.1. Taxonomy (GTDB): domain Bacteria; phylum Gemmatimonadota; class Gemmatimonadetes; order Gemmatimonadales; family GWC2-71-9; genus AG41. The sequence continues at coordinate 11,976 of CBFHAJ010000050.1, read as the reverse complement.
TCGTGTCCCCTTGCACGGTCTGCCGAGCCGGTCGCGCGTATCACCGGACGGCCGGTACGGAGCCGTCACCACGTTCGTGGGCGGCCACTCTTACGCCGACCTGGCGTTTTCGACGGAAACCATCCTGCTCGACCTCGTCACCGGTGCCACGCTGGGAAACCTTGAAGAGTTCACGGTCGTGCGAGGCGGCCAGCCGTTCAAAGCGATCGACTTCAACTTCTGGGGCGTGACGTTCGCCGCCGACGGAGACCGATTCTATGCTACGCTCGGGACGGGAGGGCAGACCTATCTCGTCGAGGGCAGCGTAGCCGCGCGCGATATGCGCGTGCTCCGGGCCAACGTCGAGTGTCCGTCACTCGCGCCCGACGGGAGACACCTCGCATTCAAGAAACGGGTCGGCGACAATCCGAGTGCGCCGGAGTGGCGTTTTCACGTGCTCGACCTCGCCACCATGACCGAGACGCCCCTGGCGGAGACGCGCAGCGTCGACGACCAGGCCGAGTGGCTCGACAATGACCACGTGCTCTATCAGATCGTACCGGACGTGTGGACCGTCCCGGCAGACGGAACCGGCGAGCCGCGTCTGTTCCTCAGGAGCGCGCTGTCCCCGGCCGTCATTCACACGGCCCTGACACCAGCCCCGACCACGCTGCACACTCTTTCGTTGCCAACGGCCGACCTCGCCGTCCGCATGTCCGGAGCGCCCAATCCGGCGCGAGCGGGTCAGGACCTCACGCTCACGGTCACCGTGAACAATCGCGGGCCCGCCGCTGCCAGCAACCTTGCGATCTCCGTGCGCTTGTCCCCGGCGGTGACGTTCGGTCTCCTCGGGCGGACGAGCCCGCCCGGGATGCCTTACAGCTGCTTCGTCCAGGGTGGATATGTCTCATGCACCGTCGCGAAGCTCGCGAGCAGCGGAACGTGGACCGTGGAGTTCACGGTTCGACCGCAGGGGACCGGCCTCGTCCGGCACCGCGTGACCGTCGACGCGGCACAGCCAGACTCTACGCCTGCCGACAACAGTGCGACCGTGGAGACGACCGTCATTGACCGCTGACACGGGCGAGCAGCTGCGCGCGCGTGTTGCGGGTCGGGTCGTCGAGCACGTCAGCCAAGAGCCGGTCCAGCGTCTCGCCGACGTCCGGGCCGGGCCGCACGCCGGCGGCGATCAAGTCGTTTCCGTTGACGGCGAGGTCTTTCAGGGTCAGGGGGTCCTTCGCGGCGCGGATGGACGCCACGATCTTGGGAAGCAGCGTGCGGGGAGCGGTACCCGCCGACCGCAGTGCCAGCAGATCGTCAGCGTACTCCCCCACCTGAGAGAGCCAGCGTCGCACGTCGGGAATGCGTTTCGGCTCGGGGTACTTGTCCCGCCACTGGCCGATCGCTCGTCCCCGCTCAATGTCCTTGTTGGAGCCTTTCAATCTGGTCAAGAGCGACGCCGGATCAGACGCGAGATACGCGGTGATCAAGACCGGGTCACGCGGCAGCTTGTCCAGGACGCGGGCGGTACCGCTCCCCGCTCCCTTCTCCCTGATTTCCGGCAGCCAAATCCGGGCGGCACCGATGTCGATCCAGAGCGCCAGTAGCTTCGAGACGCGCTTCGCTGTCAGGATCCCCTTGAACCACTCGTCCCGCACCCGCTCCGCCGACAGGTGCGCCAGCCCCTGGGCGTTGGCCTTCGCCGCTTCCAGCGTGCGCGCGTGGATGCGGAACTCGAAGCGCGCGCTGAACCGCAGCGCCCGCAGGATACGCAGATAGTCCTCCTGGAACCGCCAGTTCGGATCACCCACCGAGCGGATCAGCTTGTGCGCCAGATCGTCGGCGCCCTTGAAGGGATCGCGCCATTCGTGCCGCAGCGGGTGATACGCGATCGCGTTGACTGTGAAATCGCGGCGCGCCAGGTCGTCGGTGAGCGACACGCCGAACTCGACGACCGCGTGGCGGCCGTCCGTGCGGATGTCGCGACGGAACGTCGTGACCTCGTGCGCGCGGTTCTGGCGATCGAGCACCGCCACCGTGCCGTGCTCGATGCCGACCGGCACCGTGCGGCGAAACAACTGGCGCACATCGTCGGGTGGCGCCGCGGTCGTGAGATCGAAGTCGTGGTTCTCGACGCCGAGCAGATTGTCCCGGATCGCGCCGCCCACGCACCAGGTCTCGAAACCCGCCTGCTCCAGGCGCTCGGCGATCTTCAGGACCTCGTCCGGGATCGGAAGCCTGGCGGGAAAGCTCACGGACAAGTGCGCGGTCTCACCCGCACAACACACTGCCCCCATTCACGTTCAGCACCTCTCCCGTGATATGGCGGGCGAGCTCGCAGCACAGGAACACGATCGGCCCGGCAACATCTTCGGCACTCGCCACACGTCCCAGCGGAATGGTACGCTGGATCTCGCGCATCCCTGCGCCCGCGTCTCTCTCGTACGGCACGGCCGCCATCTCCGTGTCGACCCACCCTGGCGCCACACAGTTGACCGTGATCTGCCGGGGCGCCAGCTCGACGGCGAGCGATTTGGTGAACGCGATCAACGCGCCCTTGGTGGCCGCGTAGTCCGCGTGGAACGCCTCGCCCCGCTGTCCGGCGGTGGACGAGACGAGCACGATCTTGCCGCCGTCGGGCAGGAGCGGAATGGCGGCGCGGCACACGTACAGCGCGGCGTCGAGATTGACCCGCAGCGTCTGATCCCACTGCGCGTCCGGCAGCTCGGCGACGGGAATATCCTCCGCGGGCCAGACGCCGTGGTTGACGATGAGCAGGTCGAGCCCACCGAGCGCCTGCGCCGCCTCCGTCACCGCGCGCCGGGCCGCGACCGGATCTCCCAGGTCTCCCCCCACGCTGACCGCCCGTCCGCCCTTCCGCCCGACCGCCCCGCACGTCTCCTCCGCTTCGGCCCGACGCGTCCGGTAGCCCACCGCCACGCTGCAGCCCGCGCGGGCGAGCAGCAGCGCCGTCGCCCGGCCGATGCCGCGCCCACCTCCCGTCACGAACGCGCGCTTCCCCCCCAGATCGATCATCCCGTCAGCTGCGCTTCCACGATCCCGCAAATGATGTGCTCCACGGCAAGCTGCAGCTCCTGGATGTGCGACGTGTCGTCCGATGGGATGACGAGCGCGTGGTCCACGACGCGCCGCAACGCGCCGCCCCCGTTCCCGAGCAGGGCCACCACCTGCACACCCTTGGCACGAGCCGCCTCGGCCGCGCGCACGAGGTTGCGGCTCTCGCCGCTCGTGGAGTGCAGCACGAGCAGGTCGCCCGGTCGGGCCAGAGCGTCCACCTGACGCGCGAACACCTCTGCGAACCCCAGGTCATTCGCGCCCGCTGTGAGCAGCGAGGTATCGGTGGTCAAGGCCACGGCCGCGAGCGGCCGGCGATTGCGGCGGTAGCGTATCACATATTCGGTGGCGACGTGCTGGGCGTCGGCGGCGCTGCCGCCATTGCCCGCGAAGTAGAGCGTCCCGCCGCGCTGCAGCGTCTCGGCGTAGAGAGCCGCGAGCCGCGCCACGTCTCCTGCCTGCTGCTCGGCGACCCGCGCGGTGAGCGCCGCCAGCGCGGACAGACCGGCCCGCGCCTGCTCCGCCGGAGTCACCCGGTGACCGCCCGCACCAACGACGGGAGATCCGCGATCGCGCCCGACGCGTGCTCCTCGAGCGCTGTACCGACGACGACGAAGTCCGCGCCAGCGCGTCGGGCGGCGCGCGCGTGCTCCGGCAAGCGGATCCCGCCTCCCACGAACAGGGTCAGACCCGCAATGGCAGCCCGGCACGCCGCGATGACGTCGGCGGTGACGGGCCGGAGGGCGCCGCTGCCGGCATCCAGATAAATCGCCTGCATCCCGATCAGCCGCGCCGCGGTGGCGTGCGCGGCCACGAGCTCAGGCTTGTCGGCGGGGAGCGGCCGCGTCTGGCTCACCGCTTCGACACTCGTCACGCGCCCACCATCGATCAGGATGTACCCGGTCGACAGCGTCGGCACCGGGTGCCGCGCCAGGAACGGCACGGCCCGCACGTGCTCCTCGATCAGGTACTGGGCATTGCGTCCCGAGACGAGCGACAGAAACAGGATGACATCCACCGCGGCGGTGAGCTGTAGCGCGGAGCCGGGAAACAGGGCGATGGGAAGACCCGTGCCCGCGGCGCGCACCGCCTGCGCCCCCCGCTCGGTGTCCTGCGTACCGTCGAACGAGGAGCCCAGCAGGATCCCGGCGGCGCCGGCCTCGCGGGCGGCCCGCGCCGCGGCGGCCGCCGCGGCCGGAGCGGTGCGGCTCGGGTCCACCAGCACGAGCAGCCCGGGCCCGCGCCCCAGCGACGCGCTCACGGCAGCGCACCCTCGCCGACGCGGCTGGCCAGTCCCGCGACGCCGGCCACCTCGGCTTCGGTCTGCGCCTCGAACGCATATGTGATGAACGCGTCGGCGGCGAGCAGATCCAGGGCCAGATCGCGGTCTCCCGCTTCAGCCTCAGCGCGAGCCGCCACCGCAGCGAGCAGGTCGCGCCCCAGTCGCGCCAGGTGGTCGGGAAGGGGCGCGGCCGCGTCGGTCACGGCCGCGCGCAGCCTGGCCCGCAGTGCCTCCGGCGGCATGGGGCGCCGCGCGTCGAGCCATGCGAGGAGGTCGACGCGGGTCATCGCGCGAGCAGCCGTCGCACGATGGCCGGCGCCTGCGTGCGCACGTCACCCAGCTTGGTGGGATCTCCGACGCCGAAGGACGCGAAGTGCGGCCGACCACCCCCCTTCCCTCCCGACACCGCCGCGAGGGCCGCCGCAATCTCGCCCGCCTTGATACCGCCCTGCACCAGATCGTCCGTGACAGCCACGTGGCCGCCCGGACGGTCCCCGTTGGTGAACAGCACCGAGATCGCCCGCTGATGCTTCGCCCGGAACGCGTCCATGACCAACCCGATCTGGTCACGGTCCTCGAGATCCGAGTCGGCGATGTGCAGCTCTACGTCGCCGATGCGCTCCACCCGCTCCTCGTCTCCGGTCGCCCCGCCGCCGGACCGGAGCAGGTCCTGAACCCGTCCTTCCAGCTTGCGATGCTCCGCGATCAGCTGCTCGATCCGCCGCACCAGGTGCTCGGGCTGCGTCCGGAGGGCGCCCGCCGCTGCGTCGAGCTCGCTCTGCAAGCGCCGGATGAGCGCATACGCCGCCGGTCCGGTCACCGCCTCGATGCGGCGCACGCCGGCCGCCGCCCCGGTCTCGTGCGTGAAGCGAAACAGGGCGATCTGGCCGGTGCTCGACACGTGCGTGCCGCCGCACAGCTCGAGCGAAACACCGGGCACATCCACCACCCGCACGATGTCCCCGTACTTCTCAGTGAAGAACGCCATGGCCCCCGCGGCGATGGCTTCCTTGTACTTCATCTCGCGGGTGGAGATCGCGAGGTTCTGCCAGATGTGGCGGTTCACTTCCTCTTCCACGCGCGCGAGTGTCGGGTCGTCGAGCGGTCCGTGGTGCGCGAAGTCAAAGCGCAGGCGCTCCGGCGCCACCACGGATCCCTGCTGGCGCACGTGTGGCCCGAGCACCTTGCGCAGCGCCGCGTGCACCAGGTGCGTGGCGGTGTGATTCCGCTCGATGTTCCGGCGGCGGGCGGCGTCGACCCGCGCGAGCACCGCAGTCGGCTCGAACTCCGCTTCGAACCGGCCCACCACGGCGCTCTGGCCCTCGACACGCTCGACGTCCGCGACATCGAGCTCCCACCCGGCTCCCCGCAACTGTCCGGTGTCGCTGACCTGGCCGCCCGACTCGACATAGAACGGGTTCTGTTCGAGCACCACTTCCACGCGGTCGTCGGCCTGGCGGAACTTGAGGACGCCCGTCTCCGCCTCCGTCGTCTCGTAGCCGACCCAGTGCTGCCTGCCCTTGGGTTTCACGGCGCGCCATTCGCCCCGTTTTCCCGGGAGGACCGCCGGCGCGCGCTGCGTGCCGGCCGCCTTGCTCCGGACCAGCGCTTCTTGGGACCGCGTCCGCTGCTTGGACAGCTCGCGCTCAAACCCCGCCACGTCGACGCTCTGGCTCCGCTCGGCGGCAATGAGCTGCGTGAGATCGATGGGAAAGCCGTAGGTGTCGTACAGCTTGAATGCCTCCGCGCCGGAAATCGCTTTGGCGCCCTTGAGCTCCTCCAGGCGCTCCAGTCCTCCCTCGATCGTGTCGAAGAACCGCTCCTCTTCGGCCCGGGTCACGCTCTCGATGTGCGCCCGCTTCTCGATCAGCTCCGGGTACACGGCGCCCAGGACGCCGCCCACCGCGTGCTCGAGATGCACCAGCGTCGGCTCGCGGCGGCCGAGCAGCCAGGCGTGGCGCACCGCGCGGCGCAGGATGCGGCGCAGCACGTAGCCTCGACCCTCATTCGAGGGGTAGACGCCGTCCGCGAGCAGGAACGCGACCGCGCGGGCATGGTCGGCCAAGACGCGGTACGACGCCCCTGCCGGCCCGCGGTTGTACGGTTTCCCGACCACCTCCACCGCGCGCTCGATGATCGGCACGAACAGGTCCGTATCGAAGTTCGAGGGCACCTGCTGCATCACGGCGGCGATGCGCTCGAGCCCGGCACCGGTGTCGACGGAGGGCGCAGGCAGCGGTGGGCGTGAGCCATCCGCCTGCTGGTCGAACTGCATGAATACGAGATTCCAGATCTCGAGGATCTGCCCCGCCTCGCTCAGCCTGATGAAGTCGTCGTGGTTGAGTTCCGCGTTTCGCGTTCCCCGTTCCGCGTGCGGACGGATATCCACGAGGATTTCCGAACACGGTCCACACGGTCCCGTGTCGCCCATCTGCCAGAAGTTGTCCTTGTCACCGAGCCCGTAGATCCGCGCGTCCGGGACCGCCGTGCTGGTGCGCCATAAGCGCCTGGCTTCGTCGTCCGACTGGTGCACGGTGACGTACAGCCGCTCGGGCGCGATCCCCAGCCAGTCTTTGCCGGTCACCCACTCCCAGGCGAACGCGATCGCTTCCTTCTTGAAGTAGTCGCCGAAGGAGAAGTTGCCGAGCATTTCGAAGAAGGTATGGTGCCGGGCCGTATGGCCTACCTGCTCCAGGTCGTTATGCTTCCCGCCGGCGCGCACGCACTTCTGGCAGGTCACCGCACGGGCATACGCGCGGCGTTCTAGGCCCTGAAACACCCGTTTGAACTGCACCATCCCCGCGTTGGTGAACAGCAGGGTGGGATCGTCCGCCGGGACGAGGGAAGCGCTCGGCACCTGCCGGTGACCCCGGGCGGGGGCGGCAAAGAACTCGAGGAATTTGCGGCGGATGGCGGCGGAAGTCATTGCGGAGAATATAGTGCGGCGTGGGGCAACTGAAAGGTTGGCTAGGAGTTAGGAGGGGACTCCTAGCGCCGAATCACCTCGTCGACCACCTCGCGCAAGTAAGGCCCTCCGTAGCCCCGGCGCACCAGGAATGCGAGCAGCCGGCGACGCCGCACGGCTGGGGGTAGGTCCCGGAGCTGGCGCGCGCGCTTCGCAGCCGCCGCGCGCGCCTCCACTAGCGGGTCGATCCCCTCGTCCTCGAGCACCCGCTGCACGGCGGCCTCCGCCAGCCCGCGCTCGACGCCTTGCGCCAGAAGGTCCCTGATGATCCGGGCCGGCCCCTTGCCGCGCGTAGCGCGCACGGCGGCGAACTGTTCGGCGAAACGCCGGTCGTCGAGCAAGCCCCGGCCCGCCAACCGCTCGAGCGCCAGCGCAACCGCCGCGGGCGGGTGCTGCTTCTTGGTGAGGCGGCGCTGCAGGTCGGTCCGGGCATGAGCGCGCCGCGCCAGGGCTCTGAGTGCGGCGCGCTGCGCGGCTTCCACGTCGGCCAGGTCGCGCAGCCGGGCGAGCACCGGTGCCGCCAGCTCCGTGCCGACGGTCAGCCCCAGCCAGTCGATTGAATCCGCGGGGAGGGACGCAAATCGCCCCCGATCCACATCGACCAGCCGATAGCCCGGCTGGCGCGGATCGGGGGCGATGCCGGTGAGGATCGGCACTTACTCCTCGGGCGCTGAGGCCTCCTCATCCGCCGCCACCGCCGTGGCCTTCACTCCGAGGTGCTCCTTCACTTTCGCTTCGACCTCGGCGGCGAGGTCGGCGTGATCCTTGAGATATAGCTTGGCGTTCTCCCGGCCCTGCCCGATGCGCTCCTTGCCGTAGGCGTACCACGCCCCGGACTTCTCGATGATCCCCGCCTCCGCGGCGATGTCCACCAGCAGCGACTCATGGCTGATGCCCTCGTCGAACATGATGTCGAACTCGGCCTGGCGGAAGGGCGGGGCGACCTTGTTCTTCACCACTTTCACGCGCACGTGATTCCCGATCACCACCTCGCGCTCCTTGACCGGGCCGATGCGCCGCATGTCGAGCCGTACCGACGCATAGAACTTGAGGGCGCGCCCGCCGGTGGTCGTCTCGGGGTTGCCGAACATGATGCCGATCTTTTCGCGCAGCTGGTTGATGAACACCACCGCGGTGCGCGAGCGGTTGATCGCGCCCGCCAGCTTGCGCAGCGCCTGGCTCATCAGCCGCGCCTGCAGGCCCGGGAGCGAATCGCCCATCTCTCCCTCGATCTCCGCCTTGGGCACCAGCGCCGCCACCGAGTCGATCACCACCACGTCCACCGCTCCCGAGCGAACCAGGATTTCCGTGATCTCGAGCGCCTGCTCGCCCGTGTCGGGCTGCGAGACGAGCAGGTTGTCGATGTCCACGCCGAGCTTCTTGGCGTATTCGACGTCGAGTGCGTGCTCCGCGTCGATGTACGCCGCCGCGCCGCCCTGGCGCTGGGAGTTCGCCACCACGTGCAGCGCCAGCGTCGTCTTACCGCTCGATTCGGGGCCGAAGATCTCGGTCACCCGCCCGCGCGGAATCCCGCCGATGCCGATCGCCGCGTCGAGGTTGATCGCGCCCGTGGGGATCGCCTCCACCCGCACGCGCGGCGCGTCGGCGCCCATTCGCATGATGGCGCCCTTGCCGCATGTCTTCTCGATCTGCGTGATCGCCAGATTCAGCGCTTTGCGGCGCTCTTCGGTGAGCCGGGGAGCTTCGCTTTCCGCCGCCATGGGTGTCCTCGACATGGGTTGAGAGCCTCCTGTTGATGCCCGAATATATACCGAAGGCTGGGTCAGCGCCACCCGGGGCGGAACGCGTCCGCCACGTGCTCCAGCCGGTTGTCGACGATTGCGATGCAGTCGAAGCGGTACACGTCGGACGGCTTGCCGAACCGGTCGATCCACACGCGGGCAGCCTTGACGAGCTCCCGCCGCTTGGCGCCGGTGACCGCCTCGAGCGGGCTCCCGAAGGCGGCGCCGCGCCGGGTCTTCACTTCCACGAAGCCGACCAGGTCACCCTGACGCACGACCAGGTCGATCTCGGTGTGGCCGACTCGGAAGCGATGCGCCACGATATGCCAGCCACGCGATAGCAGGTAGCGGATCGCCTGCTCCTCGCCGGCGAGCCCGCGCCGCTGGCGCTCATCCTTCCACTCCGCTGGATCGCTGCGCAGCCCGCTCTTCACGGGTGCAAGCTAACAGCCTCGCCCGTGAGGAGTGACACCCAACGAGTGCCGATAGGGGCTGCTTTATTGCGGGACGGTCAGTGAATCACTTTGGTAAGGCCGATGATCCCCCCGGTGACGCTCACGATTACCCACAGGAAGCGCAGATTGTCGCCCACGCCGGGACCCTCCTTGGGCACGACGAGTTGATCGCCATCCTGCAGGCTCAGATCGTCGAGCGTTCGCCCCTGGGCGATCGCCTGCGCGAGGTCGTTGCCGCCGAGCAGGCGCTGGCCGGCCCGCTCGAGCCGCATCTTGGCGGGCTTCGCAGTCGGCAGCGTCCCACCAGCAGCCATCAGGGCGTCCGAGAGGACTCCGTCGACCGGCACCGCATAGTAGCCCGGGCGCACGACCCCCCCCTGCACCGACAGGCGCACCAGTGCGCGGGCGCGCAGGGCGGGTGCTCGCAGGTATTGGGACAGCTGTTGCGCCAGATACGTCCGCAGCTCGGAGCGCAGCACGCCCTTGAGAGAAATCTCGTGATTGACGGGGGGCGGCAGTGCCAGTGCACGGTCGGGAGTCACCGTGAAGGTGTCGCTCAAGGCCGGTTCGCTGTCGACCCGCATCCAGACCCGCTCGCCGGGCTTGAAGTCCCCTTCCTCGAGCCGGCTCCGGATCGCCGCGGCACGCAGCGTGTCGCCCGCGGCGGCGATGCGCCGCGTGGTGTCTTGCAGCGCGGCGCGTGACGCCAAAGGATGTCCCACCGATTGGGGCCCGGATGCCACGGGCGGCGTATCCGGTGGCGGTGGCGCGTCGCCCTCTTGCGCGGCGGCCGGTGGCGCCAGCGCGAGCAGCACGCAGACAGCGACGGTCACGCCCCGCTCCCAGATATTCACCCGTTCGCTCATGAGCGCCCCCATAGCACGCCTCTCGACCCGGAGCTGCGGCGCGCGGCGTCGCCGTTCCCCTGGGCATACGCGGCCGCGTCGTAGGTGTAATAGCGATAGGCGCCGTAGGGGCGCACATCGTTCAGCACTGCGCCCAGCACGCGCACCGGCAGCGTGTCGAGCACGTCGAGCTTCGCCCCCGCCATCTCGAGATCGGACACTCCCGCGCGCAGCACGATCAGCACGTTGCCGGTGCGCGTGGCCAGGACGTAGGGATCCACGCCCACGGCGAGGGGCGGGCTGTCGACCAGCACGACGCCGCACTCGGCGCGGACCCGATCCATCAGGTCGCTCATGACGTCGGAGCTGAGCAGCTCCGGGGCGCTGGGGCGCCGGGCTCCGCACCCGATAAAGGAGAGGCCGGTATGCCGGGTCTGCTGCAGCACCGTCTCGAGCGGGAGGTCGCCGGCGAGGAAGTCCACCAGGCCGGGCTCGCGATGCAGCCCCAGCATGCGGTGCTGCGCGCCCCGCCGCACGTCGCCGTCGATCAGTAACGTGCGGAACCCCGCGTCGGCGAACGCGAGCGCGAGGTTACAGCTCAGGAACGACTTCCCCTCCCCCACCCCGGGGCTCGTCACGGTCACCAGCAGGGGGCCCGCGCCGCCCGCATGGCTGAGCCGGAGCCGTAAGCCGCGCAGCGCCTCGACGATGGGGGCGGCTGCCTCGGCGCTCTTGCCGTTGCCCAGGTGACGCCAGTCGAACCGCGGCACGGCGCCCAGGATCGAGAGCCGCATGTGCCGCGTCACGTGCTCCGGGTAGCGCACCTTGCGATTCAGTCCGTCCATCATCACGACGCTGAATACGGCCAGGCCGAAGCTGAGCACGAAGGATGCACACCCCAGCAGCGGCGTGAGGTTGCGGTCGGGCCGCTCGGGGACCGGCGCGCGATCGAGGATGCGGACGTCCGGGAGCGAGCTCACCGCGGCGAGCTGCGTCTGGTTGTAGCTCTGCTGTACGGTGGTGAACAGCTGCTCGGCGATCGTGACGTCGCGCTGCAAGCGTGCTTCCTCGAGCGCGAGCGGCGGCAGGTCGCGCAGATAGCCGAACGCCGCGTCGGCCCGCTGCCCCAGCTGCTGCTCCCGGGCCGCGAGGTCCGCGTCGAGCCCCCGCGCCAGCGTCGGGACGGTGGTCCGCTCGAGCGTCTCCACCTCGGTGCGGACCCGCTGCACCGGGTCGCTCTGGTCGGTGTAGCGATAGCGCAACGCCCGCAGCGTCGCCTGCTTCTGCGTCAGCTCCGTCAACGCCAGGTACAAGTCGGTCGACTTCTGCACCGCGCCGATGGCCTGCAGGGCCTCCACGGGTGCCCCGGAGTCGCTCATCTGCGCCAGCGCTCGCTCGAGCGCCTGGCGATCCCGTTGCACCGAGTCGAGCGCGAGCTTCGTGTCGAATGAGCGGTCGAACGCAGGGTCACCGCCCGCGCGCAGCGTGGCGGACACGGGCGGCGCGCTCTGGCGCAGCACGCCGGCGCTCCTCACCCGGAAGTCCCGCTGCGCCGCCTCCGCGTCCCGTAGCGTGCGCAGGGCGTGCTGGCGCTGGTCGTCCAGGATGCGTCCCAGCTCGACCAGTTTGATGC
>CBFHAJ010000049.1:0-22586 GCA_965653495.1 uncultured bacterium | reverse complement strand
CGAGGCAGCGGTGAATCCCGTGTTGTCGAGCTCACCGGCCGGCGTGTGGAGACTCCTGGCGAACCGCCCGATCCCGAACAGGCGCCAGCCCCAGCCGCCGCTCGCGCCTTCCGCCCGCGCGGCGCCTTCGAGCTCAGCGTTGTTGGAGGAGCCCGAGATCTCGAATCCGCTGCGCATCAGGTTGGGCCCGCCGTTCGCGTCGGGCAGCTCCTGCGGGATCACGTTCACGACGCCGCCCAGGGCGTCCGACCCGTACAGGACGCTCGCCGGCCCGCGGATCACCTCCACGCGCTGCGCCAGGCGGGCATCGACGGAGGGACCGTCCTCATCGCTCCACGAGTAATCCTCCAACCGGCTGCCGTCCTCCAGCACGAGCACCCGCGGGCCCGTGAGCCCCCTAATGATTGGTTTGCCGATCTGTTGTCCCGTCGTGAGCGCGTTGATCCCCGGAAGATCCGCCAAGGCGTGGGCGAGCGACACGCTCTGGTCGCGTCGCAGGCGATCTTCGGAGAGCGCTTCGGTAGGCAGCGCGGAGGAACCCGCATCCAGCGGCGCTCGCGTCGCCGTCACGGTGATTGGCTCCACCCAGATGGACTTGCGCTCGAGTGTGAGCGTCAGCGTGGTCGGTCCCCGCACGATGACGTTGCGCGCCTCAGGCGTGAAGCCGAGCCTGCGCACGGCGATGGTGTAGCGTCCCGCGGGGAGGTCGGCGAAGCGGAAGCCGCCATCGGTCTGGGTCACCGCCACGCGATGGAGCTCGGCGACTACGACGGTCGCGCCCGCGACGGCGCTGCCGCCCGAGTCCACGACGCGGCCGGAGAGAGTATCTCCTCCTGCGAGCAGCGTCGTCGCCAGGATGGCCGCCAGTAGCGTCATGGACCGTCCTCGTGCCTCAGCGGTTGCCGCTGCCCGCGCCCACTGCCGGCAGGTTCAGCTCGCGGATCAGCCGGTTGAACGCCGCGAGGTCGCCCGTCTCGATGGCCCGCCACCCCGCCAGCTCACGATCGAGCCGTGACGAAAGCTCGGCGAACACGTCGCGCTCCTGTTTAGTGGGAGCGGCATCGGCGCTCTGCACCATGGCGTTGAGCGACAGCAGCTGATTGTAGATCTGGATCGGCCAGTGCAGCGTCGACTCGTCGGCGTGCGCGTGCGGCTCACTCAGCCGGCCACGCAGGGCCTCGAGCTTGGTCTTCAGCGAGTCGGCCTGGGACTTGATGCGCCCCGCCTCGGAGTGGCTCTTGGTCCATTCGGTCCAGCTCGCGAGCTGCGACTCTGCCCGCTCCAGGCGCTCGACCGCCGCGACGAGGGTGTCGATCCGATCGTGAATCTGGAGTGCCAGCACGAATTGGGCCAAGAGGTCGGCTCGGGGAGTGGTGACGCGGGAGTCGTTCACCACGACGAACGGCTGGGTGTAGCTCTGCCCGCCGATGGTGAGCTTGGCGGCGTAGCGGCCGGGCGGGACGACGGGTCCCTCGACCATCCCCTCGTCGATGACGACATCCTTGGCCTTCTTCGCGTCGGGCGTACGCAGGTTCCAGACGAAGCGATTTGTCCCGGCGCGCAGGGGCAGGGCCGAGTCGCTGGGCGCGTAGGTGGCGCTGTCGTCCCGCGCGACCGAGTCCGCCTTCCCGGTGAACGTCCGGATCAGGGTGCCCGCGCTGTCGAGCAGGCTGAGCGTCGCCGTCCCGGCGGGGCGCTGCTTGAGCCAGTACGTGATCGCAGCGCCCGGGAAGGGATTCTCCCCCGCTGACGGAGTGGGCCGGTCGCTGCGGCCCCCGAGAAACCGCACCGCCGAATCGGGCGCGAACAGATGCACGCTCTCGTCGCGTACGCCTGGGCCGAGCTGGCGCAGCGGGGAGATGTCGTCGAGCACCCAGAACGCGCGGCCGTGTGTGGCCACGATCAGGTCGTTGCCGTGCACCGCGATGTCGCGCACCGACGTGCGCGGCAGGTTGAGCTGCAGAGGCTGCCAGCGCGCACCGTCGTCCCCGGACCAGTAGATGCCCGTCTCGGTGCCGGCGTACAGCAGGCCGCGCCGCACGGGATCTTCCCGGATCGAGCGCGCGTACGCCGCGTCGGGAATCCCGGCGACGATCGTGGTCCAGCTGCGGCCGTAGTCCGACGTCTTGAAGAGATAGGGCGCGAAGTCGTCCTGCTGGTAGCGGTTCGCAGCGAGGTATGCGACCCCGGCGTCGAAATGCGACGGCTCGAGGATGCTCATGCGGGTGAAGGCGCCCAAGCCCTTTGGCGTGACGTCGGCCCAGGTGGCGCCGCCGTCTTTCGAGACGTGGACCAGTCCATCGTCCGAGCCCGCCCACAGCACGCCCGCCTGCACCGGCGACTCGGCGAATGTGAACACGGTGGCGTACCATTCGGTGCCCGTCATGTCGCGCGTGATCGGCCCGCCCACCGGGCCGAGCGTCTTCGGGTCGTGCACGGTCAGGTCGGGACTGATCGCCTGCCAGCTGGTGCCGCCGTCCGTCGTCTTGAAGACGCGCTGCGCCGTCACGTACAGCGTGTTGCGGTCGTGCGGGGAGAAGACGATCGGGAAGGTCCACTGGAAGCGGTAGGGCACGTCCGCCGCGGCGTAGCCGTCGTAGTTGTTGAGCCACACCGACACGTCGCGCGCCTGCCGGGTGCGATGGTCGTAGCGGGTGAGCGTCCCCATGTAGGTCCCGGCGTACACGACGCTGGCGTCTCCGGGCTGAGGCACGACGTAGCCCGACTCGCCGCCGCCGACGGGATACCAGTCGCGCAGGGTGACGGCTCCGTCGTCGGAGCGGCTGGCGATCGACACGGTGCTGTTGTCCTGCTGCGCCCCGTACAGCCGATAGGGGAACCGATCGTCGGTCGCGATGTGGTAGAACTGTGCCGTGGGCTGGTTGTAGATCGTGGACCAGCTCACGCCCCCGTCGAACGAGATCGTGGCGCCGCCGTCGTTGCCCTCGATCATGCGCCGGGAGTCCTTGGGGTCGATCCATAGGATGTGACAATCGCCGTGCGGGACGCGAATGCGGGAGAACGTCTTGCCGCCGTCCACCGAGCGCCACGTGCCGAGGTTCAACACGTAGACGGTATTCTCATCGCTTGGGTCCGCCGCGACGAACGAGAAGTACCACGGGCGGATCATGAACTTCTGCTCGGCGTTGACGCGCTCCCAGCTCGCGCCGGCGTCGTCCGAGCGGAAAATGCCGCCGGCCGAGTCGCGCGCCTCGACGCTGGCCCAGAGGCGCGACGGGTTGGCGGGCGACACGGTGACGCCGATGCGGCCGAGGGGGCGGGTCGGCAGCCCGCGGCTGGCGGTGATGTCGGTCCAGGTGTCGCCCGCGTCGCTGCTCTTCCAGAGGCCGCTCTTCCCACCGCCCGCGGAGAAGCCCCAGGGAAAGCGCTGGCTCTTCCACAGGGCGGCGTACAGCACGCGCGAGTTCGTGGGGTCGAGCGCCAGGTCGATCGCGCCGGTCGAATCGTCGACGAACAGCACCTTGGTCCAGGAGCGCCCGCCGTCGGTCGAGCGGAACACGCCCCTCATGGGATTGGGTCCGAAGGCGTGGCCCATCGCCGCGACGTACACGATGTCGGGGTTGCCGGGATCGACCCGCACCGCCGCGATGTGGCGCGTGTCCTCGAGGCCCAGATGCCGCCACGTCGTCCCGCCGTCCGTCGAGCGCCACATGCCGTCGCCGTGCGTCAGGTCCTCACGCCAATCGGCTTCGCCCGCTCCGACATAGATCACGTTGGGGTCCGAGGGCGCCACGGCGATCGCGCCGACCGATGCGATGTCGGAGTGCCCATCGGTGAGATTACTCCAGGATTCACCGCCGTTGGTCGTCTTCCACACGCCCCCGTCCACAGCGCCGAAGTAGAAGACCAGCGGTCGGGTGGGATCGCCGGCCACCGCTACCGCGCGCCCGCCGCGGAACGGTCCCACCAGGCGCCAGTGCAAGGCACGCAGCGCGGGGTCGCTCGCCTCCAGCGCTGGGCGCGTCGAGTCGGCGCGTACCGGCGCGCGCCGGCCGCGTTGCGCGTGCAGCGGCGCGGCACCGAGGGCCGCGGCGATGATGTACGGGAGAAAACCGGGTATGGCGGGACGCGACATGACCGACTCCGGGAGCGAGCGGCAGCCAGCTTATCGCGCTCGCCCCCGGGTCGCAAGCGGTGGATCAACTAGTCTTTATCGTAGTCCAGGGCGAGCTTGAGTTGTACCAGCGCGGCGTCGATCGCGCCGATGGCGGCCACGCGGTGCCCGCCAAAGTCGTGCGCCGCGTTCTTGAGGTGCTCCCGCGCACGCACCAGCGCGCGAATCGCGGCGTTGATCTGGGGATGGGGCTCAGCGGTCGCCGCGGAGGGCGCCGGCCGCGCGTGACCCGGCGACGGTGCGGCGCTGAGCGGCAGCGTGCAGAGGGCGGTGAGCGCGGCGGCGGCGGTCCAGCGAGCGACGGTGGGACGCATGCTTCCTCCTGGATGGGTGGATGTTGTCAACTCTACAACATGCCAATCCATGTTGGGCCGTTCAACTCTCGTCGTCGGGTCCCAGCGCTCGCTTGTACATCCAGTATTCCGGGCCCGCGGACGCCTCGGGCCAGTCCGCGAGATGCTCGACTCCCCGCCACGCGTCGTCCGCGGCGGCGTCGGCCCACGGCTCGTCGGCCGGAAGCACGTCGCCGCGCCAGCCGTCGCTATCCGTAGCGAGCAGCCGTTCCAGCTCGTCGTCTTCCGGTTCTCCGGGCATCCAGGCGCGCGGCATCGAGCACTCCTCCATGTGCCGCCGGTGGCGGCAGCGCGTGTTTCAAGTCGCAAGGGGCGTGCCCGGGCCGGGGATGCGAGTCAACTGCTAAGATGCTATATGGATAAGGAGTGGGTGCCGAACGCGGCGCCAGCCGCAACACAGCGCACGCTCGGGCAACCCGCGGCGGGATGACACGACGCCCCGCGTGACGAGGATCACCAGGGAGCCATGAGCCTGGAATCGATCAACCCCGCGACCGGGGAGCTGCTGGAGCGTTTCGAGGAGACATCGTCCGCCGAGGTCGATCGCATCCTCGAGCGCGCGGACGCGGCGTGGCGCGACTGGTCGCGCCGTCCGATCGCCGAGCGCACGGAACGATTGCGCGCGGCGGCGCGGCTGCTGCGCGAGCGCAAGGACAGCTACGCGCGAGTCATGGCGCTCGAGATGGGGAAGCCGCTCGCGCAGGGAGCGGGCGAGGCCGAAAAGTGCGCCTGGGCGTGCGACTACTATGCCGAGCAGGCGGCGGTCATGCTGGCGGAGGTGCCGCGGCAGACCGACGCGGCGCGGAGCTATGTCCGGTTCGACGCGATCGGCGTCGTGCTGGCGATCATGCCCTGGAATTTCCCGTTCTGGCAGGTGTTCCGCTTCGCGGTGCCGGCGCTTGCGGCGGGGAACGCGTGCGTGCTCAAGCACGCGCCCAACGTGCCGCGCTGCGCGCTCGAGATCGAGCGCCTGTGGAAGGACGCGGGGCTCCCCGACGGCCTGTTTCGATCGGTGCTGCTGCAGAACGAAGCGGCGGGTCGCGTGATCGCGGACCCGCGGGTGCGGGCGGTCACGCTCACCGGCTCTGATCGAGCGGGAAGTGTCGTCGCAGAGCAGGCCGGCCACCACTTGAAGAAGACCGTGCTCGAGCTGGGTGGGAGCGATCCGTTCATCGTGCTCGACGACGCGGATTTGTCCCGGGCCGCGACTGTCGCAGCGGAGGCGCGGCTGCAGAACAGCGGCCAGAGCTGCATCGCCGCAAAGCGATTCATCGTGGTCGAGGGGGTAGACGACCGGTTTCTCGATCTCTTCAAGAGCGCGATGCAGGGATATCGCGTGGGCGACCCACTCGTCCCCGCCACCCAGATCGGCCCGCAGGCCCGGCTCGATCTCCGCGCCAACCTGCACCGCCAGGTGCAGCAATCGCTGCAACGCGGTGCGCGGCTCGTGTTGGGGGGAGATCTGCCGGAAGGTCGGGGCGCCTTCTATCCACCGACCATCCTCGTTGCCGTGCAGCCCGGCATGCCCGCCTTCGACGAGGAGACGTTCGGGCCCGTGGCGGCGGTGATCCGCGCGCGCGACGAAGCCGACGCGATCCGCATCGCGAATGCGTCCCGGTATGGACTGGGTGCCTCCGTGTGGACGACAGATCTCGCTCGCGGCGAGCGGGTCGCGCGTGACGTCGAGGCGGGCAGCGTGTTCGTGAACGGCCTCGTCAAGTCCGATCCGCGGCTGCCGTTCGGCGGGATCAAACGATCGGGGTACGGCCGCGAGCTGTCGCAATTCGGGTTGCGGGAGTTCGTGAACGTGAAGACGGTGTGGGTGGGGAGGGGGGGGCCATGAACGTCCGCGTCGGCACGTCCGGGTACAACTTCCCCGAATGGAAGGGCAGCTTCTATCCCGCGAAGTTCCCCGAAGCAAAAATGCTCGAGTACTATGCCCAGCGACTCGGGACCGTCGAGATCAACTACACGTTCTACCGGATGCCGAACGCCAAGATCGTGGCCGGCTGGCACGCGGCGACCCCCGCAGAGTTTGTGTTTGTCCTCAAGGCGCCCCAGCGCATCACCCACTTCGCCCGGCTTCGAGATGTGGACGACCCGCTGCGCTATTTCCTCGAGACGGCGCGCACCCTCGGCCCCAAGCTCGGACCTATTCTCTTTCAGCTGCCGCCCAACTTCAAAAAGGATGTGAGTCGGCTGAACGACCTCCTCACGCAGTTCCCCGCCGACCTGCGGTGCGCCTGGGAGTTTCGCCACGAGTCGTGGTTCACCGACGACGTGTACCAGGCGCTGCGCGTGGGGAACGCGGCGCTGTGCGTCGCGGACACGGAGGAAAAGCATACCCCCCTCGTCGCCACCGCCGACTTCGGCTACATGCGGTTGCGCGATGAAGGGTATGAGAAAACGGACCTCGAGCAGTGGGCCAAGACCGTCACTGAACTGGGGAAGAGCTGGCAGGACGCGTTCATCTTCTTCAAGCACGAGGAATCGGGGATCGGGCCCGAGCTGGCGCAACAGTTCGCCGGGCTGCTCGGCCGACGCTAGTTGTCCTTGGCCTCCAGCACCCCTTTCACCAGCTCGACGAAGGCCTTCGAGTCGACCGGCTTCCGTAACACCGCGGCGGCACCCTTCGCCTTGGCGTCCGCTTCGACGCCGGGACCGCCAGTGCCCGTCACGATGATCACGGGGACGCTCTGCGTCTTTGATGCGTGCCGCACTTTTTGCAGCACCTGCATCCCGTTTCCAGCTGGCATGCTCAAGTCGAGCACGATGAGCGCCGGGTCCTCACGCTGCGCGAACATGAATCCCTGCATCGCGTCGAACGCCACCACGGTCTTGTAGCCCGCACTCTGGAGCAGCGCCGTGGCCATCGAGGTGAACGTTTTGTCGTCGTCGATGACCAGAATCTTAGGGGTGCGCGCGCGAACCATGGTGCCTCACTTCAGTGAGGGTCGGTGAGTCGCTTGTAGATCCCCAAATGCCGCAACGCGGCGGCACGTTTGCCGACACTATCATACAACCAGCCGAGGTTATAGTGGGCGTCGGCGAGCCGGGGGTCGGCCACGAGCGCCGCGCGGTACGCCTCGATGGCGTCGCCGGGGCGGTCTAGGTCCTCGAGCGCGATCCCCAGGTCGAACGCCGCGGTGGCGTGCTCAGGGTCCTCCCGCAGCGCCAGCCGGTAGTGCCGCTCGGCCTCCTCCGCCAGGCCCTCCTCGTGCAACAGCCGGCCCAGGTTCACGTGCGCGTCCGCGTGATGGGCGTCGAGCTCGAGCGCCCGGCGGTACGCGTCGCGCGCCTCGCCGGGCTCGACCGCCTCGAGCTCGAGCCCCAGCTCGTACCAGTCCTCGGCGTCGAGCTCACCTTCGGCGGCGCGCGCCGCCTGCGCGGTGCGGCGGGCGATCGGCGCGGCGCGCACCGCCAGGTCGGACACCGCGAAGTCCAGATGCGTCTGCTCGGACTCGGGGTTCCACGCTGTGGTGCCGTCGCTCACCACGATGCGGTCGCCCTCGGCGACGATGCGCAGCTCCGCGAGCGAGCGGCCGCGCGGCAGCTGCTGGCGCAGCCGCCGCAACGCGCGGCGGATGCGGCGCGAGGGGATGCGCGCCGCCACCAGTGCCTTGGCGGTGCGGAGGATGACCAGATCCTGGAAGGAAAATTGCAACGCGCGCCGGCGGCCCCCCCTCCCCCTCCGGCCGGGAGCGGGCGACAAAAAACCGTCGCGCGCGAAGCCTCGCACCTGCGCGACGGTCAACCCCAGCAGTCTCGCGACGTCCCGGGAGGAGTATCCCTTCATGCCACCCGGCTAGCCTCGTGCACCTCCCACTTTCCGCTTGGCCACCGGCGCGGCGGTGGGTTTCGATCCCGCCTTCTTTTCCACGCGCTTGGCTGGCTTGCGATCGCCCGCGCCCCCCCCCGATTTGCCCTTGAGGCTCGCCTTCAGCGCTTCCATCAGATCGATGATCTGTGTCTTCGGCGCCTCGGCCGGCTCCTCGGTGATCTCCTTGCCCTCCACCTTGCGCTGAATCTGCTCGAGCACGCGCTTGCGCACGTTGTCCTCGTAATTCTCGGGCTTGAAGGCCTCGGACGACGCCTGCTCCACCAGCTGCACCGCGAGCTGCAGCTCCGGCTTCTTCACGTCCACCTTGGGGATCGGCACTTCGTCGATGCGCCGCACCTCGTTGGCGTAGCGCAGCTGCTCCATCACCAGGCCGTTGTCCTCGGGGCGCACCGACACGACGTACTGCTTACCGCGCGCCGCGTACTGGCCCACTGCCACCCGGCCCGTCTGCTTCAGCGCTTCGGCGAGCAGCCGGTACGCCCGCTCACCGCCCTTGTCGGGTCCCAGGAAGTACGACTTCTCGACGTACACGCGATCGACTTGTTTGGCGGGAACGAATTCCTGCACCTCGATCGCGTTGTTGGCCTTCTCCTCCAGGGCCTTGAGCTCCTCGGGGGCGAAGATCACGTACTGCCCCTTGGTGAACTCGTAGCCCTTCACCATCTCGTCCTTCTCCACCTTCTCGCCGTCCTTGGCGCAGACGTACTGCTGTTTCAGACGCGAGCCATCCTTCTTGTGGAGCCAGTTGAACGAGATCGCCGCCGACGATTCGCCGGTGGAAAACAGCTTGATCGGGACCGACACCAGCCCGAACGACAGAGTGGCCGATCCGATGGAATGTGCGCTCATAAGGTCTCGTGTGCGCTCGTGAGGGACCAATGATAAGATTTCACTCCCATGGGCGTAAAGCGGAAGGCCCCTGACCCCCTAAGTAGTTACCGCGCAAAGCGGTCTCTGGACCGGACGCCGGAGCCGGGCGCGCGTCCGCCGGCGGCGACCCCGCCGGCGGCGGGGGGGCTGTTCGTGGTGCATATGCACGCCGCCCGGCGGCTGCACTGGGACCTGCGGCTGGAGATGAACGGGGTGCTCGTCTCCTGGGCCGTCCCCAAGGGCCCGTCGCCCAACCGCGCCGACAAACGCCTCGCCGTCCATGTCGAGGACCATCCCCTCGAGTACGGCGACTTCGAGGGAGTCATCCCCGACGGGAACTACGGCGCCGGCGCCGTGATCGTGTGGGACCGGGGCCGCTGGGTGCCGCTCGAGGATCCGCAGGAGGGACTCGAAAAGGGCAAGCTGCTGTTCGAGCTGCGCGGCTACAAGCTCAAGGGCAAGTGGACGCTCGTGAAGCTGAAGAAGGGCGAGAAGGAGTGGCTGCTCATCAAAGAGAAGGACGCGTACGCGGTGAACGACGGCGCGCTGCCCGCGGAGTCCGTCCTCTCCGGCCTCACGGTGGAGGAGCTCAAGGCCGGCAAGGATCGCGCGGGCCCGGTGGTCAAGGAGCTGCAACGCCTCAAGGCGCCGCGGCGCGCCGTGACGCTGGCGCAGGCCGAGCCGATGCTCGCGGAAACGCGCGAGCAGCCATTCTCCAAGGCCGGCTGGCTGTTCGAGCTGAAGCTCGACGGCTACCGGGTGCGGGCCGGGCGGGAAGACGACGAGGCCCGGCTGATCACCCGCAACGGGCACGACATCGCCGCCGGATTCCCGGAGCTCTCGCGTGCGCTGCGCGCGCTGCCGTTCGAGGGGTTCATCCTCGACTGTGAGCTCGTGGTTCCCGACGAGGCGGGGCGACCCAGCTTTCAGCGGCTGCAGAACCGTGCCCGCGGGGGCGGCCGTGACGCGCGACGCGCCGCGGTCGAGTCGCCCGGCCTGCTGTATGCGTTCGACCTGGTCGCGTTCGAGGGATACGACGTGCGCCCGTTGCCGCTCGAGCGTCGCAAAAAGCTGCTCGAGCAGATCGTGCCGCTCGTGGGTCCCATCAAGTACCTCGAGCACTTCGCGAAGGACGGGGAATCGCTGTACGAGCAGGTCGTGAAGCTCGGCCTCGAAGGGATCGTCGCGAAAAAGGCCGACTCGCCGTACCGTCCCGGCCGCTCCCCCAACTGGCTGAAGATCCGCGCCGACCGTACCGACGACTTCGTCGTCGTCGGGTTCACCCGGCCGAAGGGCTCGCGCTCCGGGTTCGGCGCGCTCGACCTGGGCGCGTACGCAGACGGCAAACTCGTGTACGCCGGGCGCGCTGGGAGCGGCTTCACGGAGCAGGAGCTCAAGGAGGTGAGCGCCGAGCTGGAGGGCAGTGTGCGATCGAAGCCCGCGTTCACCGGCCCCGTCCCGCAGGATGACGGACACACGTGGGTCGAGCCGACCCGCGTGGTCGAGGTGCGATACAAAGAATGGACGGATGAGGGACTGCTGAGGCAACCGGTGTTCGTGCGGTTCCGGGACGACAAACCGGTGTCGGAGATCGCCAAGAAGGGAGCGGGGAGCGGGGAGCGGGACCTTGAGGTGCCATCGCAAGGTACCGCTCCCGGCTCCCCGCTCCCGAGAGAGGTGAAATTCTCCAATCTGGAGAAAGTGTTCTGGCCCGACGAGGGCTACACCAAAGGAGACCTGATCGAGTACTACCGCGCCATCTCGCCCTGGCTGCTGCCGTACCTCAAGGATCGGCCCGTGGTGCTCACGCGCTTCCCAGACGGCATCACCGGCAAGTCGTTCTTCCAGAAAGACGCGCCCAGCTTCGTGCCGGAGTGGCTCCGGCTGGAGCGCATCTGGAGCGAGGACACGCAGCGTGAGATCAGCTACTTCGTGGGCGACAACGTCGAGTCGCTCCTCTACATCGCGAACATGGCGTCGATCCCGCTGCACGTGTGGGGCAGCCGGATCGCGTCGCTCGAGCAGCCCGACTGGTGCATACTCGACCTCGATCCCAAAGAAGCGCCATTCGAGCACGTGGTGACGATCGCCAAGGCCACTAAAGCGCTGTGCGACGATCTCGAGCTGCCGTGCTTCATCAAGACCAGCGGGTCCACGGGACTGCATGTGCTGCTGCCGCTCGGCCGGCAGTGCACCTACGAGCAGGCGCGCACCCTGGGCGGGCTGCTGGCGCGTGTGATCGCCGTCGAGCTGTCGGAGATCGCCACGATCACACGGCAAGTGGAGAAGCGCGGGGCCAAGGTATATCTCGATTACGTCCAGAATGGCCACGGCCGACTGCTGGTGGCGCCGTTCAGCGCCCGCCCGCTGCCCGGTGGCCCGGTGTCGATGCCGCTCAAGTGGAGCGAGGTCACGCCCAAGCTCGACATCAGGAAGTTCACGTTGGCGAACGCCCCCGCGCGGATGAAGAAGCTGGGCGACGATCCGCTGCGCCCCGTGCTCGACCTGAAGCCCGACCTGGTGCACGCCCTCGAGCAGCTCAATGATCGCCTCGGCTGAGCTGCCTCTCGGTCTCATTCCCACGCCGGAGGCGTGGGCCCGAGACGGCACTGCGCTTCAAGCGCAGTGCCTAACCGGGCCCACTCTTTAGAGTGGGAATCACTGGGGAGACCACGTTCCTCGTCGTCGAGGGAGTTGGAAAGGTGTCCGGCTTGTTCGTGCGGCCCGATAGCGCCCGGGCGCTGTATGTGCTCGCCCACGGCGCCGGCGCCGGCATGCGGCATCCGTTTCTCGAAACGATCTCGCAGCGGCTGGCGGAGCAGGGCGTCGCCACGCTGCGCTATCAGTTTCCCTACATGGAGCGACGTTCCAGTCGCCCCGATCCTCCTGCGGTGGCAACAGCCACCGTGCGCGCCGCAGTGGCGGAGGCGGCTCGAGTGGCACCTGGGCTGCCGCTCGTCGCCGGGGGGAAGTCGTTCGGCGGGCGCATGACGTCGACCGCCCAAGCGGACGAGCCGCTGCCGAGCGTGCGCGGCCTCGTGTTCCTCGGCTTCCCGCTGCATCCTCCAGGGAAGCGGGACGACAAGCGCGCGGAGCACCTCTCGCGCGTGCAGATTCCCATGCTGTTCCTGCAGGGCGACCGCGATGACTTCGCGGACCTGAACCTATTGCGGCCGGTGTTGCAGCGGCTCGGCCCGCAGGCGACACTACACGTGGTCGAGGGCGGGGATCACTCGTTCAAAGTGTTGAAGAAGACCGGTCGCAGCGACAGTGAAGTGATGGGGGAGCTCACCCGAACGATTGTAGACTGGACGACCGCGCTGAAGTAACCTCTACCGACCTCTACCGACTTCTCCCGACCTCTACCGACCTCTTATGAGCTTTTGGATCGTCAAGACCGAGCCCTCCACCTACAGCTTCGACGACCTCGCCCGCCAGAAGACGGCGGTGTGGGACGGCGTGAAGAACAACCTCGCCTTGAAGCACTTGCGCGCGATGCAGCCGGGCGATCAGGTGCTGGTGTACCACACTGGAGACGAGAAGGCCGTGGTGGGCGTGGCGGAAGTGACCCGCGCGGCCTACCCCGATCCCAAGCAGAAAGACCCCAAACTCGCGGTGGTGGACCTGAAAGCCGGTGGGAGACTCCCGCGTCCCGTGCCGCTCGCCGAGATTAAGAAGGATCGCACGTTCGCCGACCTGGCACTGGTGCGCATCGGCCGGCTCTCGGTGATGCCGGCGTCGGCGGACCAGTTCAAACGCCTGCTCAAGCTGGGAGGACTGACAAGTCATGGGTAAGGGAGACATCCGCACCAAACGGGGCAAGATCTACCGCGGCACCTACGGCAACCGCCGTCGCAAGAAACGGCGCAAGCAGGCGGCAGAGGCCGCGAAGGGAGAGGGCGGCGGCGGGGGAGGGGGAGCGGGAGGAGGAGGCAAGGGAGAGCGGCGATGATGGCGTTGCTGTTCGCCAGCGCAGTGCTGCTGGGCGCGTCGCAGGACACGAGCGCCGTCTGGCAGATCACGCTCAAGGACGGCACGATCGTCTGGAACTTGCGGCTCGAGCGGCTGCAGCACGACACGATCGTGTTCCGGCGAGAGACCCGCATCGTCCGCTACCCGCTGCTGGGTGTGGACGAGTTGCGGCTGGTACGCGGCGGCAAGCATGAGATCGGGCCGGTGGCCGCCGAGGGACGCTACGACGGCGCCCCCAACGGCACGAGCGACCTGGTCTTTCAGATGACACTGCTCGACCTAGCCGAGCGGCGGCAGGTCGTGCAGGAAATCTTGAGAACGCGTAGTACGGCTCCTCCGTCTCGCCCGTGACCGCCCCCGCCCGTCGAGTGCTGCTGGCTGACGCCGATGCATTCTACGTGGCGGTGGCGCGGCTGGTGGACCCCGAGGGAGCCGGCCGGGCGAAGCTGTTGATTGTGGGTGGGTCGGCGGAGCGGCGCGGCGTCGTAACATCAGCCTCGTATGAGGCGCGCGCCTACGGCGTACGCTCCGCGATGCCGATGGCGCGCGCGCTGCGGCTCTGCCCTGGCGCGCGGGTCGTCCCGGTCCCGTGGGAGGCGTGCGCCGACACGGGAAACGAGATCGGCGCGGTGCTGCGGCGCTTCACGCCGGTGGTGGAGCGAGCCTCGAGCGACGAGTTCTACCTCGACCTCTCCGGCACCGAGCGGCTGTACGAGGGCGAGCACCTGGCGGCAACGGCGCGGCGGATTCGCGCGGCCGTGCTCGCCGAGACGACGCTGTCGCTGTCGATCGGGGGCGGGACGTCCAAACTCGTCGCGAAGCTCGCGGCGGGCGTGGCCAAGCCGCGGCCCGACGCGCCGTCCGACGGTGTGTGCGTGGTCGACCCGGGCGGCGAGGCCGCGTTCCTCGAGCGCTTCGCGCTCGCCGATCTTCCGTTCGTCGGCCCCAAGTCTCAGGAGCGCCTGGCGCGCTTCGGCCTGCGCACGGTGCGCGACGTGGTGCAGCACGACCGCGCGGTGCTCATCGAGTGGCTGGGCGAGCGCGAGGGTGCCTGGCTGTACGATCGGGTGCGCGGCCGGGACGATTCGCGAGTCGATCCGGAGCGCGAAGCCAAGTCGGTGAGCCGCGACGAAACCTTCCCCGCCGACGTGGACGACGACGCCGAGCTGGTGGGCAGGCTGCTCGCGCTCGCCGACCGCGCCAGCGCCGACATCCGCGAGGCGGGACTGGCGGCGCGCACGGTGACGGTGAAGCTGCGCGACGCTGACTTCACGACCCGCCAGGCGAGTCGCACGTTGGCGGAGCCGGTCCAGTCGGACCGCGCGGTGTTCGCCGTCGCGCGCCAGCTGCTCACCAAGCTGCGCGCCGCGCGCCACATGCCGGCCCGGCTCCTGGGCGTCGCGCTGTCGCAGCTCGGCCCGCGCGCCGCCGCGCGCCAGCTGTCGCTGCTCGAGCCCGACGCCTGCATGGGGCCGGAAACGACGCGCGACCGCACCATCGCGCGCGTGATCGACCAGGTGCGCGGCAAGTTCGGCCCCGACGCGCTGGGGCGCGCCGGCAGCCGCTGACTACATCGCGCCGAGCGCGGAAGCGGCCTTCGTCACGTCCTTCTGCTTGACCCAGAGAATCGCGCCGTAGCGGCCCATCCCCGCGCACACGCCCGTCACCGCGGTCACGTTGATCTTCGCGGCAGAAAGACGGGCGAGCGTGCCCGCGAGCGCTCCCACCCGGTCGTCGCCGTCGATCAGAAATGCCGTCTTCGGTTTGGACAGTTTGATCTTCGCGCCCTTGGCCGCCGCCGCGAGCACGCCCGCATCGGCGGCCACGAAGTCCACCTGGGCCTTGCGCGCGCTGGGGAACGCATGCACCGCGAGCAGGTTCGCGCCCGCGTTGCGCAGCACCTCGAGCAGACGCGTGCCTTCGCCAGGCTTGTCGGGGATGGTCGTGTAGTAGTAGCTGACCCTGCGGATCGTGTCGGCCATGGCGGCCTCCGGGTGGGTGTGCAGTGGCCTGGACGATGGCCCACCGTCCGACGGACCGCCAGACCGTCACAGCAGATCGCCGTCTAGCCGAGGGTACCCACTCTGAAGAGTGGGCCCAGTGAAGTCACTGCGCTTGAAGCGCAGTGCAGTGTCGGGCCCGCGCCTCGGCGTGGGACCCTAATCAACTCACGTAGAACGCCGTCCGCCCCAGCCGACCCTGCCGCTCGAACCACACCGTCGCGGCCCCGCCACGCGCGGCGGCTGCGAACCCCCGCCGCAGATCGTCGGCGCTCGACACCCGCACGCGATTGATCTGCAGGATCACGTCGCCCGATTGCAGCCCTGTCGCCTGCTGCATCTCGCCGGGCATGTCGTAGATCAGCGCGCCGTGATCGCTCTGGATGCCCCGCTCGGCGCGCACCGCGGCCGTCACGGTCACCACCTTCATGCCGCCGAGCACCGACACCTTCTCCGCCAGAGTGGTGGGGAGATCGAGGACCGCGAGGCGCGCGGTACGGGCCTGTCCCTCGTGCCGGTAGCTCACGGTGAGGGTGTCGCCCGGGCCGGTGTCGAGCAGCACGGCCTCCCAATCGAGGAACGTGCGCAGCCGGTGCCCTCCCCCCGCGCTCACCAGCACGTCGCCCGCGGCGAGCCCCAGCCGACCCGCGGGCCCGCTCGCCGCCACCTGCGTCACCCGTAGGCCGCCGGCGCGCTTCCAGCCGCGCAGATCGTCGGCGCCCGCGACGTCGAGCCCCACCCAGGCGCGCCGGACTTTACCGAACCGCCGCAACTCGTCCGCCACCCGTAACGCCCGCTCGATCGGAATCGCGAAGCCGATCCCCTCCGAGCCGCCCGAGCTCGAGAAGATCGAGCTATTCACGCCCACTACCTCGCCCAGCGCGTTGGCGAGCGGGCCCCCCGAGTTGCCGGGGTTGATCGCGGCGTCGGTCTGGATCATGCCGACGTAGATCCCCGACTGGCCCTCGGACGGGAGCAGGTTGCGGCCCACCGCGCTGACTACGCCAGCGGTGACCGTGGGCTCGGAGTTGCCGAGCAGGTAGGCGAACGGGTTCCCCACGGCCACCACCCACTCGCCGATCATCAGGTCGGTGCTCTTGCCGAGCGGAGCGGTAGGGAGGCTCCCCCCGCCCCCCGGGGCGTCGAGCTTGAGCACGGCGATATCGGTCTGCGGGTCTTCCCCCAGGACCTTGGCCGGAAAGTCGCGGCCGTCCCGCATGGTGACCACGATCTGCTCCGCCCCCTGAGTGACGTGCTGGTTCGTGATGACGACCCCGTCAGAGGAGATGATGAAGCCCGATCCGTAGCCCTCCACCACCTGCTGCGACCCGCGCGGCATGAAGAACAGGTCGAACGGGTCCTGTGCCTGCTGCTGCTCGCGCCGCAGCACGTTGACGCTCACCACGGCAGGCGCGAGACGGGCGGCGGCGGTGACGATGGCGGTCTGGCGCGCACGCCCGGGGTCCTGAGCGGTGAGCTGTTGCATGCCCGCAACACCGAGCATGTTGAGCAAAACGACGGCGCGCGCAGGTTTCATTGGAAGAATTGTACACGCTTGACGCGTCGCCAGCCCGCGCGTAGATCAGCGCGCGCCGTCCAACAGTCGCCGCGTGTTCGTCGTATCCTCTTTTTGCAGGGGCCGTCCGTCTCTTCATGAAGCGACCCACCGAAGGAGTCCGTCCGATGCGCCGCATGGCTCTCCGTCAAGCCAGTGTTTCGAGCGTATTCGCATTCATCATCATCACCGTCGTTGCGCTTCCCGCTGCCCCGCAAGGCCGGGGAAAGAGCAAGGCCCGCTCGCCGGCCGCGCCGGCCGCGACCGACGTCGCGGCGACCGCACCGGCGGACTCGCTCAACAACCTCAAGTTCCGCAATCTCGGGCCATCGGTGGGCGGCGGCCGTGTGGCCGCGGTCGCCGGTGTGCCGGGCGACCGCAACGTGTTCTATGTCGGCGCCGGGGGCGGCGGTGTCTGGAAGACGACCGATGGCGGCGATTCGTTCGAGGCGGTGTTCAAGGACCAGCCGACCGCATCCATCGGCGCCATCGCGCTCGCGCCGTCGAACCCCAACATCGTGTGGGTCGGCAGCGGCGAGGGCAATCCGCGCAACGACGTGATCGACGGCCGCGGCGTGTTCATGTCCCCCGACGCCGGCAAGACGTGGCAGTTCATGGGGCTCGGGGACGTGGGACAAATCACGCGCATCCTGATCGATCCCGCCGACCCGAACGTCGTGCTGGTCGGCGCGCTTGGCCACGTATGGGCGCCGAACGCCGAGCGCGGCGTGTTCCGCACGGCGGACGGCGGCAAGACGTGGCAGAAGACGCTGTTCGTGAACGACACCACCGGCGTCGCCGACCTGGTGATGGTGCCCGGCAACCCCCGCGTCCTGTTCGCGGGGATGTGGCAGTTCGTGCGCTATCCGTGGGAGCTGGTGTCGGGCGGCAACGCCAGCGGCATCTATCGCTCGACCGACGGGGGGCTCACCTGGACGCGGCTCAAGGACGGCCTGCCCACGGGCATGCTGGGCCGGATCGCGCTCGCCGTCGGGCCCACCAACCCGAGTCACGTGTACGCCCTGGTCGAGACCAAGCAGGGCATGCTGTGGGACTCGCAGGACCAGGGCGATCACTGGACCAGGGTCTCCGACTTCCACGGCCTCTCCGCCCGGCCGTTTTACTTCACGCTGATGCACGTGTCGCCGGTGGACGACCGCAAGGTGTTCTTCTCCTCTTATCAGCTGCTGCGCTCGGACGACGGCGGCAAGACCACCACGCCGATCGACCGCGGCGTGCACGTGGACCATCACGCGCTGTGGATCGATCCGCAGAATCCCGACCGCATGATTCAGGGGAACGACGGCGGGGCGTACGTGACCGAGAACGGCGCCAAGTCGTGGCGCTACCTCAACAACCTGCCGATCGAGCAGTTCTACATGGTGGCGGCCGACAACAACACGCCGTACATGCTGTGCGGCGGTCTGCAGGACAACAACGCGTGGTGTGGACCGTCGAGCGGAATAGCAGCCGGGGGAGGTGGGGGAGGTGGAGGTGGCGCTGGACTGAATGGCTCAGAGTGGTTTACGGTCACCGGTGGCGACGGCGAGTACGCCGTCCCCGCGCCCAGCGACTCGTCCATCCTGTACGTGGACTCGCAGAACGGCAACATCACGCGCGTGAACCTGAAGACCGGGGAGACGCGCTCCATCCGGCCCTATCTCTCGAGCGTGAACGAGATGAAGCCGGCGAATCTCACCTACCGGTTCAACTGGACCACGCCGATCACCGTGTCGCCGCGCGACGCGAACACGGTGTACATGGGCGGCAACGTGATCTTCAAGAGCGCCGACGGCGGGGAGCATTGGAGCACGATCAGTCCCGATCTGACGCGCAACGACAAGGCCAAACAGGTGACGAGCGGCGGCCCGATCGAGTACGACATCTCGGGCGCGGAGACGTACGGCACGATTCTCACGGTGAATCTCGCCCCCTCGGACTCCAACGTGATCTGGGCCGGCAGTGACGACGGGCTGGTGCATGTCACGCGGGACGCCGGGAAAACGTGGAGCAACGTGTCGGGGCACTTCCCCGGCCTCGCCAAGGACGTGGAGGGGCGCGTCTACCAGATCGGGATCTCGCCATTCGACGCGGGCACGGCGTACCTCACCGTGGACCGCCACGAGCTCGACGATCGGCACCCCTACGTGTTCAAGACCACCGACTTTGGCAAGACGTGGACCGACATCGGCAAGGGCCTCCCAGCCGACGTGCCGGCGCACGTCGTCCGGGAAGACCCCAATCAACGCGGCTTCCTCGTGCTGGGCACCGACGCGTCCCTGTGGTACTCGCGGGACGGGGGGGCGGGCTGGAAGGCGCTCAAGGCCGATTTCCCCACCGTGCCGGTGTACGACGTGCAATTCATCAAGCGGACGCACGACCTGGTGGTGGCGACGCACGGTCGCGGCCTGTTCGTGCTCGACAACGTCACTGCGCTCGAGGAGCTGACCCCCGAGGTCCTCGCCTCCGACTTCCATGTGTTCAGCACGCAGCCGTCGCAGATCCGCGTGCGGCCGCGGCGCCCGGGCGAGGCTCCCAGCCGCTTCACGACGCCCAACGCGCCCGCGGGGGCCGTGGTGGACTACTATTTGAAAGCCGCCCTCGACACCGGCGCCACGCCGGCCCCGGAGGGCGGACAGGCCGACGCAGGGCGCCGCGGCCGCACGCGCCGCGGCGGCGTGATCGCGACCGTCACGGATAGCCATGGCGACACCGTGATCGTCGACTCGAGCGGCCCTGGGAAGCAGGGCGTGAACCGCTACGTGTGGAACCTGCGGTACGCCGGTCCCACGCGCCTGACGTTCGAGCGGACCGCCGAGGCGGACGAAGAGAACCCGTTCCGTCAGGTCCTCGGGCCCCGCGCCATTCCCGGCACCTACACGGTGTCGCTCACGGCGGGCGGCCGCACCGAGACCAAGACGGTCACGGTGGAGCCCGATCCGGTGCTGGGCGGCGATGCGGCGAAGTTCGCGGCGCAGCTCCATGCCGGCCTCGAGTGGCGCAACGCGCTCTCGGCCCTGAACGAGATGTTGAACCGGATCACGGGCCTCGAGACGCAGCTCAAGAACACCCAGCAGGCGCTGCGCGAGAACGGCGGCGGCGACAGCGCGCTCGCCGGTCCGGTGACGCGCCAGGGGCGCGAGCTGGGCCGCAAGCTCAAGGAGCTCAAGGACAGCCTCTACAACTCCGAGGTGCAGCGTGAGGCCGGGCAGGACGACATCCATTTCCTGAACCGGTTCCACGACCGGCTGCAGCAGCTCGGCTTCGGCCTCGCGTTCGCGTACGCGCAGCCGCCCACGGAAGTCGTCGCGGCGCGCTTCAAGGAGCTGCGCACTGCCCTGGACGGCTACATCGCAAAGTTCAACGACCTGGTCCGCACCGACGTCGCCGGGTTCAACAAGACGGCCGACGAGCGCCGCGCGCCGATCCTGGTCGCGGGCGCTCCGATCGAGGTGAAGGAAGTCAAGATCGTCTCGCGTTAGCCGCGTGCTGACGGCGCTGTTCGCCCTCGTCGTGCTGCAGGCCGGCGGGCAGTACGACTCCAGCCTGTTCCGCGGGCTCACGTGGCGCGAGGTGGGACCGTTTCGCGGCGGGCGCGTGACCGCCGTGACGGGCGTACCCGGGCAGCCGCTCATCTACTATATGGGCGCGACTGGCGGCGGCGTGTGGAAGACCGTCGACGGCGGGCTCACCTGGCACCCGGTGTCGGACAAGTATTTCACCGCCGGCTCGATCGGGGCGATCGCGGTCGCGCCGTCCGATCCGAACGTCGTGTACGTCGGCACCGGGGAATCGCCCATCCGGGGCAATCTCTCGCCCGGCGACGGGACGTATCGCTCGACCGACGCCGGCAAATCGTGGACCAGGATCGGGCTCGCCGACGCGGGCCAGATCGCGCACGTCGCCGTCCATCCGACAAACTCCGAGCTCGTCTACGTGGCGGTGTTGGGGCACGCCTTCGCGCCCAATCCCACCCGCGGCGTGTTCCGCTCCAAGGACGGCGGCAAGACCTGGGAGAAGATCCTCTTCAAGAATGACAGCACCGGGGCGATCGATCTCGCGCTCGACCCCACCAATCCGCGCATCCTGTACGCGGGCTTCTGGCAGGCGCTGCGGCGCCCGTGGGAACTGGTGTCGGGAGGGGCGGGGAGCGGCATCTGGAAGTCGACGGACGGCGGCGACACGTGGAGCGAGATCACCCGTAACCGCGGGCTCCCGCCGGGAGTGATCGGCAAGATCGGCCTGGCGGTCTCGCCCCTGGATCACGACCGGGTATGGGCCCTGGTGGAAGCGGACTCAGGAGGCCTGTTCCGCTCGGACGACGGCGGCGCGACCTGGACCCGCACGTCGGCCGCCAACGAGATCCGCCAGCGCGCCTGGTACTTCACGCACGTGTTCGCGGACCCCGGGAACGTCGACGGCGTGTACGTGCTGAACGTGACGCTCCTCAAGTCGGTGGACGGGGGCAAGACCTTCACCAATCTGCGGGCGCCGCACGGCGATCATCACGCGCTGTGGATCGATCCGGGCAACCCGCAGCGCATGATCAACGGGAACGACGGCGGCGCGACGGTGAGCGAGACCGGGGGAGCGACCTGGACCACGCAGGACAACCAGCCCACCGCGCAGTTCTACCATGTGATCACGACCACGCATTTCCCCTACCGGCTGTGCGGGGCGCAGCAGGACAACAGCACGGTGTGCATCGCCAGCCGCACCGATGGCGTGGGGATCAGCGACAAGGACTGGTATGAGGTGGGCGGCGGCGAGAGCGGGTGGATCGCCGCGCGCCAGGACGATCCCGACGTGGTGTTCGCGGGCAGCTACGGCGGGTACATCACCCGCTTCGACGCCCGAACGCGGCAGATCCAGGCGATGAACGCCTGGCCCGACAATCCGATGGGCGCGAGCGCCGCCGCGCTCAAGTACCGCTTCCAGTGGACCTTCCCGATCGTGCTGTCGCCCTCGAACCCGAACGACCTGTACATCGGGGCGCAGGTGCTGTTCAAGTCGGTGAACGACGGGCGCAGCTGGCAGGTGATCAGTCCCGACCTGACGCGCAACGAGCCGGCGAAGCAGGGCCCGTCGGGCGGCCCGATCACCAAGGACAACACCAGCATCGAGTACTACAACACCATCTTCACCATCAGCCCGAGTCCCCGAGACTCGCAGCTCATCTGGGCGGGCACGGACGACGGGCTGGTGCAGGTGACGCGCGATGGCGGCCGCACGTGGCAGAAGGTGACGCCACCCGACCTGCCCGAGGGCGCGCTCGTGAGCATGATCGAGGCCTCGCCGCACGACGCGGCGACCGCCTACGTAGCCGCCACGCGCTACAAGCTCGACGACGAGCGGCCCTACGCGTTCAAGACGACCGACTACGGCAAGAGCTGGCGACAAATCGTGACCGGCATCCCGGCGGATCATTTCGTGCGCGTGGTGCGGGAAGACCCCGCGCGCCGCGGGCTGCTGTTCGCCGGCACCGAGTTCGGGCCCTACGTGTCGTTCGACGACGGGGCCGCCTGGCAGCCGCTGCGGCTCAACCTGCCCGTCGCGCCGATTCACGACCTTGCGATCAAGGACCACGATCTGGTGGCGGCGACGCACGGACGGGCGTTCTGGATCCTCGACGACATCACCCCGCTCGAGCAGCTCTCCGACGAGGTGGCACGAGGCGGCAACCACCTGTTCACCCCGCGCGACGCGGTGCGGTTCCGGGGACCGGGGTTCACGCCGGAGCGCGCGCTCACGGGCCTGGGCACGAATCCGCAGAACGGCGCGCTGATCTATTGCTATCTCAAAGAGAACCCCCCCCCCGACGTGACGCTCGAGATCCACGACACGCGCGACTCGCAGGTGC
>CBFHAJ010000048.1:0-22596 GCA_965653495.1 uncultured bacterium | reverse complement strand
GGGGCCCACCACCGAACACCTCTGGATCGACGACGTCACCGTCTGGCGACCCTGAGCCTAGTGGCTCAACGACCCCTGTTGGTCCGAAAGTTGCTGCCCGCGTGCGGCGATGCCTCCCCTCGAGCTGGTGGTACCTCTCGCGCTCGCCATGATGGCGCTCAACTGCCAAACCGCGTCGGGCCCGCGACCGGGGCCGACGGACACCATCATCTTTCAGGACGATTTTGAGAGCGGCACGTTGGACGGGTGGGCGCAGCGGCCCGAGAACGCTCGCTACAGCATCGCGACCGATCCGGCGCGGGTCCATTCCGGCACGCACTCGCTGCAGGCGCTCTATACCCCGGCCAACACCTACGGCATGATCACCCGCTGGTTCATGCCCGGCTACGATGAGGTGTACGTCAGCTTCTATGTGATGTTCGAAGAAGATTTTCACAACCCGGGAATGCACTTCTTCGTGCTCGCGGGCAACCGGATCGACGACCCATCCTCCGCCGCCGGGAAGCCCGGCATCAAACCGAGCGGCACCGATTTCTTCTACGCCGGCCTCGATCCGGAGTACGATCCCCACGATCCGAGACTGCGGCCGTTCCATTTCTACACGTACTGGCCGGACATGACCTGCGATGACGGCCCGTGCTATGGAAATCGCTTCTACCAGTCGTCACCCAAGTCCCTGCTGATCGGGGGCGGTTGGCACGAGGTCGTCTTCCATGTGACGCTGAATACTCCGGGTCAGTCGAACGGAAGCCAAACGCTCTGGATCGACGGGGTCAAGAAGATCGACGTGCAGAGCCTGCGCTGGCGCACCACCTACGACCTCCGGCTCAACCAGGCTCGGTTCGACAACTGGATGGCGGCCGGCACGGCGCCCAAAACTCAGCGCGTCTGGGTGGATGATGTCACCGTGTGGCGGCCCAACAGCAGCCGATAGACCTGGACGTAGCCCGCGATCCACTGCTCCGTACTGAACCGCTCCCTGAGACGCATGCTGGCGGCCGCGACCTTGTCGCGCATGCACAGCCGTCCGGCCCGGATATCCCTGAGGCGAGCCGCGATCGCCTCGGGATCCCCCGGAGGCACGACGCACGCCTCCGCCTCAGAGACGACGTCGCCCACGCCTCCGACGTCGGCCGCGACGACGGGGACGGCGGCTGCCATGGCTTCGAGCAACACCATGGGTGTTCCCTCTGAGCGCGAGCTGAGCACCCACACGTCGAAGGCGCGAAACAGACTCGCGGCCTCTTCCCGGCACCCGTGAAAGTGCACCTGACCTGTCAGTCCGTGTCGCGCCACGAGCGCCTCCAATCGCTCCTGCTCGGGACCGCTGCCGATGATGGACACATGGACTGAGGGATCGCGCAGCTCACTCACCGCGCGCACGAAGACGTCACATCCCTTCACGGGGATCAGCCGCCCCACCCAGCCGACGACGAACGCGTCGACGGGGAGGCCGAGCGCCCGTCGGGCCGCGGCGCGGGGCAGCAGCTGCGCCCGGCCATCCGACGCATTGGGCACCAGGTGAATCCGCTGCGGCGGCACTCCCGCGCGCGTGAGATCGCCGACCAGCGGGCGCGACACCGCGACCACGGCCTGAAACCGGCGCAGCAGGCGAAACTGCACGGCTTCGTAGATGGCCGTCCGCCAGTTCATCCGGCTCGAGCCGTGAATCGTGGTCACCGTGGGGATCCCCAGGCCGCGGGCGATGCCGGCGTCGAGCAGGTCCGCGCGATACCCATGCGTGTGCACGATATCCGGTCGCTGCGTCTCCAGGAGACGATGGACGGCCCGGCGCTCGCGGACGTATCCTTGATGCGGCACGCGGATGGGATGTACCGGGACCCCGTCTTCCTGCAGGCGCCGAATGACCGGGTGCCGGTCGGGGCTCGAGTGCACCACCGTCGCCACGCTCGCGTTCACTCCGTCCCGCCGGAGTCCGCGCGCGAGCCCGACCACGACACTCTCCCCGCCGCCGACTAGCCCGGGAGCAATGATGTGGAGGACGTCCACCCGGCTTCCTCTGGGACCCCCAGAAACCCGTGATGCCGGAGCCAGCTTGCGCTGAGGGCAATGCCCCTCGCGGCGGGAAACTGGGACTGGTACCCGAGCACGTCTCTGGCTTTGTCGACCGGCAGGTACACCTTCCGCTTGAAGAGCTGGTATTCCCCGGCCGAGGGCAGGCGCCGGACGACCTGCTCGGCGCTCCGCAGCAGCCGTTGCGCCACCGCGCTGCGCTGATACAACGCCATCATCGGCCCGGCGAATCGGTCCCGCGCCTTGCGAGCCAGCGTTCGCACCCGCGCCAGGCCCGCGAACCGGAGCCGCCGGGCGAGTGGGCGCCCGCCGTTCAAGGGCGGCAGCTGGAGCGCCCGGCTCAAGTCGTTCAAGTACTGCCACCACGTCAGCCGCTCCTCGCCGTTCACGTTGAACGCTTGCCCCACCGCTTCCTTACGGCTGAGCGCGAGCAGAATCGCGGACACGAGATCGTCGATGTACAGGAGGTTACAGGTGCCCTGGCAATCTTCGCGACTCGGGAAGCTGCCCCCCGCCAGCAGCCGCTCCGCGAAACCGACCGTATAGGCCGTGCTGAAGGGTCCGTACACGATCGTCGGCCGGAGGATCGACACCGGTACCCCGCGGTCAAGGTAACTGCGACATAACAGCTCGGCGTCGATCTTCGAATCACGGTAGGTCGTGCCGTTCTTGCGGAGCGGCGCATCCTCGTAGGTATCCCCTTCCACGTCACCGTACACGTCCATGGTGCTGAGGTGGACCACGCGTGCCACGCCGGCCTCGAAGGCCGCCTGCAGCACCGCGCGCGTGCCCTCCACGGTCGTGCGGCGATCGCCGTACGCGCAGTGGACAACCGCGCCGACCCCCTCCATGGCTCGGTGAACCTGATCGGGGTCAGTGATGTCACACAGCACGATGTCTACCGGCAGACGGCCGATGCGGGCGGCGCTGCTCCAGCGGCGGACCGCGGCTCGCACCGCGACGCCCGGGCGGCCGTGCAGCACCTCGACGACCCGCCCGCCGATGAAGCCTCCCGCGCCCGTGACGAGAATCGGCCGGTCAGCGGGCAGCACCGGCGAGCTCCGTCATGGTGTCGAACCACGGCATGGGAAAGCGCTGGCGCCGCTCGTAGCACTCTTCGATCATGGCGATGGAAGGGAGCACCTCCCTGCCGGGCACGGCGGGCTGGCATGCGCCACCCACCGATCCGAGAAAATTTGCGATGACGTGGCGATTCAACTGGGCGAAGGACCGCACGTCGCGGTGTAATCTCACCCTCCGCGGACGCCCGCCGTTGGGGATGACCCGGATCGCGTCCCAGGCCAGGATCCTCGCCTCCAGGGTCTCCAGTTCGCCTTCGATGCGAAACGTGTTCGACAGCCGACTGAGCCAGCTCAGGTGGGCCACGCCGTCGTATCCGTCCCCGGCGAACTCGACCCGCGCCACCGCTTCGCTGCCCCCCATCGCGTCGTCCACGTATCTGGTGATGCTGGGAGGCGTCCCCACCCACCAGCAGATCATGTCCAGGGTGTGAGCGCCCACGTCCTGCAACGCGCCCTTGCCCGTTCCGGCGCGCCCGAACGTGCTGCCGCCGGCCAGGGGCCAACCCACAAGGCGGTCGACCTCGTAGACCTCGATCCGGCGGATCCTTCCCAGGCGGCCCGACTGAATCCACTCCCGCGCCGCGCGGGCCGCCGGGTAGAACCGGTGGGTGTTGTTCACCGCCAGCACGGTTCCGGCGGCGTCGGCCTGGGCGACGAGCGCACGGGCTTCCTTCAGCGTTGTCGCGAGCGGCTTCTCGCACAGCACGGGAATTCCGGCGCGGAGAAAGTCCATCGCGACGTCCGCGTGAAACTCCTGGGGCACCGCGACGATCGCCGCATCCACCTCGTGGAGCACCTGCCGGTAGTCCGTCGCGGCGCGACTCGCTGCGAACTGCCGCTGCACGGCATCGGCACGGGCGCGGTCGGGATCCACCACGATGACCCCGGGGGCGACGGCTGGCATCGATGCCAGCGCCGGAAGGTGAAACGCGCGCGCGATGGCTCCGCATCCCACGACCGCAACTCGTACACTCACGGCTTGCTCCTAACCCGGGGGGAGGGGGGGGGACCGTGCTCCGATCCTCTAGTCGGGCAAGAAGCGTGCACCGCATGTCGTGTTGCGTCGTCGCCACGCGCCACGATGTCTGGCACCGTTCGTGCGCTAATGACAGTCGACGAGAAGCGCCACGGGTGTCCACGGAATGTGCGGCATAGTCGTCACGCTCGGCATCGCAGGTCGCAACGCAGAGGCGACGGTCCTGACCCGGATGGCGCAGAGCCTCGCGCACCGCGGTCCGGACGATACGGGCATCTACCTCGACCACCAGGTAGGGTTCGGGTTCCGCCGACTCTCGATCCTCGACCTGAGCCCCACCGGCCATCAGCCCATGGTCTCCGAGGACGGTCAGTTCGTGATCGTCTTCAATGGGGAGATCTACAACTACATCGAACTGCGCGACGAGCTGCGCGCGGCCGGGTTCACGTTTCGCTCGACCGGCGATACCGAGGTGCTGCTCGCGGCGTACCGCCATTGGGGCCCGGGATGCGTGTCCAGGTTGAACGGCATGTGGGCGTTCGTCATCCACGACCGGCGCCGCGGCGTGCTGTTCGGCGCGCGCGACCGCTTCGGGGTGAAGCCGCTCTTCTTGCACCAGGGCAAGGACTGCTGGCTGTTCGCGTCCGAGATCAAGGCGATCCTCGCGTCGGGTCTGTATCGCCGCGCGACGAACTGGGAGGTCGCCGCCGCCTTTCTGCTCGAGGGGAAGCTGGATGAGTCGCCGGCGACCTTTTACGCCGGTATCGAGCAGGTCCCGCCCGGAAGCGCGTTCGAGCTGCGGCTCGATGGCCATTGGCGCCAGTGGCGTTACTGGACGCTCCCCGCCGCCGAGCCCGAGCCACCGAAGGATGTGGAAGGCGCGTTAGCGGAGCTGCTCGAGGACGCCGTGCGCATCCGCCTGCGGAGCGACGTGCCGGTCGGCGTATGCTTGTCGGGGGGGCTCGACTCCACCGCGATCATCTGCGCCATGGCGCGCCAGCGACCGAACCGGGAAGCCCCGCCACTCCTGGCCTTCTGCTATCACGAGCCCGCGTTCGACGAGCGCGCCTTCGTCAGCGACACGCTCGCGCAGACCGGCGCGCTGCTGCGGCGACTCTCGCTGACCCCGGCGGCGATGTGGGAGAGCGTGGCGGAGGTGCTGTGGGTCCAGGCTGAGCCGATCATTTCGGGAGCGGCGATCGCCGCCTTCCACCTCATGAAGCTGGCCAAGGCCGACGGCGTCAAAGTCATCCTGAACGGCCAGGGATCGGATGAAGCGCTGGCGGGCTATCCGAGCTACTTCCAGGATTACTGGTACTCGCTGCTCCGGAGCGCGCGCGTCAGCCACGCCTGGCGCGAAATCGCGGCCTTTGCCGCCGCCAACGGCACGAGCCCGGGGCGACTGTTCCTCCACGCCCTGGGCCGCCTGTTCTACCACCAGTTGCGGCGTGCGCGGCCGTATCGCCGCCTGGTGTGCCGACGGACTCTGCGTCGCCACATGCAGAACAACTGGTTTATGCCCGCGCTGCGCGAGCATCTCGTTTCCCCGGACGACGGATACGAGGAGCCCGACTTGAACACCGTGCTGCGACATTCCATGGAGCGGGCGCGCCTGCCGCACTATCTGCGTCTCGAAGATCGCAACTCGATGGCGCACGGGGTCGAGGCCCGCCTGCCCTTCCTGGATTACCGCTTGGTCTCACTGGCGTTTCGACTGCCCGCCAATCGGAAAATGGATGGCGTCTGGAATAAGGTGCTGCTGCGCCGGAGCCAGCGCGGTCGGATACCGGAGTCGGTCCGGACTCGGGTGGAGAAGATGGGGTTTCCCACTTCGCTGCACGAATGGGTGAACGGCGCGCTCGCAGGATCGCTGCGAGACATCCTGGGGAGTCGGGCCGCCCGGGAACGGGGGATCTACAACGTCGAGGCCATGTTCGGCGCCCTGGGAAACGGTCATCGTGGCGAGCCCGCGGCGGCGTTGCAATTGTTCCACGCTGCCGAGTTCGAGCTGTGGCACGACATCCATAGCGGGTAAACCATCCACAACGCGCAGCACACTCACGACACGTGTTGCGCGCCACCTGGCCGGGATGCATGCCGAATCGGGGGGCACTCCGCATCGGGAGCACGCCAGCACGGGCGCGGGGTTTGCAAAAACATGCGGCCGTCACTCTCCGCGAGATCATATGCTGCTTCGGGCCGGGTCGCGTTGGGTGCCGTTGGCACTCGGGTGCTCGCTGCTCTTGGCCGATTGTGCGCAGGACGACATTGTCAGACCCCATCCGAGCGCGGACACCCTCCACGCCGCCACGAACTTTTTCGCATCGCCCAGCGGCTCGCCGTCAGGCGACGGATCGTTCGCGAGCCCGTGGGACCTGTCCACGGCCTTGAACGGCCCCGCCGCGGTCACCCCGGGCGACACGATCTGGCTGCGCGGCGGCACCTATATCAACCCCGCCGACCCGAGAGGCTTCGAGAGCAAGCTCACGGGAACGGCCAACGCCCCGATCGTGGTGCGCCAGTTTCCCGGCGAGCGCGCCACCGTGACGAGAACCCTCCTGGTGACGGGTCCGTACACGTGGTTTTGGGGCTTCGAGGTGACGAACCCCGCCCCGCAATCGCAGGAGACGCTGCACGGCGTCAACGTCCACGCGCCCGGGACGAAGCTCATCAACCTCGTGGTCCATGACGCGACCGACGACGGCATCTTCATTTGGCCGCAAGCGACCGGCACCGAGGTCAACGGGGCCATCATTTACAACAACGGCCGCACCGACAATCTGACGCACGGCATCTACTGCAAGAGCGCGTCGGACACGCTGCGCCTGAAAGACAACATCCTCTTCGACAATTGGGCGTTCGGATTGCACTGCTACACGAACGACGGCCCGTACCTCAACAACATCGATCTCGAAGGCAACGTCGCGTTCAACAACTACATCTGGGGTGTGCCATGGGGCGCCGACATTCTCGTCGGCGGCCTGTTTCCCGCTTCCGGCATCACCGTCAACGAGAACTACACGTACCGCAGCGACAATGCCAACACGATGACTGCCGATATCGGCAGCTACGTCGTGGCGAATCAGGACATCGTCTGCACCAACAACTATTTCGTCGGTGGGTTCTGGCGGATGGGCGCCTGGGCCAGGGCGACCGTGACGGGCAACGCGCTCTACAACTTCGCCTCCGGCGGCATGGTGTGGGCCCTGGGAGCGACCAGTGGCCAGACGTGGAGCGGCAACACGTTCTTTGGCGACTCGACGGCCATCGCGTGGCGCCACGACAGCACCGACGTCACCACCTTCGACACCTGGTTGACGCAGGCCGGACTGGTCGACCCGGGCACATATGCCGGGAGCGCCCCCACGGGGCTCAAGATCGTGGTGCGTGCGAGCCCGTACGACTCGGGCCGGGCCAACATCATCGTCTACAACTGGGCGCAGCAGAGCACCGTGAGCGTGGACGTCTCGCGGGTCCTCAACCCGGGTGATCAGTACGTGGTCCAGAACGCCCAGGACTTTTACGGCCCTCCGATCGCCAGTGGCACGTATTCGGGTGGTACGCTGCAGCTGCCGATGGTCAGTGTGGCGGCGCCGACCCCGATCGGCGTCACGACGGCCCGGCCAGCGCCGGTCACGGGGCCGACCTTCAACGCGTTTGTGCTGATGACGCCCCCAGGCGCCTGCCCGGCGGTCGGGGATCAAAGCGCCGGGACGTGTGCGGCCGGGCCGCCACGCCCTGAAGCACGGCGGGGCCGGGCGCACCGATACCACAGGGTTTCGCCGGAGTCACCGTGACGCAGCCCGCGCCGCGATTGCGCTACCCGGAGGATCACTGGGCGCGGCGCACGCCGACCGAACAGCACCTCGCCGATTACCTGCGGCGGGTTGACACCTACAACCTGACCAAGGTCCGCGTGTTCGAGCGCTTGCTCGGAGCCGACTTGCGCGGGACGCACATCCTCGATTACGGCGGGGGCGCGGGGTTCATGGCCGTGCGCTGCGCCGAGCGGGGGGCGCGGGTGACGCTCGCCGACGCCGAGCCCAATGCGCTCGCCACGGCCCAGCTGCTCGCCGCGAGCCGCGGTGTAGCCGATCGCGTCACGACCATTTGTTCCGAGCAGTTTCCCCGCAACCTGGAGGGGCGGCGGTTCGAGGTCGTCTTACTGAAGGATGTGGTGGAGCACATCGCGGACGATGCGGCCCTGCTGCGTCAGCTTGCCGGCTGCCAGGAAGCGGGCGACCGGCTGCTGCTTTGCACCCACAGCACCTGGTCACTCAATTACGTGCTCGAAGGTGGCTTGCACCGCTGGTGGCGCGGCGAGAAGCGCTGGCTGGGGTGGGATGTCACGCACCTCCGCTTCTACACGCCGCGCTCGCTCCGGCGATTGCTGCGCGCGGCGGGATACGTCGCGCGCCGTTGGTGCGGCTTGTACATCCTCCCGTACTACCTGTTGACGCGGAACATGAAGCTCGACGTCCTCCACAAGGTGGACCTGTGGCTCGGTCACGCCTTCCCGCTGAATCGGCTCGGCTGGAACGTACTGGTGGAAGCCGTGCGATCACCGGCTCGCAAACCGTGAGCGGGGGAGAGCCTCGCCGGCGGGTCGTTCCGTAGCAGTCGGTCGACCTGTACGGCGATCGCATCGTACGTGATCGGCACGCGGCACCGCGGCCACGGTCGCGAGCCAGTGTCCCAGAGGCGCTCGAGCAGGCCGGCCATGCCTTCTATATCAGCCGGGTCACACGCCACGGCCCCGACGCGCGTTGCCTCGATGGCCGCGGCGCTGGTCGCCGGTGCCACGACGAGCGTCGGGATGCCCATGGCCACCGACTCGTAGAGCTTGGCGGGGATCTGCAGCTCCTGCTCCTGTGCCAGCACCACTGCGAGGCGCGAGCGAGACACAACGCTCATCGCTTCCGGGCGGGACAGCGGCCCCAACACCTCGACATGCGGCGCCATGCCGGCGGCGGCTACCGCGGCGTGGAACGCCCGGGCGTGGCGCGGCTCAGCCGTGCCCGCAATCCGCAGCGTTGCGCCCGCGCGGGCGGCGTCCGGGTGACGCCCGAGGAACACGCGTAGCGCGTGGACGACCGGCCCGAGATCCCGGCCAGCATACAGGGTACCGGTGTAGGCCACACCCAACCCGGCGTCCGGGTGGTCCGCGCGCTGCGGCAGGCCTTCAAGGTCGACGCCGTTCGGCACACACACGATCGGTACATCGGGATACCACGGCGCGACCACTGCCGCCAGTTGCTGCGTGTTCGTAATGATGCCCTCGGACGCCCTGACGGCGAGGCGCTCGAGCGCCGGAGAGAGGGTGCGGAACACGCGCGTGCCGACCCTCGCGTGCGACGCCCATTCCTGCGTGAGCGGTCCCCCCCACGGATCGCGCAGGTCGATCAA
This sequence comes from uncultured bacterium, assembly GCA_965653495.1. GTDB lineage: Bacteria > Gemmatimonadota > Gemmatimonadetes > Gemmatimonadales > GWC2-71-9 > AG41. The sequence goes on along the minus strand of CBFHAJ010000048.1, from coordinate 13,098 downwards.
CCAGCGGGCCGCCGCCCCCGCGGTAGCCATGCCCGCCACGAGATGGGCGGAGTGCGGCGGACCGCTGCTGATGACGACGTGCGGTTGGAATCGCCGGATCACCGAACGCGCCCGCAGCGCGGCCCGGAACACCCAGCCGCGGCTCTCGTCGGGAAAGGCCAGCAACGCGGCAACTTCGCTGCGTACCGTACCCAGCAAACCCCGAAGCTCCGTCCCCGGCGCGACCCACGATCCGTCCGACGACGCGAGCGAGCGCCGCACCGCCAGCCGGCGGAGCAGGCGGCACGCATCGAGGATCGTCCCAAGGCGCGGACACGACTCCACGGCGGCGCTCCCGGACCTGCCGTTCTCGCCAGAGGTTGCGCCGGTGATCACCCTGACCTCCCAGCCCAATCGGGCGAGATACTTGGTAATGCCCGCCCAGCGCAGACCTCCGACCGCGCCGTTGGAGCCGAAGTAGTAGCTGATGACCAGCAGGCGGTGCTCGCTCACGGGCGTCCCTCGGACCCTCGGCGCGCCGCAACGACGAGCTCGGAGAACGCCTGAAACCGCTCACGGTGCAGGACGAGGCCGGCGAGTCCATATGTGACCATCGCAGCCCCGATCTCGGCACTGAGCCGCGCGCCTGCGGTCCATCCGCTGCTCAAGGCTCCGACGGCGAGCACCACGGCCCCCATCAGGCCTGTCGCACTGAGTGCCGGCCACAGGGCGACGAGGTATGCCTTGAGGGACAGCCCGATCTTGGAGAACACGCGCCGGTACAGCGGTAAGGCGAGCAGGGGGTCCACGAGCATCCATGCCGTCGCCAGGCCAACCGTGCCCCAGCGCTGCCCGCTGACGTAGAAGCTGGCGGGCATGACCACGGCCGCGACGGCCATCCTCCACATCTCAAACCGCGCATCTCCGATGATCTGGAGCACCTGGGGCAACAGCGGCATGATCGAACGGATGGCCGCATAGGCGGCGAGCAGCCGCAGCGGCCCGATCGTGCCCTCCCAGCGGGAGCCGAGTACCACGAGCACGAAATCCCTCGCGACCAGTGCGAGCCCGATCGCGACGGGGAACGTGATCAGGGCGATGCCCTCCGTAATTCGGAGGACGTAGCGCCGCAGCGCGGCACGGTCACTCTGCACCGCTGCGAAGAAGGCCGGCGTCACTTGAGCGACCAGCGCCGCGATCCTGTCCACGGGCACGCTGGCCAGCGTCCAGCCGACGTTGTAGAACCCGAGGGCGGCCTTCCCCAGGACCCGGCCCGCGATCAGGAAGTCCGCGTTCGCCGATGCATACCAGCACACGCGGGCGATGACGACGTCGAAGCTCAGCGTCATGGCCTGTCGCAGCGCGCTGGGGCGGGGCCATGCCAGGGGGAGGTGACTGAGCCGCAGCACGGCGCCCGTCGAGATCAGCGCGCCCAACAGGGCGCCGCAGACGAGCGTCCAGTACCGCAGACCGGCGACGGCCAGGCCCACCATGCTGAGCGCCAGCACCACGGCCTGGCTCAGGTCGATGAGCGCGAGCTGCTTGAAGCGGAAGTCCCGTTGCAGCAGCGCGAACGGCACGGTCTTGAACGATGTGATGACGAAGGTGGCGCTCATGGCCACGACCACCGCGGGCAGCTGGGGAGCACGGAAAAAGTGCCCCAGCGGGAGCGCCACCGCACAGGACGCGAGCAGGCTGGCGCACCCGACGAGCACGGCCAAGCCGTTGAGCTGGCTCAGCTGCTCACGGCTCAGCTCGCGGACGGCCAACACCGCGGTCCCCAGCCCGAATTCGGAGAGCACGGTCACCAGCCCCAGATAGACCGCGGCCATGCCCACCAGACCGTAGTCCTCGGGGGACAGCAACCGCGCGACGATCAGCCATGCGATCCAATTGAGCCCCTGGCTGCCCCACCGGGCGGCGGCCGTCCACGCGACGCCGCGCAGCAGGGAACGATCGAGGGCCCGCGCCGCGGTGCGCGCCGGGGACCCGGCCGGGTCGGAAAGGGCCGTCAGGTCGTGCACGGCCTACGATGGGGAGCAAGAGCGAGACCAACCCTGGAGTGGCGGTTCGTCCTCACGAGCGGCCCACGCGGCAACGCGGGCGTTGCGAATCCGCCACACACTGCACGAACTGCGCACCTGTAGCGCCTCGGCACCGCGTTTGCGGGTTGCGGCGCCGCCATGATGTCCGAACGCGACGGCGCACTCCGCGTGGGCCTCCTGATGAATTCCTTCACGCTCCCCGCGTGGGCGTACGAAGCGGTGGCCGCCGTGCAACGATCAGCGTATGCCCGGATTCAGCTGATTGTCATGAACGACTCGTCCGCGCCGACGACGCGGAGCCTGTTCTCGAAGGTGGTGAAGAACTGGAATGCGCTGTTGTATCTGGCCTACAGTGAGCTCGATGGCAGGATGTTCGCGACCTCCCCGGAAGCCTTTGAACCTCGCAGCGCGGCAGACCTGCTGCGCGACATACCCGTCCACCGGGTCAAGCCGCAGGAGTTGCGATACTGTGACTGGTTCGCCGACGATGACGTCGAGCGAATCCGGTCGCATCATATAGACGTCCTGGTCAGGTTGGGCTTCAGGATTCTGCGCGGCCGGATCTTGCAGGCCGCGAGATACGGCGTGTGGTCCTACCATCACGGCGACAACAAGGTGAACCGGGGCGGACCGCCGGGGTTTTGGGAAGTGCTCGAAGGGCACGCGGTCACCGGCTCGATCTTGCAGCGATTGAGCGACGAGCTCGACAACGGAACGGTGCTGTGCCGGTCCTTCTCGGCGACGGATCCGCTGTCCGTGCGGCGGAACCAGAACAACTGCCACTGGAAGAGCGTGTCGTTCCTGCCACGAGAACTGCAGCGGCTGCACGCCCTCGGCGGTGCGGAGTTCTTTCGTCGCATCGAGGAGCGCCATCATCTCGATTTCTACTCACGGCGGCTGTACGTCGCCCCCCGCAATCGGCCGTTCCTCGCGTCATTCGGCAAACACCTGGTGCGGTACGGTGCACGGAAGCTGGCGAACGCCCTGTTCGGCGATCAATCGATCCTGCTGTTCGACCTGCGCAACGAGTTGTCCAGCTCGCCGTGGAGGTTCAAGCGGATCGTGCCGCCCCGCGATCGGCACTGGGCTGATCCGCACGTCGTCTACAGAGACGGGAAGTATCACATCTTCATCACAGAGTTCCTGCGCGACCGGGGCGAACGGCACATTGCCGTGATGGAGATGGACGACACGGGAAAGTACTCGAAACCGCTACCAGTCCTCACGCGCCCGTATGAACTGTCCTATCCCTTTGTCTTCGAGTGGCAGGGGGATTACTACATGATTCCGGAAACCTCCGCCAACCATACCGTCGAGGTGTATCGCTGCGTGGAGTTCCCGACGCGCTGGGTGTTCTGTGGGACCCTGATGGACAACGTCACGGCCGTCGATGCGACACTGCATTGCGACGGCGAGCGGTGGTGGCTGTTCACGAATATTCGGGAACGACCGGGAGCGTCCCTCTCTGATGAGCTGTTCCTGTTCTACGCCGATACTCCCCTGACCAAGCATTGGACGGCCCACCCGGAGAATCCGGTCGTATCCGACATCCGACGCGCACGACCGGCCGGCCGGCTGTTTGAGCACCACGGGCAACTGTACCGCCCGTCGCAAGACAGTTCCGGCGGGGGGGGCTACGCCGTCAAGATCAACCGCGTGGTCACCCTGAGCGAAACGGACTATCGCGAAGAGGAGGTCAGCTCGATCGAGCCGCTGTGGGCGAAGGACATTCGCGGCGTTCACACCCTGAGCCATGCGCAGCGTTTGACCGTCCTCGACGCCAGACTGCGGCGCTTCATGTATCCGCCCAGCGACACAGGCAGGCCTGCCCCACCCGTTGCGTGACGTTGACGGGGGCGGACGCCTCACCCTGGTGCGCGGCCGCCTCGTGCAAGCCCTTGGCGCTGCTCGCGTTCGCGCCGGTGGTCATGAACGCACGGCCCGGTTTTTGCGCCTCCCACCAACGAACCAAACGTGCGGAATTATGGTATTCGACGCGCTGGTGCTCAACGCGTCACTGCGGCAGTCGCTGGTCGCTGTACGATCACTCGGTCGGCGGAACCTGCGGGTGGCGGTCGCGGGGATGCACGTCAAGACGCCAGCGCTTTCCTCCCGCTGGTGCCGGCAGGGCTTCGTGTTCCCCCCCGAGGAAGCGCAGGGCCCCTACCTGGCGAACCTCGAGGCGTGGCTCGAGCACGCCGGGGCGCGAGTCCTGATTGCCTCGAACGATGCCACGATCGCTTTGCTGCGCGCGCATCGCACGCAACTCGAGCCCCGGGTCCGCGTGGCACTCGCGGCGGAGGATGCGCTGGCCAACGCCGTCAACAAGGAGCGGACCCTAGCGACAGCGAGGTGCCTCGGCATCCCTGCCCCGCGCGAGGTGATCGTGACCGAGCTCGGGGATGTGCCGCTCGCGCTGAACGAGATCGGGCTGCCGGCGGTGGTCAAGCCATCCGAGTCGTGGTTGTGGAACGGACGAGAGGGCGTCCGGCTCGGCGCCAAGCTCGCTGTCACTGCTGATGAAGCATGTCACGCCGTCGCGCGGGTGACGGGCCTCGGGGGCGCGGCCTTGGTCCAACAATTCCTGCCCGGGCGACGCGAGGCGGTGAGCTTCCTGTATGCCGGCGGTGAGGTGTATGCGCGCTTCGCACAATGGGCCCAGCGAACGGATCCACCCCTGGGCGGGGAGTCCGTGTTGCGTCAGAGCATTGCCGTGCCGCCCGATATCGGGCCCCAGGCCGAGGCGCTGGTGCGAGAGATGGACCTGGAGGGCTACTCCGAGGTCGAGTTCCGCCGCGATGCAGCCGGCGTGCCGTACCTGATGGAAATCAATCCGCGGCTCTCGGCATCGGTCGAGGTCGCGGTGCGCGCCGGCGTGGACTTTCCGTATCTCTTGTATCAATGGGCGAGCGGCGGACCGATCGAGCGGGTGACGGGCTATCGGATTGGCGGCTGGATCCGCCACCTCGGCGGCGACATCGGAACGACGATCGCCAGCCTGCGGCAACGGGGCCGGCCCGGCGTCACGCCGCCCATGCGGGCGTTGCTGGACTTCGGGATCGCATTCCTCAAACCGATGGCCTATGACTACCTCACGTGGAACGATCCCGTGCCGGCAATCCGGGCGGCGGCGGACTTCACACGCGAAGCGATGAGCCGGGTCGCGTCCGGTAGGAGGAAGGATCGCTCATGAATCCCGTTTACGACGTAGCCGTGGTGGGCGCCGGCCCCTACGGACTCTCAACGGCGGCGCATCTGCTCGGAATGGGACTGCGGGTAGCGGTGTTCGGCAGGACCCTGGAGATGTGGCGCGAGCACATGCCCCGGGGCATGCTGCTGCGATCACACTGGTGGGCCACCAACCTCTCCGACCCGCGCCGGGAGCATGGCTTCGCCCGTTTCTTCGCCGAGTCGCAGCACGACAGTGCCTACCCTGTCCCGATCGAGGCGTTCATTGACTACGGCTCCTGGTTCCAGCGACGGGCGGTGCCAGAGATCGAGCAGACGTACGTGAAGTCCATCGCGCACCGCAACGGTGGCTTCTTGCTGACGCTGGAAGATGGGCGCGCGATGGAGAGCCGGCACGTCGTGATGGCCGTCGGACTGTATTACTACGCCAATCGGCCGGACCTGTACACCCGTCTCCCCGATGGACTCGTCTCGCACTCCTTCGACCACAAGGACTTCCGCCGCTTCGCGGGGCGGGACGTCATCGTGATCGGCGGCGGACAGAGTGGGATCGAGTTCGCTGCCCTGCTCCACGAGGCCGGTGCTGCCGTCCAGGTCGTCTCGCGGCGGCCCATCAACTGGCTCCCGCCAGACCGGACGGAGACGCGCGGCGCGCTGGCACGGCTGCTGGCCCCGGACGCCGGCATCGCGCCGGGTTGGCTCAACTGGGTGTGGGATCATCGGCCCTACCTGTTCTATCGGTTCCCGCAATCATGGAAGGACCGATACAATGCCATTTACCCGCCGGGAGCGAACGATTGGTTGCGGACGAGAGTCGTCGGCAAGATCGCGTTGCACGAGGGCCGGACAGTGGCCAAGGTGGAGGTGGCGAAGGGCCGAGTCGCTGCCGCGCTCTCAGACGGCGCGCGGCTGAGCGCTGATCACGTTCTCCTGGCAACGGGATACCGGGTGGACATCAACCGGCTGCCGATGCTGCACGCCTCGCTTCGGGCCGAGCTGAGAACGGATCGCGCAATTCCGATCCTGAACCACTGGTTCGAGAGCAGCATACCGGGACTCTACTTCGTCGGCATTACCTCGTTGCGCGCCTTCGGTCCGCTGTACCGCTTCGTGGCGGGCTGCGGCGCGGCGGCACGACGGGTCGCGAGCGCGATCGCGCGCAGCCGAGTGGCACGGGCGCGAACGGCGCCGGACCGCCCGGCCGTCGCGAGCGCGGCGGACTGACGTGGTCGCTACGGTCGCCCGGGCGCTGCCGCCGGCGGTCAAACGCCGCCTCAAGCAGGTGCTGCGTGCCTACCACCGGACGTTCTTCGGGTTCACGCCGGCGGACCTGCGGCGTGCCCTGCGGCGGCTGGGAGTGGTGCCGGGTGACGTGCTCATGGTCCACAGCGCGTTCGACCGGTTCTCGGGATTTCACGGCGGGCCGATCGATGTCGTCCAGGTGTTGCAGGACGCCGTCGGCACCACGGGCACCCTCTTGATGCCGACCATTCCGTTTCAGGGGAGCGCGATCGACTACGCCCGCGGCGACCCCGTCTTCGATGCGCGTCACACGGTGTCGCGCATGGGCCTGATCACTGAGCTGTTCCGCCGGGCGCCGGGCGTGGTGCGCAGCCTCCATCCGACACACTCCGTCGCCGCGTGGGGATGCCGGGCCGAGACGCTCGTCGCCGGTCACGAGCAGGCCGGCACGCCGTGCGGCCGGCAGACGCCCTACGGCCGGCTGCTCGAGCACGACGGCAAGATTCTCCTTGCCGGCGTGCCGGCGAACGCGATGACGTTCGGCTACGCCGTGGTGGAAGAGCTCGAGCCGCGGCTCGCGTTCCCCGTGTTGACACGCGCGGCGTACCCGCTCCGCTGGAAGGACGAGGACGGGATCGTACGTGTCGCCAACGTGCGGCTCTTCTCCCCGCACCTGAACCACGACGTGACGCCGCTGGTCGCTGAACTGAAGCGACGCCGGGCCTGGCGCGAGCGGCGCGTGGGGCGCGTCCCGCTCGTCCTGGTGAGGGCGCGCGACGTCTACGACGCCGGCATCGCGTTGGAGCAACGCGGACTGTTTCCGCGCCGGCCGGCTGCGCCCGCTCCACTCTCGCCGTAGACTAGGCCGGCCCGGGGAGCGATCAACGGCCGCGTAGCGGCGCAACAAAACGGCGGCACGCGCTCGTGCCACCTCGATGCATCGGCTATTCCTTGAAGACCAACGCGATGGCGCAGCATCGCCACGCCCGTGGCCTCGCCGCCGCGACCGCGGCGCTAACGTCGCGCGCCCCGTGTGCAACAAGTCGCCCGTCGCCCGGCCCGCAACATGCAGCGTCGCTGCGCCGATGGTAAACCGAGAGCGTTATCGCCAGGTCAACCGCTCGTCGACGGTGGCCCACACATCGTGGGTCAAGGAGGGTCGATCATGCACGACTGGACCGAATACGCAAGGACTCGCTTCGCATTCCTGGCCGCCACCGTGCTTGTTGTGGCGTGTGACGACGCCGGGAGTCCCGCACGTTCCGTTTCCGTCATTGGAGCTGCGAGTATTTCCTCGCCAAGTGCCGACACGGTCGGCGGCGTCGGAACGCTCGGGCTGGGGAGCCCCACCCCGGGCAGCGATCGCCAGGAGTTCAATTTCGATGTCTCGGCGAACTTGGCCGGTGGACAATTGTTCTACCGAGACTGGTCCGTCGTGCGGTCTGACGGCACGGTTGGAACCGTCACCGTTGACCCCACCGACCCGTCGACGGCCATCACGGCATACCGGGACTGGGCGAGCGCGTGCACTAACCCCACGCGTGGCGTAGCGTTCGACGGGATCGGCCGGCTCGATACAGGCAGTCTAGTGAGCTTCACTGTGACCACGTGTGACAACGGGACACCTGGGACCGGGACGGACTTCCTGCAGATGGATGTCCCGACCCTCACCTACAGCCACGGCGGATTGCTTACCAGTGGCGACTTCGCGAAGATGGGCACGGCGACCATCGTCCTGCAAGACGGCTTTGAGGACGGCTTGAGTGCGTGGACGCAGGACCCTGCCAACGCACGCTACAGTGTGTCGTCAGACCCTGCCCGCGTTCACTCCGGGACCTATTCGTTGCAATCGCTGTTCGACCCAACGAATGCCTACGGCGTGCTCAGCCGGTGGTTCATGCCTGGCTACGATGACGTCTACGTCGAGTTCTACGTGATGTTCCAGGAGGGATTCGAGAATCAACGCCCCGATGGCAATGGGATGCACTTCCTCACGATGTGCGGCGACAACATCAACGATCCGAAGTCCTGCTGGGGCAAAGCCGGGATCCGCCCCAGCGGCACCGATTACTTCTATGCCGGCGTTGATCCGGAAGAGGTCAACCTCCCGAGTCTGCAGCCCTTATCTTTCTACACGTATTGGCCGGACATGTCTTGCCCGCCACTGTATCCGGTCGACCCATGCTTTGGCAACGTATTGACCCAATCTTCACCCAAGATCCCACTGGTTGGCGGTCAGTGGCAGCAAGTCGTCTTCCACATCAAAATGAACACTCCCAGCCAGTCCGACGGCAGCCAAGAACTCTGGGTAAACGGCCAGCAGAAAATCGCTCAGCAAAGCATGCGCTGGCGCACGACGACGGATCTGCATGTCAACAACATCCGCTTCGATAACTACATGGATAAGTCTCCCCAGACGGAGTATCTGTGGATCGATGACGTTACGGTTTGGCGGGAATGAGGCGTTACGCCAGCGCGGAAACCGCTGATGCCGCACCGAGGCCGTTGCTCTCCACGGCCTCATGCCGCATCAGCGCGTCCGCGAAAAACTTCGTTGCCCAGCTCAGCACTTCATACGTGCCGTACCCACCGCCCACCGGCCACGCACCCTTGATACCGCCCCGGATCCCGGGGTCCCGGCTGCGCCGGTTCTGCGTCCGTTTGAGAAAACGCAGCACGCGCGGCACCGGCTCGAGCCACTCGGAATGGCCCGTGATCTGGGCGAGGCGGATCCAGTTGTTCGCCATCTGCGCCTCGCCCGTGAGACAGGACCAGCGCACTGCGGCGGACCAGTCGGCGCGATAGCGACCCGGCATCCAGCCGTCCGCCCGCACGGTGCCGGCGAGGGCCCGGGCCGCACGCTCCGCCGCGCTCAGCAGACGCGCGTCACCCAGCAAGCGGCCGCCTTCGAGCAGGCCCCGGATGGCGTAGGCGAGCGTGTGCAGCAACGGGCGCGCGGGATCCGTGAGGCAGCAGTGCGGCAGCCAGCCGTTCCCGGCCTGCAGCGACGCGGCCGCTCGCAGGCTGCGGGCGGCCGCGTCCGTGCACTCTTGGTTTGCGAGCCGGGCTCCGGCCTCTGCTAACGCCCAGGCCGTGCGGGTGTTGTAGAGGGTGGCGTCAGGGCGGGCGAAGCGCGAGTTGCCTCGACGCCAGTGCCCGTCGGCGTCGAGCATCGTGACGAGGTAGCGCGCGGCGCGGCATGCTGCGTCGGCGAAGCTCCCGTCCCCCGTCTCCTCGAATGCCGCCAGCCAGCCGAGCAGCACCTGTCCCGTGTTGAAGACCGCGGGCGATTCCGGCTCGCCGATCACGCCGCCACGCACCGCGCCGCTGCCGAGCTGAATCGCGACCTCCCAGCGTGCGGCACGCTCGGCGCGCGCGGCGAGGTCGGGCCGGCCCAGCCGGGCGGCGGCACCATAGAGGGTCGGGATGATGTAGCCGGTGGTCTCCGGGTAGGCCGGCTCCCAGCCGCGCCGTCGGTAATAGCGGTGCCAGACGAGGCTATAGGCGCGCGCGATGCCACCGTCCGGCGTCGCGTCCTGCGCCCGGACGAGCCAGCCGATCGCGGCGACCAAATGGGGCTCGTGCTCGGGGTCGGCCGGGTAGCCCCCGAGCCACTCGCGCCACCTCTCTCCTAAGGCCGGCGGGTGGAAAACCGGCTGACCACGGACCGCGCGCAGGCCACTGGCGATCACTGCTTCACGATGTCTCCACTCGTCACGCTGCCGGAGTGCCCGTACCCTTCCGACGGAATGAAGATGCTCCAGAAGTCGCTGCCGCTCCCGGCCGGTCCATTGTCGCACAGCTGCACCATATAACTGACGAGTTGGCCATTGTCTTCGCGGCCGACGGCGTCCACCTCCACGCCGCGGCTCGGGTCACCGCAGGCGTTGGAGCTGTTGCGGTAGGCCGTGATCGAAGTAGCGGGGTCCGTCGCGGGATCGGTGGTGATCGACGCGGGATTACCCGACGGATGGACGTCCCCGTAATCGGTGGCGGTGAAGCGCCCCGTGAGATCGGCCCGCAGATCGAAGGCGAACGTCAGCACGCTGTCCCCGGGTGTGGCGGGCCCCATGCCGATCTGGCCCTGGCCGCTCACCTCGGGGGGAGGCAGCTGCGCGCTGCAGGTGACCGAGAATGCGGTCGTCGCCGAGCCACCTGCCGGCACGGTGACCGTGCGCGGATTCGCCGCGCCCACCGTGCAGTTGGCCGCCACCCCCGACAGGGCGACCGGATGCGCGCCCGCCGGCACGGTGAGGGTGACACGGCCGTTCGTGGCGATCGGCTGGCTGGTCGTGCCGTCGAGCGTGAGCGTGTAGCCGTCGGGATCGAGGTTCGAGCCGGTCGTCGTCGTCGTGACGGTCAGGCTCCCGCTGCCGCTCCCCGTCGGAGCGCAACTCAGCGCGAATGACGCCGCCGCCGTCGCGCCGGCCGACACGGTGATCGGTTGCGGGTTCGCCCCGCTCACCGCGCAGTTCCCCGTGACGCCGGAGAGCGCGACCGTGTGACTGCCCGTTGGTATGCCGGTGAACGTGACGTTGCCGTTGGTCGCGATCGGTTGGCTGGCGCCACCGTCTACGGTGACCGTGTAGCCGTCGGGATCGAGATCGACGCCGGTCGTGGTGGTCGAGACGTTGACGTCGCCCTGTGAGGTGCAGCTCACCATGAAGCCCGTGGCCGCCACCAGGTCAGCGCCGGGGAACACCATGCGCGGGTTAAAGCCGCCCACCGCGCAGTTCGCCGCCACGCCGTACAGCGCAACCTCGTGTGGCCCCGCGGGCATGTTGAACATCACGGTGCCGTTCGTCGCGACGGCTTGGCTCAGGGAATCATCCACCCACACGACATAGCCGTCCGGATCGATAGCCGTGCCCGCGCTGGAGACGCTCACAGCGAGAGGGTAGGTCTGCGTCAGCAGCGCCGCCGCCGGCTTGGGACTCTGGGGAACATCGCACGCGCCCGCCACGAACAGGGTCGCGACCATCGCAACCCACACGCTTCGACCTGCTGCCCGCACCACGAGGTCCTCCGCTCCTAGGGTTCGCCTGAAGCATTTTGCAAAGGCCGGGCCGTCCGCCCCGGGGAGCGGCACCACAGGTCGTGGCACCTGCGCCACGGCGGCCGTGCGCCACAGCGGCTGCGCGCGCCGCACCTCATGTGCTGCGTCGGGCTGACGCACTTCATGGCACCCTGCATGCACCAGCGTGCACGCCAATGACTCTCGAGCTCTTCTCGACCTGCCCCCAGTCCTGTGTCGGCGACGCCGCGGCGTTCGCCCGGCCCATCAGGCCTTCCAACGGGCCGGGGAGGTAGTGGCCCGGTGACTGTGAGACTCTTGCCTTTGGAAAGCGCCGAGGCGATCGAGCTGGTCGTCGGGTGGCTGAGCAAGTACGACAACTATAAGTGGCTGGACTTCGGCAATGGCGTGCAGCGACTCACCCCGGTGTCGCTCCGCGTCATGACGCAGCGCGCGCTGCACGAATTCCGCATCTATACCGCGGACGACGGGGATGCGCCGGCGGGGGTGGTCGGCCTTACCAACGTCGACCGAAACTTCAAGACCGCCTCGATCTGGGCCGTGCTGGGCAACAAGCGCTACGGGGGGGCCACGTTGCCGGCATGCTCCGCCCTGCTGACGTGGGCATTCACAGAACTGGGGCTCGCGGCGGTAAACGCATGGACCGTCGAGACCAACATCCCGGCGCAGCGCGTGATCGAGCGGCTTCATTTTCGCTACATCGGCCGGCAGCGGCAGTGTCACTATATCGACGGCCGCCCGCTGGATCGCCTTTTCTTCGACCTACTCAAGACCGAACATCAGGACGTCTCGAATGCCGAACACCAGCGCGCTCACCAGTCAGATCTCCGCGCTGTTCGCTGAGAAATTCCGCCTTCAGGTCCCGTCGCCGGAGACGGACTTGATCGACACGGGCTTTCTGGACTCGCTCATGTTTGTGGAATTCCTGGCGCAGCTCGAGCAGGAGTTCGGCATTCAGGTGTCGCACGACGATCTCGAGCTCGATCGCTTCCGGACCATCTCGCTGATCGCGCGCTTCGTGGCCGCAAAAGACGGACGCGGCGAAGTCTCCAACACGCGGTAGCTCGCGCGTCAGTTCGCGCGCGCCAGGAACGCCCTCGCAGCCCGCAGCTCGGGTCGAGGGCCGGTCGCACGATCCATCAGCGACACGAACTCCCGATACCGAACGCCTGCCGTCGGAAGGTCCCCCGCCAGCTCGGCCGCCCGGGCGGCCCCGAACAGGCTGCGAGCCCGGTTCGGCTGGGTCGCGAGCGCCTGCGCGTACGCCCGGGCCGCCGCGCCGGGGCGCCCGAGCTCGAGCAGCAGATCGCCGGCCAGCTCCCGCGCCGGGAGCACCGCGCCGGGAGTCACGGGCTGCTTGAGGGTGTTGTCTTCGCGATCCGCCGCCGCGGTGGCGAGTCGCACGGCCTCCGCCGTATCACCCGCGGCGCGCGCCAGCCACGCCGCGGCGGCGAGCCGCTGGATCCCGACGAGGGCCCCCCAATCGGCGTGCACGCCGCCCGCCTGCGTCTCGACGGTCTCGATCCGGGCCAGCTCCGCCACCTCGGCGCGGGCGAGGGTGGTGTCGCCGCTGCGCGCGGCGCCGAGCGCGCGCGCGAAATGAGTGAT
>CBFHAJ010000047.1:0-22649 GCA_965653495.1 uncultured bacterium | reverse complement strand
CGCACGATCGAAGCGCTTCACGCCGAGCGCGCGGGCCTCGTCGCCCGCGTGGAGGCACTGCAGGATACGGTGACGACGTTCATCCACGGCCCGGCCACGCGCCTGATCCAGATCCCCGTGTCCACCGGGGGCCGGGTGGGCTCAGTCACGATCTTCGCCGACAGCGTGCAGCGCCGCTGGCTTGTGCGCTGTGATGGCCTGGCCCCGAACGCCCGGGACCAGGCCTATCAGCTGTGGTTCATCACCGACCGGGGAATGGCGGCGGCGGCCGTGATGGCGATGGACCGGGACGCACCGATGGTGATGGCGCTGGAAATGCCGAAGGCACCAAGCCGCGTGCTGGGCGCGGCGATGAGCATCGAGCCCCGGGCCGGCTCGGCCAGCCCGAGCGGCCCCATGGTGTTTCACCTACTGCTTTAGCGCTTGCCCGCGAGGTCGTGGATCGTCTCGAGCTCCACGATCTTGAAGCGCCGTTGTCCCATCGGCAGCGCGGTCGTCACCGACTGGCCTACCTTCGCGCCGAGTAGCGCCTTGCCGAGCGGCGAGGCCATGGAGACGCTCACTTCGTCCCCTTCATCGCCGTCGATGAACTCGCCCAGCGTCAGCGCGTACGTCTCGCGCTGCTTGGTGTCGACATCCTGGACCGTGACGCGCGATCCGAACCCGACGCGGTCGCGGGGGATGTCCGATTCCTGGACGCTTGAAAGCTTGGAGAGGCGCAACCGCAGGTGGCTGAGCCGTGAAGTGACGAACTGCTGGCGCTCGAGCGCCGCCTTGTATTCGGAGTTCTCCCGCAGGTCGCCGTGCGCGCGCGCCCGCTCGATCTCTTTGGGCAACACGAAGTTGATCTCGTGGTTCAGGCGCTCCACCTCGGCCTGGAGCTTGCCCTTGAGCTCGTCGATCATGCGACAGAATCTAGGCGAATAGACGGTTAGTCGGTTAGAGGGCGCGCCTGAGGTCCACTAACGGTCTAACCGTCTAACCGCCTATCTTTTGCCCGTGCCTCTCAACATCCGCACCTACCACGAGTTGACCGAGCCCGATCGCTCCGGGCTGCCGCAGCAAATCGCGGAACAGCGACGCCGGGTGGTGGACCGCCTCGCCGCCGTGCGGCGGGTAGTGGCGGTGATGAGCGGCAAGGGGGGTGTGGGGAAGAGCTACGTCACCGCGGGGCTGGCCCGGGCCCTGGCGCGTCGCGGGCGGGCGATGGGCGTGCTGGACGCGGATTTCAATGGACCGACGATCCCCGCTCTCCTCCGGTTGCAGGTTGCGCGGTGCACGCTCCACGACGACGCAATTGCCCCGGCCGTGAGTGCGGATGGCGTGAGATGCTTCTCAATGGCCCTGCTGCTCGAAGATGGTCGCCCGCTGGCGTTCCAGGGGCCCCCGGCCGAAGGGCATGTGTGGCGCGGCAGTCTCGAAGCGGCCGCCTTGCGGGAGTTTCTGGCGGACGTGGCGTGGGGCGCGCTCGACATCCTGCTCGTCGATTTGCCCCCGGGCATCGAGCGGTTTCAGGAGCTCGCGGAGCTCCTGCCCGGTCCTCCGGCCATCCTCACCGTGACGATCCCGACGCCAGAGTCGCGCGACGCGGTGCGGCGCGCCATGCATTGCGCCGCCGAGCGCGGCGCGCCGCTCCTCGGTGTGGTGGAGAACATGGTGGGAGGCGGATTCTCGGGGAGCGCCGGCGACGATCTCGCGGCCGAGTTCGGCATTCCCCTGCTGGCGCGCGTCCCCTGGCACCCGACCCCCGAGACCTGGGATGAGTTGGGGCGAGCCATAGGGAGTGAGTCATGATGATTCCCAGGCTGAAGCCTGGGCCCGGTACTGCACTGCCCTTAAGGGCAGCGTCGCAACGGGCGCACTCTTTAGAGTGGGAACAGGCTACGAGGGCTCCGTGAAATTTCTGTGCGTCGAATGCGACCGGCAGATGCAGTTCGAAGAGCGCCGCCTGCCCGGTGACGGCACGCTCGCCGCCGCGTTCCGGTGCCCGCAGTGTCATCGGGTCATCGGGCTGCTGACGAATCCCATGGAGACACAGCTGGTAGCCTCGCTCGGCGTGAAGATCGGGGGCGCGACGCTGCCCCCGCAGCCTTTCGAGACCGTCCGATCGATGGTGGCGACTGGCAGGTCCGACGCCTTTACAGACGACGGACAACGGACAACGGAAAACGCTCCGACGTGGTCCCCCGACGCCCAGGACCGCCTGGCTCGTGTTCCGAGCTTCGTGCGCGGCATGGTGAAGCGGATCTATCTCGATTACGCGAAGCAGCACGGCATCGCCGAGATCACCCCTGCGGTGATGGACACGGCGCGCAGCGAGCTCGGCCTCGAGGGCATGTGAGCCTGGACGAGCGGCGGGTCCACGGCCTGCGCATCGTGATCGACCGGGACCAGTGCGTCGGATTCGGCGACTGCGCCAAGGAGGCGCCCGAGGGTTTCAAATTGGATGTCGAGACGATCGCCACGTTCCTCGAGCCGGAGCGAGTCCCGCGCGAGCAGCTGCTGCGCGCCTGTGACGCGTGTCCGGTGGATGCGATCACGGTGTACGACGAGGAGGGCCGACAAATCGTCCCACCGAACGCCGCTTGACAGCCCCTGCACGCGGGGACATACTCGCCGCATAACGCAGAACGACAGCGCTTACTCTGGCGGGCTCCGGCCCGCCATGACGGTCGGACATACACTCGCGCCTCGCAGTCGATTCCCGGCACCGAACCCGACGGCTCACACCGGGCTCGGCGACAGTGGAGTGCATGCCCGGCCCAGCCCGCACCACGAGGAAGGGGGGCGGACGTGCCGGCGTACCGTGAGATCTTCGTCCCGGTCGACAACTCGAATGCAGCGGATTGGGCCGTCGACCGCGCCATCGAGCTGTGTAGCAAATGGGACGGCCGCATCACCGGAAACCACGTTTACGCCGCCCGCCTCCACGACATCCGCTTCCGCCAGCTCGAGACCGGCCTCCCGGCCCAGTTCCAGACCCCCGAAGAGATCAAAAAGCAGCGCAAGATCCACGACAAGCTGATCGAGAAGGGGCTGCAGCTCATCGCCGACAGCTTTCTCGATCAGGTCGGGAAGCGCTGCGAGGCGGCGGGCGTGCGGCTCACCCGCCAGCTGCTCGAGGGAATCAACTACGAAGAGATCGTCAATGAGGTGAACCGCGGCGCCGGGCGGCTGCCGGGCCTGATCGGCTTCGACTTGAACCGCGCCTCGAGCTACGACGGCGGCGACAAGGTCCGCACCGACGTGAAATTGGGAGAGAACGGCCGACTCGTCGCCGAGGACGAAGACAGCGCCGCGCGCCTGGCCGGCTCGTCGGGGCGGCAGTACGACCTGCTCGCCATCGGGGCCCATGGCCTCGGCCGCCAGCCGTACTCGCAGCTGGGCGGGGTGGTGTCGCGGGTGCTGCGCGGCGTGGATAAGGACGTGCTGCTGGTGCGCGACGACCGCGCGTTCGCCGGGGGACGGTTCCTCGTGTGCGTGGACGGCTCGTCGTACAGCTATCGCGCGATGCGGGCGGCGCTCGAGCTGGCCGACGCGTTCGGCGCGTCGCTGTACGTGTGCAGCGCGTTCGACGTCGAGTACCACCACGTCGTGTTCCACAACATCAAGGACGTGCTGTCGTATCAGGCGTCGAAGGTCTTCAAGTTCGAAGAGCAGGAAGAGCTCCATAACAACATCATCGATAAAGGCCTCCTGAAGCTGTGCCAGGCGAACCTGAAGCGCGCCGAGGTCATGGCCCAGGAGTTCCCCGACGTCCCGATCAAGACCCAGATCCTCATCGGCAAACCGTTCCAGGTGGTCATGCAGTGGGCCGAGGAGATCAAGCCGTCGCTGCTGGTGCTGGCGCGCCACGGCGCGCATCGCATCGAGGGGACCGAGCTCGGGAGCCAAGCCGAGAATCTCGTGCGGCTTGCGCCGTGCAACGTGCTGCTGACGGGCACGGGTGGGGTGCGCCCCGAAGACATCCCCTGGATCGAAGAGGACGGTGTGGCGGGGCTGCCCTGGGCTCCCGAGGCGGAGGTGCGCATCCTGCGCGTGCCGCCGTTCGCCCAGGGGATCGCCCGGCGCGCGGTGGAGGAGTACGTCCTCGAGCGCTCCAACGGCGAGCCGGCGACCGTCACCAACAAATGGCTCGACGAGGCGATCACCAAGCTCCTGCCGACGCACATGCAGCTCATCATGGGGATCGGGACCGCCGAGGAGATCGCGCTGGCCGAGGTGAAGGCGCAGGAGCAGATGAAAGCGACGAAGGTGCTGGGGCGGGACGCCGATCCCGAGCCGGCGGCCGAGGTCGAAGTGAAGTGCCCCGTCACCGGCGCGGTCTCGCGGCGGGCGCGCACTGCGGCCGACCCGATCGTGTGGACCGAGGAGGCGTGGCAGCGGCTCGGCCTGGTGCCGCTCATCGCCCGGCCACTGGCGCGCAACACGGTCGAGCGGTTCGCGCGCGGCCACGCGATCTGGCGCGTGACCACGCGCGTGATGGACGAGAACAAGCAGGCGATGATCGCCGCGGACGAGTTCGACGTCGACACCATGATGGTCATGTTCCAGGAGCTGCGGGCCAAACAGATCCGGGCGGAAGCCGAAGGACGCGAGGCACTGAGCCCGGAGATGCGGGCGTTCATCGAGGAGGCCAAGGCTCAAGGGATCACGCGCTGTCCCATTCGCGACATCGAAGCCCAGATGGGCAAGTGCCCGGTGGACCTGAAAGCCATGAAGCCCGAAGAGGCGAAAGCGGCGATGGAGCGCTTGCTGGACGGCCAGCACTGACGTGGACTACGTCCCGCACGTGGTGGCGTGGAACCTGACCAGGCGGTGCAACCTGGAGTGCGCCCATTGCTACATCGCGGCGGGCCCGCATGAGAGCGCCACGGCGGAGCTCGACACCGCGGCGTGTCTCGACATCGTCGACCAGCTGCTCGCGGTGAACCCCGCGCCGCTGCTCATCCTGTCGGGCGGCGAGCCGCTGTTACGGCGCGACCTGAGCGAGATCGCCCACTATGCGTCGGCCCACGGCGCCACGGTGGTCGTGGGGACCAACGGGACGCTGATCACGGACGAGCGCATTGCGGCCCTCAAGGCAGCCGGGGTGAGCGGTGTCGCCGTCAGCGTGGATTCGTTGCGCCCGTCGTACCACGACAATTTCCGGCACGGGCGCGGTGCGCTGGCCGACGTGCAGGCGGCGCTGGCGCGGCTCGCGGCGGCCCGTTTGGACTTCATCGTGCAGACGACGGTCACCAAGGGCAACCGCGCCGAGCTGGAGCGCCTCGTGGCCTGGTCGGCGGACCAGGGCGCGGTGTCGTTCAACTGCTACTTCTTGGTCGCTACCGGCCGCGGCGCGGCGCTGGCCGATCTCGCGCCCGCCGAATACGAAGCGGTGCTCGCCGACCTGGCGCGCTGGGAAGTGACCTACCGCGGGCGCATGATGGTGCGCGCCAAGTGTGCACCGCATTTCATGCGCCTGGTGCACCAGACCGACCCCGACTCGCCGGTGCTCAACTATCAGACCCGCTGCCCCTGCGGGACGCAGTACTGCCGCATCACCCCGGACGGCAAGCTGACGCCGTGCCCGTACCTGCCCGAGGTGGCCGGCGACCTGCGCACCCACAGCTTCGCCGAGCTGTGGCGCTCCGCGCCGCTGTTCCGTCAGCTGCGCGAGGGGCAGTTGGGTGGGAAGTGCGGGTCCTGTGAGTATCGCGGCTTGTGTGGTGGTTGCCGGGCGCGTGCGTTTGCGCTCGAGGGGGACGTGCTCGCCGCCGATCCGTCGTGCATGTATCAGCCGACGGGCGACACGACCCGAATCGAGCCCGCGCGCGCCCTCGCGTACGGTGACGATTTCACTCCCGCCCTGGCGTGGGCCGATGTCGCGCGCCAGCGGATGGAGCGGATTCCTTCGTTCGTGCGCGGCGTCGTGATGCAACGGGTGGAAGAGTACGCCCGCCGCCACGGACACTGGCTGGTGACGCCCGAGCTGCTCGCCGACGTGCGCAGCGCGCTGCCGATCGATTTCTCGAAACGGAAGCCGTTCTTCATTACGGATAACGGATGACGGATCACGCCCTGCTGTTGCTGCAGGCGGCCGCCGACACGACGCGCGCCTACGGCGAGTTCCCCGTGATCGGGGCCCGGCAGTTCATCTGGATCACCGCCGAAGTCCATCTGATGTTCGCCGCGTTCGTGCTGGGGGTGCCGATGTTCGCCGTGGTCACAGAGGCCATCGGCATCTTCGGGGGCGACGACCGCTACGACCGGCTCAGCAAAGAGTTCACGCGCCTCTTGCTCGTCGCCTACAGCGCGACGGCGATCTGGGGTGCTCTGCTGGTGTTCGGCCTGTCCACGCTCTACCCGCGCTTCTGGGCGTACCTGACCGCGATCTTCGCGCCCTCGATGTGGGTGTACGCCGGCCTGTTCTTCATCGAGTCGTTCACGCTGTACCTCTACTATTACGGCTGGGACCGTTGGAAGAAGGGCCGCGCCAAGCTGGGGCATTGGACGCTCGGGATTCTGCTGAACGTGTGGGGCACGATCGTGATGTTCATCGCGAACTCATGGCTCACGTACATGATGTCTCCGCCGCGCGATATCACACCCACCACCGATCCCACCACGATCAAGCTGTGGCACGCCATCGCCAACGCCACCTGGATGCCGATCAACGTACACCGCGTGATCGCGAACGTGGTGTTCGGCGGGGCGATCGTCGGGGCGTACGCGAGCTACCGTTTCCTCGCGGCGACGACCGACGAGGAGCGGGCCCACTACGACTGGATGGGCTACGTCGGGAACTTCATCGCGATGTCCGCACTCATCGTGCTGCCGTTCGCCGGCTACTGGCTGGGCCGGGAGATCTATCAGTACGACCAGTCCATGGGCATCACGATGATGGGCGGGTTCATGAGCTGGCTGTGGGTGATCCAGGCGTTCCTGATCGCGGTCCTGTTCCTCACCGGGAACTACTACCTGTGGATCGGGATGGGCCGCATCCCGGGGGCGGAACGGTTCCGGCCGTACACCAAATGGCTGCTGATCGTGCTCGTGCTGGGCGCGATCGTGTGGGGCACGCCGCACACGATGATCGCCGACTCGAAGGAGCTCGCCGCCATGGGCGGCTCGCACCATCCCTTTCTCGGCGCGCTCGGCGTGATGAGCGCCAAGAACACCGCCGTGAACCTGATGATCCTCACGACGTTCCTGTCGTTCCTCCTGTACCGGCGCGCCAACAAGCGTCCGGTGGTGCCGTGGGCGCGGACGGGGACAATGATTCAGGGGGCGATGTTCGCGCTCGCGGCGGCGGTCGTGCTGTTCTACGGCATCCGCGGGTACTTCGTCGAGGCGATCGTGCGGATCGGCTTCAGCGTGTATCAGGTGCTGGCGGTGCTGTCGTGCATCCTGTTCGTCACCGTGATCGACGTGCTGATGGCGCGCGGCGCGCAGTCGCTCGGCACCATCCAATGGGGCAAGATGCCGCCCCGGTCGCAGTACGCGCTCTTCATTCTGGCAGTCACGTTTACCTGGCTGATGGGCCTGATGGGATTCGCGCGCTCCGGGATCCGGCAGTACTGGCACGTGTGGCAGGTCATGCAGGACACCAGCAAGTACGCCGCCACGCCGGCGCTCGGCTACGCCTCGCGGATGATCAGCCTGTGCGTGCTCATCTTCCTGGGCCTCGTGGCGTTCGTGTTCTGGCTCGGCGGACTGGCGGAGAAATCGACCTACGTGACGGCGGAGAAAGGGGGGGGGGCCAGCCGTGTGGGCCACTAACCTCAAGATCGTCGGCATCGTCCTCGGGACGCTGGCGCTCTATACCCTGATTGCCAACAAGATCCCGCAGGTGCAGTCGGAGGTGCCGCAAACCCTGACGCTCGGCGCCAATGTGACGCCCGAGCAGCTCGTCGCCGCCGGTGAGAAGGTGTTCAACGGCATCGGCGGCTGCACCACCTGCCACGGTCTCGGCACGCGCGCACCCAATCTCCTCACTGACGAAAAAGGCTCCGGGACGATTGGCGTGCGCTGCGGCAAGCGTGAGGCGGGGAAGACCTGCAAGCAGTATTTGTACGAGTCGCTCGATCAACCGACCGCGTACATCGTGGCGGGCTATCAGCCGATCATGCCCGTCATGACCAAGCAGCTCTCGCCGGCGCACGTCTGGTCGGTAATCGCGTTCCTGGAATCACAGGGCGGCACGGTGGACGTCACCGCGTCCGATATCCCGGCAACCTCTACGACCTCTACAACAGGTGGTGGAGGTTCTGGAGGTTCTGGAGGCCTTGCAGGGGGCAGTACCGATGCTAAAGCCATTATCGCCGCCGCCGGCTGCCTCGCCTGCCACAAGCTCGATGGCCAGGGGCAGGTGATCGCCCCGGATCTGACCCACGTCGGCTCGCGGCGCGACGCCGAATCGATTCGCAAGAAGATCCTCGATCCCACGTCGTCGATCGCCAAAGGCTACGAGAAGCTCGCCGGGATCATGCCAAAGACGTTCGGCACCATGATGAACGCCTCCCAGCTAGAGGCGCTGGCGAATTTCCTGGCGGCGCACAAGTGAGACTGCCTCCGGCCGTGCGGCGCTACGCCGCACACCCGTTCTGGCAGGCGGTCGCGATCATGGTCGCCGCGTATGTGGTGGTCGTGTGGATCATCCCGATCCTGCCGGGCAGCGCCATTGTCCCGAAGAGCGTCGTGCTCCAGTACATGGTGACCGTGCTCGTGGGTGTGCTCATTTACGTGAGCGACAACGAGCAGCGGTGGGCCACGTTCAAGGAACCGATCAACGCGGTGCTGATCGAGCCGCGGCTGCGGGTGGTCCGTAGTGTGTTGCTCGTGGTTGTGGTGGCGCTCGTCGGGCTCGTCGCCTACGGACAGGTGGCCACCACCGTGGCGGCGCCGCCCAATCTGCGCTCCATCCATCCGGCGCCTCCTACCGAGATCACGTTCCGCGGCAAGTCGATGACGCTCACCGGTCTCGCAAACCCGCTGCGCGCGCATCCCGAGTCGCTGGCCACGTACGTGGCCGAGGGGAAGGCGGTCTACTACCGCAACTGCCTCCCGTGTCACGGCGATCACCTCGACGGTCTGGGCCATTTCGCGTCAGGGTTCAACCCGCTCCCGGCGAATTTCCAGGACAACGGGACGATCGCGCAGCTCACCGAAAGCTTCGTGTTCTGGCGCGTCGCCAAGGGCGGACCCGGCCTGCCGCGCGAGGGCACACCGTGGAACTCGGCGATGCCCCGGTGGGAGGACTTTCTGAGCGAGCGGCAGATCTGGTCCGTGATCTTGTTCCTGTACGACCAGACGGGATGGACGCCGCGGACGTGGGAGAAGAGTGAGACGGGGGGGGCGAAGTGATGGGCGGACGGGCGGACCGGCGGGCGCGCGGTCGGATGGTGGCGTTGATGCTTTTACTGTCCGCCGGTCCGGCCGTCCGCCTGTCCGCCCAAGACACCACCGCCGGCAAGCTGGTCTACGTGAAATGGTGCGCCGGCTGCCATGGCGATGGCGGCGCCGGCGACGGTGCGGGGGCGACGGCCATGCTTCCCCGGCCGCGGAACTTCACGGGCGCGGTGTACAAGATCCGCAGCACGGCGTCCGGCCAGCTTCCCACCGACGCGGATCTGATACGGGCGATCGATGAGGGGCTGCCGGGGAGCGCGATGCCCGCGTGGAAGACCCGCCTGTCGGACGGCGAGCGCCGCAACGTGATGGCGTACATCAAGACGTTCTCGTCCTTCTTCGCAGACACGAGCCAGCACATCGTGGCCCTGAAGTACTCGAGCGAGCCCGGGGGCGGGAGCCGAGATGCGGCCCTCAAGACGGGACGGCAGTTCTACGATTCGATCGGCTGCCGCAAGTGCCACGGCGATCAGGGGCACGGCGACGGGCCGTCCGCGCCCACACTCAAAGACGACGCGGGCTTCCCGATCTACGCCGCGGACCTGCACCAGAACTGGCGGTTCCGCGGCGGCGCAAGCACGGCCGATATCTACCACCGCCTGCGCACCGGTCTCGACGGCACACCGATGCCGTCGTTCTCGGACCTGATCGACCAGAAGTTCCTCACCGACGAGCAGTTGTGGCGGCTGGCGCAGTACGTGCGCTCGCTCTCACCGCGCGAGTCGCCCGAAGTGCGCGACGTGGTGCACGCGCCACAGGTCGCGGCGGTACCGGCATCGCCGAGCGACTCGGCGTGGGCGAACATCGGCGCCTACTGGTTCCCGCTCGTGGGCCAGGTGATCCACAAGCCCCGCTGGTTCGCGCCGGCGGTGGCGGGGGTGTGGGTGCAGGCGATGCATGACGGCAAGACGCTGGCGCTGCGCGTGACGTGGGACGACCGCTCCAAGAGTCCCGACTCGACCTGGTTGCCGTTCGCCCAGCGCGTGCTCGAGACGGTCGCGGACGATGATTCCACGCCACCCAAAGCGGAGCTGTGGCCCGACCAGCTGGCGGTGCAGTTCCCCCGCCACCTCTCCGACGGCATGGAGCGGCCCTACTTCCTGAGGGGTGGGCCCACCGATCCTGTGTATCAGTGGCGCTGGGTCCGCGTGCCGGGAGCGGGGGCGGGGCGGGCGGTGGCGGGCTTGGCGCGCGGGATCGACCGGTTCGACACCTTGAACACGGGGGTGGCGGCGCAGGCGACCTATGACCATGGCGCCTGGCGCCTGGTGTTCACGCGCGCCCTTGCGACGCCCGATACCGCCGACGAAGTTCAGCTTGAGGCCGGCCGGGCGATTCCGGTCGCGTTCTTCGCCTGGGATGGCTCCAGCGGCGAACACGGCTCGCGCATGGCCGTCAGCACCTGGTATTTCCTGGCGCTCGACCGGCCGACACCGCCGAGTGTGTTCATTTCTCCAGTGCTGGCCATGCTTGTCACGCTCGGGCTCGGGCTCGTGGTGGTGCGCCGCGCCCAGCGACGCGGGACGGCGCGTGCAGCTCGGTAGGATCGAGGACTTTCATCGAGGAGGCGGGATGCGGAAGCTCGGAGTCAAGACGGGGGTAGGGGTTGGGGCCTTGGGACTCGTGGTGGGGGCGTGGACGCACCCGGTCGCACAGGGCGGCGCCACCATCAGCGGGAAGGTGAAATTCACCGGCGCGAAGCCCACCATGCCGAAGATCGACATGAGCGAGGAAGCGAAGTGCAAGGCGAAGTACACGACCACACCCACCGAAGAGACCGTGGTCGTGAACGCCAACGGCACGCTGGCGAACGTGGTCGTCTACGTGCAGTCGGGCCTCCCCGCGACCTACAAGGCGCCGGCGCCGGCCGGCCCGGTCACCCTCGACCAGGACGGGTGTCGCTACCATCCGCACGTGTTCGGCATCCTCGTGGGCCAGACCCTCGCCATCAAGAACTCCGACGGTATCCTGCACAACATCAAGGCCAAGGGCGTGAAGAACCGGCCGTTCAACATCAGTCAGCCGACGGTGATGACGTCGGAGCGCACGTTCAGCGCGCCGGAAGTGATGGTGCCGCTCGAGTGCAACGTGCACGGCTGGATGCACGCCTGGATGGGGGTCCTGCCGCATCCGTTCTTCGGCGTGAGCGGCAGCGACGGCTCGTTCAGCATCAAGGGGTTGCCGCCGGGGACCTACACGATCGAGGCCTGGCACGAGAAATACGGCACCCAGACCGCGACGGTGACCGTGGCAGGGAGCGAGACGAAGACGGCCGACTTCAGCTTCGCTGCCAAGTGAACTAACCGAGGAGAGGCCCATGCATTGGTGGCTGCCACCGCAGGCTTCGACGTTCACCGGCCCGATCGACGGCCTGTTCATCGCCATCCTGATCATTACGGGGATCGCGTTCGTACTGGTGGAAACGGGTTTGATTTGGTTCATCATCCGCTACCGGCAGCGTCCGGGCAGGAAGGCCTTCTATACCCACGGCTCTACTCGCGCCGAGGTGATCTGGACCGCGATACCGGCGGTGACGATGGTGGCGCTGGGGCTCATCAGCAACCACTACTGGATCGAGATCAAGGGCCGCAATAGCATCCCGCCCAACGCCTATCCCATCGGGATCCACGCGAAGCAGTTTGAGTGGCAGGTCACGTATCCGGGTCCGGACGGTCAGCTCGGAACGGCGGATGACTTCACGGTTCGCAACCAGCTGCACGTGCCAGTAGGACGGCCGATTGTTGTGCAGCTTTCGTCTGAGGACGTGATCCATTCGTTTTACGTCCCTCAGTTCCGCGTGCGCCAGGACGTGGTGCCGGGCATGGACATCAAGGCGTGGTTCCAGGCCACTGTCCCCGGTACGTACGAACTGGGCTGTTCCCAGCTCTGCGGCCTGGGGCACTACCGCATGCGGGCGCAGGTGTTCGTGCAGAGTCAGGAAGACTACGACGCCTGGATGAAGCAGGCTGCCCAGGAGGCCAAGCAATGACGAGCGTTGCCGCGACCGGCCATCCCGCCCACGCGCATCACGACGACCGGCCGTTCATCCGGAAGTACATCTTCTCGACCGATCACAAGATCATCGGGATCCAATTCCTGTTCACGAGCTTGTTCTTCCTCCTGGTGGGCGGACTGCTCGCTATGCAGATGCGCTGGCAGCTGGGTTTCCCCGGCAAGCCGATGCCGGGCGGCGGCATCCTCCCCGACACGATGGCTCCGGGGGGCGTCATCCTGCCCGAGTACTACATCCAGCTCATCACGATGCACGGCACGTTCATGGTGTTCTTCGCCATCATGCCGCTGCTGGTGGGCGTGTACGCGAACTTCCTGATCCCGCTCAAGATCGGGACGCACGACATGGCGTTCCCGCGCATCAACATGTGGTCGTTCTGGACGTTCCTGATCGGCGGGCTGGTGATGGTGGCGAGCCTGTGGGTGCCCGACGGGGCGGCGCGCGCCGGCTGGACGATGTACGCCCCGCTCTCGGCTCGTCATGATTATTCCGGCGCGTCACTCGGCCAGGAGCTCTGGTCGGTGTCGATCATGTTCGTCGGCCTCTCCTCGATCCTGGGGTCGCTGAACTACATCACCACCGTCATCAACAACCGCGCGCCCGGGATGACCTGGTTCCGCCTGCCGCTGTCGGTCTGGTCACTCTTCATCACGGCGATTCTCGGCCTCCTCGCCCTCCCGGTGCTCTCGGGAGCGGTGATCATGCTGCTGTTCGATCAGATCATCGGTACGCACTTTTTCGATCCGGCCGCAGGGGGCCAGGCGCTCCTGTGGCAGCACCTGTTCTGGTTCTTCGGGCACCCCGAGGTCTACATCCTGATCCTGCCAGCGATGGGCATGGTCTCCGACATCATCGCGAACGGCAGCCGCAAGCCGATTTTTGGCTACCACTCGATGGTGTTCGCGATCGTGGCGATCGCGTTCCTCGGCTGGATCGTGTGGGGTCACCACATGTTCGTGAGCGGGATGAACCCGACGCTCGGTTCCTCGTTCATGGTGTCCACGTTGATCATTGCCGTGCCCTCGGCCGTGAAGGTGTTCAACTGGATGGGGACGATGTGGCGCGGCAACATAAAGTTCACGGTGCCGATGCTCAACGCCATCGCATTCGTCGCGATGTTCGTGATCGGCGGCCTATCGGGCATTTTCATGGCGGCAACGCCGGTGGACATGCAAATCCACGACACCTACTTCATCGTGGCGCACCTGCATTACGTGCTGTTCGGCGGCAGCTTGTTCGCCCTGTTCGCCGCCATCCCCTACTGGTATCCCAAGATGTTCGGGCGGCTGATGCACGAGGGGTGGGGCAAGGTGCACTTCTGGCTCACGTTCGTTTTCTATAACTGCACGTTCTTCCCGATGCACATCACGGGGATGGCCGGGGAGATGCGGCGACTCTACGATCCGAACCAGTACACCTTCTTGCAGCCCTACCAGCCGCTGCGGACGTTCATATCGATCAGCGCGTTCCTGCTGTTCGCGACGCAGATCATCTTCTTCGTGAACTTCTGGTGGAGTCTCAAGCGCGGGAAACCGGCCGGGCTCAATCCCTGGCAGGACAACGGCCTCGAGTGGACGCTGCCGAGCCCCGCGCCGCACGGCAACTGGGACCGCGTGCCCACGGTGTACCGCGGGCCGTACGAGTTCAGCTCGCCGCAGGTCCCGGAGGATTTCCTGCCGCAGACCCGCAAGTTGCCGAGCGACCGTGAGCCGGCCGCGGCGACCACCCACCATTGACCTCGAGAGGGGACGACCGATGACGCACGCAGCCGCCACCGTCGACCAGATGCGGCCCCCTTTCCCGGCCGAGCGGGGGCTCGAGGTCTACAACAAAAAGCTGGGGATGTGGGTGTTCCTCGCCTCCGAGGTGATGTTCTTCGCGGCGCTGATCGGGACGTACATCATCCTGCGGTTCGGGGCGCCGGGCGAGTGGGCCCGGCCGGGGATCGTCCTCAACATCAAGATCACCGCGTTCAACACGTTCCTGTTGATCTGCTCGAGCGTGTCGATGGTCAAGGCGTACGCGGCGATCCAGGACGGCGACCCGAAGAAGATGCGCTTCTGGCTGCTCATGACCATTCTGGGCGGCGCCACGTTCGTCGGCATTCAGGTCTACGAGTACATCCACCTGATCGAGCACGGCTTCGTCCCGAGCGGCGTGCGCGAGGGGAGCGAGCTGGCGACGCTGGTCGCGAACGGCACCCTGCCCGCGGCCACCATGGGCCTGTACGGCTCCACGTTCTTCACGATGACGGGGTTCCACGGCTTCCACGTCACGTGCGGCGTGGTCTCGATGACGTACCTGTACCTGACCAAGGCTTTGCCGGGCAAGTACTCCAAGCAGGACTACGCCGGCATCGAGACGGTGGGGCTGTACTGGCACTTCGTCGACCTGGTGTGGATCATCCTGTTCACCATCGTCTACCTCATCTGAGGAGCCATGGAGACCGCACACAAGCGTCCCAACTACATCCTCATCTGGGTGTATCTGGCGGTCCTCACCGCCGCTGAGCTGGCGCTCGCCTTCGAGCTGCCCATCTCGCGCAACCTGAAGCTGCTGCTGCTGCTGTTCCTCGCGGTGTGGAAGGCGGCGCTGGTGGGATTGTTCTTCATGCATCTCAAGTTCGAGCGCTGGAACCTGCGCATCATGGCGGTGATCCCGTTGCCACTCGCCGTGATCTTCATCCTGGCCGGGATGTCGGAGCACATCTGGTAGCGTTCCTCGAGCTGACTAAGCCGCGCATCACACAGCTGGTGCTGCTCACGGCTGCGGCGGGGTTCTACCTCGGCTCGGGCACGCTGGTGGACATCGGCCTGCTGATACGGACGCTCATCGGGGTAGCGCTGGTGGCGGCGGGGACCAACGCCTTCAATCAGCTGCGCGAGCGCGACGTCGACGCGCGCATGCAGCGCACCCAGCGGCGCCCGCTGCCGTCGGGACGCCTCTCGCCACGCGCCGCCGCCGTGTTCGCAGGCGTCATCTCAGTCGCCGGCGTGGCGTACCTGGCCCTCGGGGTGAACCTGCTCACGGCGGGCCTGGCGGCGCTGACGCTCGCGAGCTACGTGCTGCTGTACACGCCGCTCAAGCGCCGCACGACGCTGAACACCCTGATCGGCGCCGTGCCCGGCGCGCTGCCGATCGTGGGGGGGTGGACCGCGGCGGGCGGCGCGATCGGGCCGGCGGTCGCGGCGCTGTTCTGGATCCTGTTCCTGTGGCAGCTGCCCCATTTCCTCGCGCTGGCGTGGATCTACCGGGAAGACTACCGGCGCGGCGGCCTGGCGATGCTGTCGGTGGCAGACCCCGACGGCCGCCACACCGGTCGCATGGTGCTGCTGTACGCGATGGCGCTCCTGCCCGTGAGCCTCATGCCCACGGTGCTCGGCGTCACGGGCGGACTGTATTTCTTCGGCGCGCTCGCGCTCGGGATCGCGTACGCGGGCGCGTCGATCGCCATGACGCGTGCGGTGACCACGTCGCGTGCGTGGCGCCTGTTCCTCGTCTCGATCGTCTACCTGCCGGCGCTCCTCACGCTCATGGTGGTGGACAAGATCGTGGTGTAGGCGGCCCGCCGTGATCCCCTTCCACCGCCTGCTCATTTCGACCGCCATCGCGTTCTGTGCCGGGTTCGCCCTGTGGGCCGGCTGGAGCTACCGCGAGTCGGGCGAGGGGCTGACGCTCGTGATGGCGCTCGCGTCCGCGCTCGCCGCCGCGGCGCTCGCCTATTACCTGCGGCACCTGAAGCGCTTCCTCGGCCGATGACACTCGCGACGCTGCTCCTGCTGCTGCACGGCGACGACCCCCGCATGGAGCTGTTGTACTTCTGGGCGGCGGTGATTCTGGCGCTTACGCCGATCCTGATCTTCGGCGGCATTGCGGTGTGGATCGGGCGCAAGATCTGGCAGGAGCAACGCGGAACTCGGAACGCGGAAGGCGGAACAGAAGGGCCCGTCTGACGTTCCGCGTTCCCACTTCCGCGTTCCGCGTTAGATTCGTCTCATGACCTCCAAGTCTCCCGAACGCCGTCAGGTCGTCCGCTTCGCCTTCTATAAGCTCGACGGCGCGTGGCGACGCTTGTCCGCCGAGCGGCAGGCGAGCTCCAAGCTCGAGTTCGGCGAGACGATCGAGAGCTTCGCGGGCCGGCTGCTGCTGCGCCCCTACGGCCTGGTGGGCATCCGGGGCGATTGTGACTTCCTGCTGTGGCAGGTGGCGGAGGACCTCGATTCCCTCGTCGCCCTCCAGACCGCGCTCAACCGCACTGACCTGGGCGCGTACCTGTCGATCCCGTACAGCTACCTGGCGATGACGCGCCGCTCGATCTATGAGTTCCCCGAGGACCCCGGAGCCCCGTCGCGCCTCGTGATCCGGCCGAGCGACGCGCGCTACCTGTTCGTGTACCCGTTCATCAAGACGCGTCCCTGGTACATGCTCCCCAAGGCGGAGCGCCAGGCCATGATGGATGAGCACGTACGCGTCGGGCGGCAGTACCCGTCGATCCGCCTCAACACGACCTACTCCTACGGGCTCGACGACCAGGAATTCATCGTCGCGTTCGAGGGGGACAACCCCGCCGACTTTCTCGACCTGGTGATGGAGCTGCGCGAGAGCAAGGCGTCGTCCTACACGCTGCGCGACACGCCCACGTTCACCTGCGTGCAGATGTCGCTGTGGGACATGCTCGATACGCTGGGCGGGGCCGGATCGGCCCAGGCGGTCTCCCGCCGCCCCGCGCGGGCCGATGGCTACACGCCCGTCGCGACGCTCGCCGACCTGCCCCCAGGCACCGCCCGGCGGGTGTACGCGGAGGGAGATGCCGTCGCGCTGTTCAATGTGAACGGGACGCTCCACGCGATCGCCAACCGCTGCACACACGCCCGAGCCAGCCTGTCCGAAGGCACGGTCGATGCCGCCCGCTGCGCGGTCACCTGCCCGTGGCACGAAGGCGTGTTCTCGCTCGAGACGGGGCAGGTTCTGGGCGGTCCCCCGGCGCTCCCGGTCGCCACCTATCGTGTGAAGCTCGAGGGAGACACGGTTCTCATCGCGCCCCCCGCTCCGATCGAAGCGCGGGAGCCGACCGTTGCCCCCCGCACCTGACGCCAGCCGGTTCCTGAAAGCGTGCCGTAGGGAGCGCACCGACATGACGCCGGTGTGGTTCATGCGGCAGGCGGGTCGCTACCTGCCGGAATACCGCGCGCTGCGGCAGAAGCACTCCCTCCTCGATCTGTGCCACAAGCCCGATCTGGCGGCCCAGGTCACGCTGCAGCCGGTGGAGCGCCTCGGCGTAGACGCGGCGATCCTGTTCGCGGACATCCTGCTGCCGTTCGAGCCGCTCGGCCTCGGACTCTCGTTCGCGGCCATGGAGGGTCCGCAGATCACCCGACCGATCCGCGAGGCGGGCCAGGTGCTCGACTTGCCCCCGGTGGATCCCGCGACCGATCTGGCGTACGTGCTCGAGGCCGCCCGCAGCGCGGCCCGGGCGCTCCCCGCGCACGTCCCGCTGATCGGGTTCGCCGGCGCCCCGTTCACGCTCGCGAGCTACGCGATCGAAGGCGGCGGGACGCGCACCTTCGCGCTCACCAAGCGCTTCATGTATGCCGAGACGCGCGCCTGGCACGCGCTGCTCGAGCGGCTGGCCGAGCTGGTGGGCCGTTATCTGGCGGCGCAGGCGGCCGCCGGCGCCCGCGCGCTGCAGCTGTTCGACAGCTGGGTGGGGTGCCTCTCGCCCGCGGACTACGCCACGTACGTGTTCCCGCACAGCCAGCGCGCGCTCGAGCTGGCGCGTGCAGCGGGAGTACCCGTGATCCACTTCGGCACCGACACCGCCGCGCTCCTCGCCGACTTCGCGCGCGCCGGCGGTGACGTCATCAGCGTGGACTGGCGCATTCCGCTGGACGTGGCCTGGCAGCGCATCGGCTCGGAGCACGTCGCCATTCAGGGCAACCTCGACCCGGCGGCGCTGCTGGCACCGCGCCCGGAGCTCGAGCGCCAGACGCGCGACGTGCTGGCGCGCGCCGCCGGCCGGCCGGGCCACATCTTCAATCTCGGGCACGGCGTCCTCCCCGAGACGCCGGTCGAAGCATTGCAGGCCGTGGTGGAGTGGGTGCATGGCGGATGAGCGCGTGGCAGTGCTGCTCATGGCGTACGGCGGCCCCGCGAGCCTCGACGAGGTGGAGCCGTATCTGTTGGACGTGCGCGGCGGCCGGCCCCTGACGGCGGAGTTCCTGGCCGAGGTCAGAGCGCGTTACGCCCGGATCGGCGGCCGGTCTCCCATCCGGGAGCTTACCGAAGCTCAGGCGCAGGCGGTGCAACGCCTGCTGGGCGACCGGTTCGCCGTGCACGTCGGCATGCGACACTGGCACCCCTACATCCGCGAGGCCGTGGATCGGATCGTGGCTGCCGGCCACCGGCGGCTCGTCGCGATCGTGCTCGCCCCTCATTACTCCGCGATGTCGGTCGGCGCGTACCAGAAGAAGCTGCTCGAGGCCGTGGACGGGCGGCTCGAGCTCGCTCTGGTCCGGAGCTGGGGAGACCACCCCAAGTTTCTCGAAGCAGTCGCCGACCGCGTGAAGCAGGCGTTGCAGCGGTTCCCGTCTCCCAGTGCGGTGCAGGTGATCTTCACCGCCCACAGCCTCCCCCAGCGGATTCTGGCGTCCGGCGATCCGTATCCCGACGAGCTCCGTGCCAGCGCCGCCGCGGTCGCGCGGAGCGCTGGCCTCCCGACCTGGCATTTCGCCTACCAGAGCGCCGGGGCCACCCCTGAGCCGTGGCTCGGCCCGGAGGCGGGCGCCGTGATGCGCGAGCTGGCGGGCCAGGGTCATCGCGCGATGCTCATCGTTCCTATCGGGTTCGTGTGCGACCATGTCGAGATCCTGTTCGACGTCGACATCGTGTACCGCAAGCTGGCCGGCGAGCTGGTGATGCACTTCGAGCGAACGACGTCGCTGAACGACGATCCGCTGCTCGTCGCCACCATCGCCGAGCTGGCGCACAACACGGCCGCGGCCCGCGCGTGGCTGTGACCGTCGTTGTGGCGGGCGCCGGGATCGCCGGGTTGGCGGCGGCCTGGGAGCTGTCGCGCGCCCGCGTGGACGCGATCGTGCTCGAGGCAGGCCGGCGCCCGGGCGGTGTGATCGTCACGGAGCGTCGGGACGGCTTCGTCATCGAAGCCGGGCCCGATGGATTCCTCGCGACCGAGCCTGACATCCAGCTGCTCGCCAGCGAGGCCGGGATCGGGGCCCGGTTGGTGGATCAGCTCGTGAAGGGCTCGAGTCTGTGGACCGGGAAAGCGCTCGAGCCGCTCCCCGCAGGCCGGGCGGCCGAGCTGCTCGGCATCCAGAGCGCGGCGGACGAATACAGCTTCAAGAGCTTCGCCGGCGGAATGGCGGAGATCGTGGACGCGCTCGCCGGTCCGCTCGCACCGCTGATCCGGCCGGCGACCGGAGTGACGGGCCTCGCGCGCGCGGCGAGGGGGGGGTGGCGGCTGGCGGTCACGGGGGGGGCGACGGTCGAGGCCGAGGCAGTGATTCTCGCGTTACCAGCGTGGACCACCGCCCGGCTCGTCGCGGCAGCGGGCGCCCCCAGCGGGCGTCACCTGGGAGACGGCGTCGTCTACCACCCGAGTCTCACGGTCTCGCTCGCCTACCGGTCCGAGCAGCTCGCGTCCAGCCCCGCGGGAACGGGCTTCGTGGCGGGCGGCGAGTGGAGCGGCGCGGTGCGGGCCTGCTCCTACTCGTCGTTCAAGTACCCGAACCGCGCGCCGGCCAGCCATGTGTTGCTGCGGGCTTTTCTGGGTCCTGTGGATGGGGACCCGGCGGCCCTCGCGCACCCGGAGCTCGCGAACATCCTCGGGATCAAGGGTGCACCGCTGTGGAGCCGGGCGTTTGGGTGGTCCCGGGGCCTGCCGCGCTACAAGCCGGGACACGAGCAGCAGGTGGCCGCCGTGCGACAGGAGTTACTGCGGCTTCCGCCGCTCGCCGTTGCAGGCGCGGGGTTCGACGGCGCGGGAGTGTCGGCGTGCGTGAAGTCTGGAAGGGAAGCGGCCAGGTCGATCTTGAAACGGTTGGGGGACAGCTAGCCGCGAATCAGTTCCTTAGCGCGAGCCACGACGTTCTCCACCGTCAACCCGAGCTCCTGATAGATCCGCTGATACGGCGCCGACGCGCCGAACCGCTCGATGCCGAGCACCGCGCCGCGCTCGCCGATCCAGCGATACCACGGTTGCGGCGCGGCGGCCTCGACCGCGACGCGCGCGGTCACCCCGGGCGGCAGCACGGCATCATGGTACTCCTTCGGCTGTTGCGCGAACAGCTCCATGGACGGCATGCTCACCGCCCGGGCGGCGACGCCCGCGGCCACCAACTGCTCGTACGCCTTGAGCACGAGCTCCACCTCCGAGCCGGTCCCCATGAGGATCACGGCCGGCTTTTTCCCGTTAGGTGCATCCGCCAGGACGTATGCGCCCAGGCGCAGGCCGTTGGCCGGCGCGTAGCGTGACCGGTCGATGACCGGCACCTTCTGGCGTGTGAGCACCAGCGCCACCGGTCCGTTCTGGTGGCGGATCGCCTCGCGCCACGCCTCGACCGTCTCGGTGGCGTCCGCCGGACGGATCACGACAAAGTTTGGCACGGCACGCAGCCCGGCGAGCTGCTCGATCGGCTGGTGCGTCGGGCCGTCTTCCCCCAGGCCGATCGAGTCGTGCGTGAAAACGTAGATCACGGGCAGGTGCGTCAGCGCCGCGAGGCGCATCGGAGGGCGCATGTAATCCGAAAAAATCAGGAACGTCGAGCCCACGGGCCGCACGCCGCCGTGCAGCGCGAGGCCGTTCTGCACCGCGCCCATGCCGTGCTCGCGGATTCCGAAGTGTAGGTTGCGCGCCCCCCAGCTCCCCGCCTCCACGTCGCCCCCGTTCTTGAACCCCACGTACGTCGAGGCGACCAGGTCGGCCGATCCGCCCATCAGCTCGGGAAGCTTTGGGGTGAGGGCGGCCAACACCGTCCGCGACGCGGCGCGCGTTGCCTGCGCGTCCTGCGGCCCGAACTGGGGCAGCCCATCGTCCCACGACTCCGGCAGCCGGCCGGCGAGGCGACGCTCCAGCTCGGCGGCAAGCTCGGGATGCGCTTTCCGGTACGCGTCGTACTGTTTGCGCCACTCGGCTTCGAGCCGGGCACCGCGGTCGCGGGCCCGGCGCCACTGCGCCAGGGCCTCATCGGGCACGAAGAACGGCTCCAGGCTGGGCCAGCCGTGTTGTTGCTTCGTGAGCCGGACCTCATCCGCGCCGAGCGGCGCGCCGTGCGCTTCGGGGCTGTCCTGCTTGTGCGGGCTCCCGTACCCGATGTGCGTACGCACGATCACCAGCGATGGCCGGTCGGACACGCGGCGTGCCGCCGCGAGCGCGGCGTCGAGCGCGCCCAGGTCGTTGCCGTCGGCCACCCGCTCCACGTGCCAGCCGTACGCCTCGAACCGCTTGGCCGTATCGTCGGAGAACGTCAGCTCGGTCTTGCCGTCGATGGTGATGTGGTTGTCGTCGTAGATCCCGATCAGGCGGCCGAGCTTCAGGTGGCCGGCGAGTGAACAGGCCTCGTGCGACACACCCTCCATGAGATCGCCGTCTGACGCGAGGAAGTAGGTGTGGTGCTCGACCACCGAGTGGCCTGGTCGGTTGAACAGCTGCGCCAGGTGGGCTTCGGCGAGCGCCATGCCGACCGCGTTTCCCACGCCCTGGCCGAGCGGCCCCGTCGTGGCCTCCACGCCGGGGGTGACCCCGTGCTCCGCGTGGCCGGGCGTGCGGCTTCCCCATTGGCGAAACTGCTTCAGGTCATCGAGCGACAGGTCGTACCCGGTGAGATACAGCACCGCGTACAGCAGCATGCACGCGTGGCCGCACGACAGCACGAAACGATCCCGTCCAAACCAGTCCGGGTTGGCCGGGTTGAAACGCAGGTGTCGCTGCCACAGCACGTACGCGAGCGGGGCGAGCGCCATCGGGGTGCCCGGATGCCCCGAGTCCGCCTGTTGCACCGCGTCCATCGCCAGCGTGCGGACAGTGTTGATGCACAGCTGGTCGAGCGACGTGCTGCGCGCGGGCGGCGCGGGCGGAGACGCGGCGCCAGAGGGAGACTCGGTCACAGCAGCCCGGACTTGGCCGCCTGCCACAAGTTCATCAGCCGATCGAAGCCGTTCACGAGCAGGTCCACCTGTTGCGGGCTGGGACTGGCTTTGGCGGCCGTCTTGAGCTCGGCGCAAATGC
>CBFHAJ010000046.1:0-23165 GCA_965653495.1 uncultured bacterium | reverse complement strand
GGGCCGCGAGGAGGTGGGGGAGGAGGAGCGCGCATGGCACAAAATAGAAGTCACCGGTCAGCGTGCCAGTGGAGACGCAAGTTGCAAGGCTGGCGGACTGTCGGCTTGAGGCTGGGAACTGTTTGCAGCTTGGCGTCTTGGCGTCTGGCAACCATTCTTTAGCATGCTCATCGACGTCCACGGCCACTTTTACCACGATCGCACGCCGCGTGCCGATTGGCGCGAGCGCAACGCCAGCCGGCTGACGGCGGGCGACAAGATCGGGATCACGCACCACGTGGCCTCGGTGCTCGGGACGTGGGGGCTCAGGTCGCCGGTCTACTTTCCGTCGCCTCGCGACGTGACCTACGGGAACGACGCGATGCTGGCGCTGGCGCGGCATCACCCGGACCGGGTGCGGGGATATGTCACGGTCAACCCGAACTACACAGCGCACGCGCTCGCAGAGATCACGCGCTGCCTGGCGTCCGGGATGGTGGGGATCAAGCTCGCGGCCAGCCGGCGCGCGACCGATCCGCTGCTCGACCCCATCTGCGCGCTGGCCCGCGAGCGGGGCGTCCCCGTGCTGCAGCATATCTGGCAGCATCGGCGGCGCGACTGGCCCGGGCAGGAGGCCTCGGACGGCGCGGAGCTCGCGGTGCTGGCGGGCCGTCACCCTGGCGTCTGTTTCATCCTCGCGCACATCGGCGGCGGGGGTGACTGGCGCCACTCACTCGCCGCGGTACGGACCGTCCCGAACATCGTCGTCGACCTTTCCGGGAGTGGCGTGGACGGTGGCATGCTGGAAGCGTGTCTCGAGGCGGTGGGTGTCGAACGGCTCGTGTGGGGAACCGACCTCACGATGGATGCCGGCTGGGCCAAGCTGCGCTATCTCGCGCACCTCCTGTCGAACGAACAGCTCGAGCTCGTGAAATGGAAGAACGCGGCGCGCATTTTCCCGCGCGGCGCGTTCCCCGCCGACTGATGCGCATCGACGTCAACGCGTTCCTGGGCGCCTATCCTTATGCCCGCGTTCCCGGCACGTCACCCGACCGGCTGGTGCAAGCACTCGACCGGGTCGGCATCGACGAAGCGTGGGTGAGTCACCTGCCGAGTCTCGGGTGGCGCCAGCCGATGGAGGGGAACGCATGGCTGTACGACGTCGCGGCGCGGGAACGCCGCTTGAGGCCGGTGCCGGCTGTGCACCCGGGGCTGGCCGGTTGGGACGCCGCCGTGAGTGAAGCGGCGCAGCGAGGCGCGCCAGCGGTACGCTGCGACCCGCTGCATTACGGCATCGATCCCGCGGGTCCCGGCGTGCGGGAATTGGCAGCGGCGTGCGGCTCGGCCCGCCTGCCCCTCATGGTGGCCGTGCGCTTCGAGGACGCGCGCCAGCGCCACCCCAACGACCGCGCCGGTGAGCTCCCGGCCGCGGCGGCACGGGCGCTGATCCGTTGCGACCGAGCTGTGCGGTTGGTGATCACGCACGCCGATCGTGCCTTCATCGAAGAGGTGCACTTCGGGTCCTCTCCCGACGAGGCGGCGCGCATCTGGTGGGACATCAGTTGGGTCTGGGGACCGCCGGAAGATCATCTGACCACGTTGATCGAGACGATCGGCGCGGAGCGCTTCGTCTTCGGCACGGGTCAGCCGCTGCGCATTCCGGAGAGCGCGCTCGCCAAGCTCGATCTTATACGCGCCTCCGCGTCCCAGCGGGCCGCGATCGAATCGGGCAACGTGCGCGCGGGACTCGCCAACTGACTCCTCCTGCACCCTCCCGCTCACCGGGCGACCGTCTGCGGGCCGCTCTCGAGTGGGGGCTCATTCCCGCCGTCCCTGTTCCGTTTCGGGGGCGCGAGCTCGCGGAAGACGCGCTCGCGGCGTACGCCACTTGGATGGCCGGCCAGCAGGTGGCCGGTGTCGCCGTCTGGGCGCACACCGGCCGCGGCCCGCATCTCTCCGCGCACCAGCGGCGTCAGGTGCTGGGGGCCTGGCGGCACGCGCTGCCGATGAGCACGATCATCGCCGGCGCGACGAGCGTCGACATGGCGAACGAGGCGAAGGTCGGTGGCGCGGACGCACTGCTCGCCTTTCCCCGCGCCGACGATCCGGTTG
This sequence comes from uncultured bacterium, assembly GCA_965653495.1. Lineage (GTDB taxonomy): Bacteria > Gemmatimonadota > Gemmatimonadetes > Gemmatimonadales > GWC2-71-9 > AG41. The sequence goes on along the minus strand of CBFHAJ010000046.1, from coordinate 21,074 downwards.
CATACCATGCCGCGCTCGGGCAGGAGTTGCCCGTGATCGCGTTCTATCTGTACGCCGCCGCGGGCGGTGTGGCGTACGACAACCCGACGCTGCACGCGCTGCTCGACCTGCCCCAGGTGCTCGGGATCAAAGTGGCCACGCTCGACTCGGTCGTGACGTTTCAGCGCATCGCGGGCCTGATGCGCGACCACCCGGGAAAACTGCTGATCACCGGGGAAGATCGCTTTCTGGGCTATTCGCTGACCATGGGAGCGCGCGGGGCGCTGATCGGCATGGGTGGCGCGTTGACCGACCTCCAGAGCGCGCTGCTCGAGTCGTTCCGGACCGGGGACTTCGCCAAGTTCGTCCGCCTGTCGGGTCTCTGCGATCTGTTCGCCGCGGCGACCTTCGGTGCGCCGGTGGAGGGCTACGTACGCCGCATGCTCTGGGCGCTCGCGGCGGACGGCGTGATTCCGGACGACGCGTGCGACGACCCGTGGGGGCCGAGTCTGCCGGGGGCCGAGCGCGACGCGGTGCGCCGCGCGGTGCGCGAGGCGCGCGGGGCGCGCATCAGCCTCCCGTGAGCGGGAGGCGGACCCGTCGGCTCTCCCGCCGGTCGTTTTTCGAGTCGTGCGCCGCGGCGAGCGCCGCGCTCGGCGCGTTCCCCCTGGGGAAAGGCGTGCTCACGATGAGCAAACAGCGGCACGTGGCGGTGGTCGGCGCCGGCGCGTTCGGGGGCTGGACCGCGCTCTGGCTGCGGCGCCGCGGCGCCCGGGTCACGCTGCTCGACGCCTGGGGGCCCGGCAACGCGCGCTCGAGCTCGGGAGGTGAGACGCGCGTCATCCGCGCCACCTACGGCCCGCGGGCGATCTACACCGAGATGGCGGCCCGCGCCCTCACACTCTGGAAGGAACATGCCGAGCGCTGGCACCGGCCGCTGTATCATCCCATCGGCGTCCTGTGGCTGGTCGAGGGCGACGAGCAGTACGAGCAGGCGGCGTTGCCCGTTCTCAGGGCGGCGGGCGTGGCGTTCGAGGAGCTGTCGGGCGCGGACACCGCGCGCCGCTATCCGCAGATCAACTGCGAGCGCGTGCGCTGGGCCATCTTCGAGCGGGAGGGTGGTTACCTCACCGCCCGGGCGGCGTGCGCCGCGGTGCTCGAGGGCCTCCGTGCCGAGGGCGGCGAGTACCGCCAAATCGCCGCCCAACCCGGCAGCGTGGCACGCGGGGCGCTCGACGGCCTCAAGCTGTCCGACGGCACCACGCTCCGGGCCGACAGCTACGTGTTCGCCTGCGGGCCGTGGCTCGGCACCCTGTTTCCCGACGTGATCGGCGAACGGGTTCGTTCCACGCGCCAGGAGGTCTACTTCTTCGGCACACCGGCGGGGGACCGGCGGTTCACCGAGGACGCGCTCCCCGTCTGGGCGGATCACGGTGCGCGCTTCATTTACGGGATTCCCGGCAACGAGTGGCGCGGCTTCAAAATCGCGGACGACACGCGCGGCGCGGCGTTCGATCCCACCGACGGGGAGCGACTCCCCACTCCGGCGGGCCTCCAGGCGGCGCGCGACTACCTCGGGTTTCGGTTCCCCGAGCTGCGGGCGGCGCCCCTGGTCGAAGCGCGTGTCTGCCAATATGAGAACTCCCCGGACGAGCACTTCATCGTCGATCGCCATCCGGCCGCGGAGAACACCTGGCTCGTGGGTGGGGGCTCGGGGCACGGGTTCAAGCATGGTCCTGCCTTGGGTGAACTGGTGGCCCGGCTGGTGCTCACCCAGGAGAGTCCCGCGCCGGAGTTTCGGTTGTCTCGCTTCACCAAGTAACGTGGCGCCTCCCCCGCTCGAGCGGGATTTCGCGCGCTTCGGGCAGGAGCTGCCGCGTGAGTTCGCGGCGTACGTACGCGAGACCTATCGGATCGATCTCACGGCCTCGTACCTGGGCGAGACGCTGCCGCACCCGATCGGAAAAGGCTCCGGGCAATTGTCGCTCAACGCGAGCCAGCTGGACGAAGACGCCGCCGCCGGGCTCGCGTTCGCGGTCCTGAAGACGGTGATCGCCGAGGACGCGAGCGGCGCTCAGGCGATGCAAGCCTGGGCGATTCACGAGACCCGGATGCGGGTGGAGCCCCGCAAAGCGGCAGACGGTCGCTCGGGCTGGACGGTGACGTGGAAGGGGAGGGGTTGGGACCGTTCGCTCGACGACTACCTGTCCCTGGTCCGCGCCGGGCGTGACCTGACGCGCGCCGGTCGGCTGCTCGTCGTGCCGTCGGTGAAGTTTCACCTGCCGCGGCTCGGCGAGCCGTTCCGCGACGCGGAGTACGGTCACACGACGGCCCGGCTCGCGTCGGCCTGGGGCGAGGGTCCCCCCCTGCTGCTCGAGAAGGACTTCTCGCCGACGTTGGCCGGCGATGCGCTCGCGGATGATCGCAAACCGATCTTACGCTGGCTCGCGGAGGTCCCCGGTCAGATCCGCGCGGCGTCGCCGGTGCCGCTGCGGGTGGCGATGAAACTGATGAACGCGCGGTTCGACGATGACTTTCAGGTGCACATGATGCAGGCGAGCGGGGACGCGGACACGCTGGTGTGCTTTAACCGACTGTTCGACACCGAGCGAGGAGTTGCCTACGGTGGTTGGGATTTGAGCGACCGAAACCTGCGTGTCTTGGACCTCTACCGTCCTCTACCGACTTCTACCGACCTCTACAACCGTCTGTCCGGCACCGGAAACATCCATTCCGGACGCATGGTCGTCGAATATGCTCGCCGCGGCTGCACCAGCGTTCAGCTGCATACCTTCTTCCAGCTGCCGCTATCGGAGTATCCCGCCAGGAATGGCTCCCGCACGCAGCGGGCACTCCATGCGCTGGTGTTTCATCCGCGAGACGGTCTGATCGCCGCGATGCTCGAGCTCGAGCACAGCGGGGCGCTACAGCGGCGCGACGGTGAACTGCACTTCCTCGACCTGGCGAGTCATGCGCATCGCGCGCGTTGAGCTGCTCGAGCTCACCCTCCCGTTCCTCGAGCCATTCATCATCTCGGGAGGGCGCATCGACGCGCGCCACTCCGTGGTGGTCGTGCTGCACGACGACGCCGGGCACGTGGGATACGGCGAGGCGGCCCCCGACGAGCTGCCGTTCTACTCCGAGGAGACCCTCGGCAGCGCGCGGGACCTGATCACCCGGCTCCTCCTCCCGCGCATCGCCGGTCGGGAGTTCGCCTCCCCGGAAGCCGTGGACGAGGTGCTGCGCGCGGGGGTGCGCGGCAACCCGTTCGCGCGGGCCGGCATCGAAACGGCGGCGTGGGATCTGGAGGCCCATTGCCGCGGGGCGGGACTCGCCCAGCTTATGGCCGAGCGCCTCGGCGTCACGACCGCGGCGAGCTTCCCGTGCGGCGTGTCGCTCGGCATCCCCGAGGATCGCCGGCCGGAGACGCTCACGAGCCGCGTATATCGGGCGCTGGAGCACGGCTACCGCCGGGTGAAGATCAAGGTGGCGCCGGGCTGGGACGAGCTGGCCGTGCGCGCCGCGCGCGCCGGGATGGCCGGAACCGACCTGCCCCTCACCGTCGACGCCAACGGGGCCTACGACTGGCCCGACGACGAGCGGGCCTTGCGCGCGCTCGACGCTGCCGGCCTGCTCTACATCGAGCAGCCGCTCGCTCCCGATGAGCTGGTCGGCCACGCGCGCCTGGCCCGCGCGCTCTCGACGCCTGTCTGCCTGGACGAGACGCTGCGCGACGCGCGCGCGGCGCGGCAGATCGTCGCGCTCGACGGGCCGATGGTGTGGAACATCAAGGTGCATCGGATCGGCGGCCTCACGGAGGCGTGTCGCATCTACCGTATCGCAGCCGAGTGCGGCGCCAAGCTCTGGGCCGGCACCATGCCCGAGTCGGGGATCGGCTCGCAGCCGGGGATCGCCATCGCGGCCCTGCCGCTGTGCGTATTCCCTTCGGACTTGGAGCCGAGCGCGCGCTGGTTCGGGCGCGGGGTGGACGTGGTCAAGCTGACGATGAGCAAGGACGGTCGTATGGCGGTCCCGGGCGTCTCCGTCGCACGCCTGCTCGATCGCGGGCGTCTCGCGGCAGCGACGCGAACTCTTTAGGGAGGGGAGAGAACCGTGGCTCGTGTCTGTCGCATCGCGCTGCTCGCGGCCGTGTTGGCCGGGACGGGTTCGTGGAGTGCCGCCCAGCAATACGACCCGGCGCTGTTCGCCGGGATGCACTGGCGCGCGTTGGGGCCGTTTCGCGGCGGCCGTACCGTCGCGGCCGTGGGCGTCCCGGGCCGGCCGGCGCTGCTCTATATCGGCGTGAACAACGGCGGCGTGTGGCGCAGCGACGACTACGGACGCACCTGGTCGCCGATCTTCGATGACCAGCCGACCGGGTCCATCGGTGCGATCGCGGTCGCCCCGTCGGATCCGCGCACCATCTATGTGGGGACCGGCGAGGGTCTACAGCGTCCCGATCTCTCGGTGGGCGATGGCGTCTACAAGTCGAGCGACGGCGGGGCGACGTGGCGGCACGTCGGCTTGAGCGACGGCCAGCAGATCCCTGCCATCGTCGTGGACCCGCGCGATCCGAATCACGTGCTCGTCGCCGTCCTCGGGCATCCCTACGGGCCGAATACGGAGCGCGGCGTGTTCCGCTCCACCGACGGCGGCGCCACCTGGCAGAAGGTGCTCTACGCCGACGAGAACACCGGTGCCATGGACCTGGCACTCGACCCGGCGAACCCGGACACGGTGTTCGCGGTGCTGTGGGCGGCGCGCCAGGCGCCATGGGAGATCGGAAGCTCGTGGACCCTGTCGACAGCGAACGGCTTGTACAAGTCGGCTGACGGCGGAGCGACATGGCGCCGCGCGGGCGCCGGGCTGCCCACGGCGGCGGATGGCCTCGGCCGCATCGGGCTCGCAACCTGTGCGAGCGCGCCCGCCCGCCTGTACGCCGTGGTCGGTGCCACCAAGGGCGGAGGACTATACCGCTCCGACGACGGGGGCGAACAGTGGCGGCTCGTCAACGCTGACGGCCGGCTGAGGGGCCGGGACGGCGACTTCAACGAAGTGAAAGTCGATCCCACCAATCCCGACGTCGTGTATGTCGCCAACGTGGTGACTTGGAAATCGCTGGATGGGGGACAGTCGTTCAACGCGTTCCGCGGCGCGCCCGGCGGCGACGATTACCATCGGCTGTGGATCGACCCCGACGATCCCAAGGTCATTCTGCTCGCGGGCGATCAGGGCGCGGTGGTGAGCGTGAACGGCGGCGAGACCTGGAGCTCGTGGTACAATCAGTCGACCGCGCAGTTTTATCACGTCGCGACCGATCACCGCTTTCCCTACTGGGTGTACGGCGGTCAGCAGGAGAGCGGCTCCGCCGGCATCGCGAGCCGCGGGAACGACGGCCAGATCACCTTTCGGGAGTGGCATCCGGTCGGAGTCGAGGAGTACGGGTACATCGCTCCCGACCCGCTCCATCCCAACATCGTGTATGGCGGCCGGGTGACGCGGTTCGACTGGAACACCGGGGCGGTCGAGGACGTCTCGCCCGAGCCCGTGCGCGTGGGCAGGTACCGCTGGGTCCGGACCATGCCCCTGGTATTTTCTCCCGTCGATCCGCACGTGCTCTACTTCGGAACCAACGTGCTGCTCCGGACGACTGACGGCGGACGGCGTTGGCAGGCGATCAGTCCGGACCTGACCCGCGCGAGCTACGAGGTGCCCGCGAGCCTCGGCGCGTTTGCCGCCCTCGATCCCGAGAAGGGAAAGCACCGCGGCGTGATCTACACGATCGCGCCGTCGGGCCGCCGGCTCGGGCTGCTCTGGGCAGGTACGGACGACGGACTCATTCACGTGACCCACACGGGTGGCCGCAGCTGGACCGACGTCACGCCGCCCGCGCTCACGCCGTGGAGCAAGGTGTCACTGCTCGAGGCCTCCCATTTCGATACGCTGGAGGCGTACGCGGCCGTGAACCGCTTCCGACTCGACGACCTGCACCCGCACATCTACCGCACGCGCGACGGCGGCAAGACGTGGGTGGAGATCGTCGAAGGGCTCACGCCCAACGCCGTCGTGAACGCCGTGCGGGAAGATCCCAGCCGCCGCGGGCTGCTCTTCGCAGGTACGGAAGGGGGCGTGTATGTCTCGTTCGACGATGGCGACCGCTGGCAGCCGTTGCGGCGTAACCTGCCGGCCACATCGGTGCGCGACCTCGTAGTGCACGACAGCGATCTCGTCGTCGCCACGCACGGCCGCGGATTCTGGGTGCTCGACGACATCACGCCGTTGCGCCAGATCGCCAGCGCCGCCGCGGCCCCCGACGCCTACCTTTATCGGCCTGCCGGCGCGGTGCGGGTCCGTTGGAACGAGAACACCGACACGCCGCTGCCCATCGACGAGCCGGCGGCGCAGAATCCGCCGGATGGCGCGATCATCGACTACTACCTGCCGCGTCCGGTGCCGCACCTGGTCCTCGAAATCCGCGACGCGGCAGGGAAGCTGGTGCGGCAGTTCACGAGCGCCGACACGGTGCCGCCGGCCGACTCCGGCATCAATATTCCGCCGTGGTGGATCCGGCCCCGGCAGGCGCCGGGCGTCGCTGCGGGGATGCAGCGTTTCGTGTGGGACCTGCACGGCGAGCCACCGCCCGCGCTGCATTACGAGTACCCGATCTCAGCGGTGTGGCACGACACCCCGCGCGAGCCGCGCGGACCCTGGGTCGTGCCGGGACGCTACACGGTCCGGCTGGTGATCGGCTCGCGGAGCTACACGCAGCCGTTGCGCGTGCGCGTGGATCCGCGTCTGGCGACGACCACGGCGGCGCTCGGGCAGCAGTTCGCTACGGCAACGCGCTTGGTGGAGGCGCTGCGGCGCGACTCGCTCGGGCTCCAGCGGGTGCGCGCGCTGCGCGCGCAGATCAAGCGGGCGCGCGCTGGTGGCGAGCGCCTCGCGGCGGCGCTCGACTCGCTCGACCTGCGCGCCGCGGCGCTCGAGAGCGGCGACACGAGCTTCACCCGCCTGAACGGGCAGCTCGTGGAGCTGTACAACGTGATCGAGGGCGCGGACGTGCAGCCCACCTCGCAAGCCGAGGACGCCGTCCGCGACCGCGCGGCGGTGCTGGCCGCGCTCGAGGCACGGGGTCGCGTCCTCGAGGAACGCTTCCGTTCAGTGACTCGTGGCTTACAATAGGGACATGATCATCCCGATCGATCATCAGCCGCCTGGTTACTGGGCGAGAAATCTCTATACCAGCCCGCGCAAGCGGCCCAAGTCTGACGGCCCCATCAAAGACCTGCCACCGCGCGCGGCCCAGCGGTTCAAGCGCGCGCGCGAGGGCATCCGCGCGTTGAAGCACGTGACGGAGCAGGTGGTGTTCATGGGGACGGCCTGGAAGTGGGTGTGGATGTACGAAGTCGGCGGGCGGAAGCTCGGCTACCTCCATCCGATGGAGAGCGGCCTGTCGGGGACATTTATTCTGAGTGAGAGCGAGGAGCGGGAGCTCGCCGTGACCGACGGCTTGCCGCGCGCCACACGACAGGCGATCCGCGACGGGAAGGTGGCGGCGGGCGTCCGCTGGTGCTGGTTGGAATTCCCCGACCTCGACACGGTCGATGCCTTCGTCAATATCATCACGCTGAAACACCAGCTCTTGGCGCGCCCGGAGTGACGTGCGTCTGCCACGGCGCGGGCCTTGTGCGCCGTTTGCCGCTGACGCTACATTCTGGCGCCCGCAGTCCGTTCACACGACAACGCTATTTTCCATTCGCCGTCGAGTGCCGCGATGACGAAGAGGGGTGGTAGGGGCGCGGGGCTGGGGAGGGGAGTGATCGGTGTTGCCATCGCAATGGCGATCGGCCTTCCCGCCGCCGCGCAGACAACTCAGCCCGCCGCACGCACCACGGCTCCCGTCATCAGCGACACGGGGCGACTCAAGGGTCCCCGACAACCGATCTTCTTCCGCCACGACGTTCACGCCGGTCAAGACCAGATCCCCTGTCTCTATTGTCACAGCACCGTCACCGTCTCGAGTGAGCCGGGCATCCCCGCCCTGCAGACGTGTTTCGGTTGCCACCAAATGATCGGCGGCTCCACCCCGTCGCATCAGGCCGAGATCATGAAGGTGCGCGAGGCGTGGATCAACAAGCAGCCCCCCAAGTGGGTGCGGGTGCACGCGCTCCCCGGGTTTGTGCATTTCCCGCACATGCGGCATATCAAGGTTCTCGGGCCGGAGAGCTGCACCACCTGCCACGGCGATGTGCGGAACATGCCGCAGGTGTATCAGGTCTCTTCGCTCAAGATGGGCTGGTGCGTCAACTGTCACGTGCAGCGCAACGTGTCGCGTGACTGCACCCTGTGTCACTACTGAGGCGCGCGTCATGGATCGCCGACGGTTCCTGACTGTGTTGAGCGCGACGGGCGGCGGGGCGGCCGCCCTGTCGGGATGCGGCATCGGTCCCGAGCCCACCGAGCAGCTCGTGCCGTATGTCGTGCCCCCCGAAAATCAGGTGCCCGGCATCGCCACCTACTACGCCACGACCTGTCGCGAGTGCGCGGCCGGATGCGGGCTGCACGCCAAGGTGCGCGAGGGGCGCGTCATCAAGCTCGAGGGCAACCCCGAGTCGCCGATCAATCGCGGGCGCCTGTGCTCGCGCGGCCAGGCGGCGCTGCAAGGGCTCTATAACCCCGACCGCGTCACCGCCCCCATGGCGCGCGGTGCCAACGGTCAGTGGCAGCCCCTCAAGTGGGATGACGCGATCGGCCGGCTGCAGGCGAAGCTGAAGGACGCGCGCGGCAAGGGAATCGTCTTCCTCACCGGGCTCGAGACCGGGTCGTTTGGCGAGCTGGTCGACACCTGGATGCGCGACATCGGCGGCCGCCACGTGACGTACGAGCCGTTCGCCTTCGAGGCGCTGCGGGAGGGGAACCGCCTGGCGTTCGGCACGCCGGCCATTCCTTGGTACGATTTCGCCAGCGCCCGCTACATCCTGTCGTTTGGCGCCGACTTCATGGAGACGTGGCTGTCTCCGGTCGGGTATCAGAATGCCTTCACGCAGGCTCACGCCTTCGACGCCAGTCGCACGACGCCGATGGCCAGGTTCGTCTATGTCGGTCCCCGGCTCGGCCTCACCGGGATGAGCGCCGACGAATGGATCGCGCCGGCTCCGGGCACTGAGGGCATGCTCGCCCTCGCGCTGGCGCAGGTAGTGCTGGCCGACCGGCGCGTCCGCGCACCGGCCGACGCCGCGCGACTGGAGCGCAGCCTGCCGACCCCCGAGCAGGTCGCTGAGACGGTTGGCCTGCCGGCGCAGCAGATCCGACGTTTGGCTCGCGAGTTCGCCGCGTCCGGCGCCGGGCTGGCCGTGGCGGGGGGCATCGCCGCGCAGTATCCCAATGGCGCCGAGATCGTCGCCGCCGTCAACGTCCTCAATTACGTCGCTGGCCAGGTCGGTAAGACGGTCCGGTTCGGCCCCGACCACGGACTCGGCGGCGCCGGGTCGTTCAAGCAGCTGACCGACCTCGTCGCCGACATGAGCGCCGGCAAGGTCGCCGTGCTGCTGGTGCACGGGGCCAACCCGGGCCACTCGCTGCCGGCGGCGTTCTCCCAGGCCCACGGGCACGTGGGATTCAAGGTCTCCGTCTCCTGCTACCTGGACGAAACCGCGGCCGCCTCGGACCTGGTGCTGCCCGACCTGCATCCGCTGGAGCAGTGGAACGACAGCCGGCCGCGCGCGGGGGTGTACGCGCTGCAGCAGCCAGTGATGCAGCCGGTCTTTCCCGAGACCAGGCACGCGGGCGACGTCCTGCTCCAGGCGGCCGGCCGCAGCGGCGGGTTCAAGGACTATCTGCAGGGGCGCTGGCAGGAGCTGCACCGCCGCTTCGGGGGCGGGCGGGGCCGGGTGGCGGGACAAAGCTTCGAGGAATTCTGGGACGACGCGTTGCAGCACGGCGGGGTCTATAGCGACGTGCCGGTTCAGCCGGTACGGCTCGGTCCCGACGTGCAGCGCGCGCTCGCGTCGGCGGCCGGGCAGCCCGTCCTCGGCTGGCAGCCTTCGCCGCAGCAGCCGGTACTGGTCGTCGTACCGTCCAGCGCGCTGCACGACGGTCGGGGCGCCAACAAATCGTGGCTCCAAGAGCTGCCCGATCCCGTTTCGAAGATCACCTGGCACGCGTGGGCGGAAGTGCATCCCGACACCGCCGCACATTGGGGCGTCGTGAACGGTGACTTCGTGCTCCTCAAGTCTCCGTTCGGGACGGTGCGCGCCCCGGTGTGGCTCAACCCCGGTATTCGTCCGGACGTGGTGGCGATACCGACCGGTCAGGGACACAAGGCGTACGGCCGTTACGCCACGGACCGCTCGTTCAACGCATTCGAGCTGCTGGGCGCCGCGCCCGCGACCTGGGGAGGGCGGGCGTTCAGTGTGAGCGTTGCGGTCACCACCACGGGCGACCACCGCTTCCTCGCCACCCTCGAGGGCGACGCGCGCGAGCTGGGCGAGGACATCGTGCGCGCGTTGCCCCTGGCGCAGGCCAGCGGTTTGAAGCCCGGTCAGCATCCGTTCCGCGAGGAGGTCGTCCCGCGGCACGCCGAGAGCGCGATGGAGGGCTGGGCTGAGGCGCAGCGGCAGAAGGCCAATCTCGAGTACTACGCCGGCGAGCACCCGCGTTGGGGGATGGTGATCGACCTCGCGAAGTGCACCGGCTGCTCTGCATGTGTCACGGCGTGTTATGCGGAGAACAACATCGCCACCGTGGGTGAGGAGCTGATGCTGCGGCGGCGGCAGATGAGTTGGATCCGGATCGAGCGCTATTGGCGGCCGACCGAAGGCGACGAGCGGGGGAAGCAGGGCGGCCTGCAGGTGGCCGTGACGCCGATGCTGTGCCAGCAGTGTACGCTCGCGCCGTGCGAGCCCGTGTGCCCCGTGTTCGCCGCCTACCACACGCCGGACGGGCTCAACGGACAGGTCTACAACCGCTGCGTCGGCACACGCTACTGCGCGAACAACTGTCCCTACAAGGTGCGCCACTTCAACTGGTACAACTACGCCGAGCAGGGCGGCGAGTGGGAGAGCTGGCCCGACCCGCTCAACATGCTCTTGAACCCCGACGTCACGGTGCGCGAAAAGGGCGTGATGGAAAAATGCACCTTCTGCGTGCAGCGCATCCGTGGGGCGCAGAATCGCGCGCGGCTCGAGGACCGGAATGTCCAGGACGGCGAGATCACGCCGGCCTGTGCGCAGGCATGTCCGTCGGAGGCGATCGTGTTCGGCGATCTTCACGATCGCAATGCGCGCGTCACGCGGCTCGCCCGCGATCCGCGCGGCTACCATGTGCTGGAGGAGCTCAACACCCAGCCGGCCATCACCTATCTTGCCCGCGTCGTGGATCATGCCTGAGACGACCACGCGGGATCGGGCAACGACGACACCCGTGACCTACGATGAGGTCACGCGCACGATCGCCCACACGCTCCAAAATCCCGGGCCGGGCTACTATGCGCTGCTCGGGACGGCGGTCACGCTCCTCGCCATCGGCATCGTGTGCCTGTTGTACCTGTTGCGGTACGGGCTGGGGCTTGCCGGATACTCGATGCCCACGTATTGGGCGGTGTACATCACCTGCTTCGTCTTTTGGGTGGGCATCGCGCATTCCGGGACGCTGATTTCGGCGATCCTGTTCCTGTTCCGCTCCGGGTGGCGCACTGCGGTGTACCGCGTTGCCGAGATCATGACGGTGTTCGCAGTGATGACGGCCGGGCTGTTCCCGCTCATCCACATCGGCCGCCAGTGGTACTTCTACTGGCTGATCCCCTATCCCAACGAGCGCGGGCTGTGGCCCAACTTCAAGTCGCCGCTCATCTGGGACGAGTTCGCGATCGGGACGTACTTCACGGTCTCGTCGGTGTTCCTGATCATGGGGCTCATCCCCGATATCGCGGCGGTGCGCGACGTCGCCACGGGGTGGCGCAAGAAGCTGTACGCGATCTGCGCGCTCGGGTGGCGAGGGACGAATGAGCAGTGGCGGCACTACCGGCCGGCGTACCTGTACCTCGCGGCGCTGGCGACGCCGCTGGTGCTGTCGGTGCACAGCGTCGTGTCCTGGGACTTCGCGATGGCGCAGGTGCCGGCGTGGCACGAGACGATCTTCGCGCCGTACTTCGTGGCGGGAGCGATTTACTCGGGCTGCGCAATGGTGATCACGCTGCTCGTCCCGATGCGCAAGCTGTTCCACCTCGAGCGTATCGTCACCGTTCACCATTTCGAGAACCTGGCCAAGCTCATCCTGCTGACCGGGATGATCGTGTGCTACGCGTACGTCGTGGAGTACTTCGTCGCCTGGTACGGCGGGCCCACGCCCGAGCGCGCCGCCTTCTGGTACCGGGCGTTCGGCCCGTTCTGGTGGGCGGGGTGGACGATGAACGTCTGCAACGCGTTCCTGCCCTGGCTGCTCTGGTCCAAGAAGGTCCGCACCAACATCACGGCACTGTTCGTGATCTCGATCTTCGTGAACCTCGGGATGTGGATGGAGCGCTTCGTGATCATCGCCATCCATCTGTCCGGTGAGCCATTCGAGCCGTGGGTCAAGCACGGGTACAACCCCACTTGGGCCGACTGGGGCATCATGGCGGGGAGCTTCGGGTGGTTCTTCATGTGGTTCCTGCTGTTCGTGAAGAGCTTCCCGGCGGTGTCGATCTCCGAGGTGAAGGAGGAGCTGCCGCCGCCCGGTGAGAGAGTCGAGCGGGAAGGGGCCCGGCACGCATGAAGCTCGTGAATCCTCTCACCGCGATCTTCCACCCGCCGCCGACCAAGGGCGTGCTCGCGGTGTTCGGGCAGCTGGGGGCAACCGTCGAGGCGGTGCGGCGGCTCAAGTCGGGCGGCCACACCGCATTCACCATCTATTCGCCGCTCGCCCGCCATGAGCTGGAGCAGGCGCTCGATCAGCCGACGAGTCCGGTGCGCATGTGGACATTGATCGGCGGGATCACCGGTTGCGCCATCGGGGCGTGGATCACGCTCTACATGTCGTACGATTGGCCGGTGCAGGTCGGCGGCAAGACCATCGGCTCGATCCCGCCGTACGTGGTGATCATGTTCGAGATGACGGTGCTGTTCGGCGCGCTCACCACGCTGCTCGGCATTCTCCTCAACGTGTTGCTCGCGTCCCGCCACCAGGGGACCATCGCGTGGGACCCCCGCTTCACGAACGACAAGTTCGGGATCTTCGTCGCCGCCGGGGCGGATCGCGCCGGTCAGGTCGAATCGCTGCTCCGCGCCGCCGGTGCCGAGGAGGTGCGCCGTGCGTAGCCGGCGGGCCGCCCTCGCCACGCTCGCGGTCTGTGCCACGCTCGCGTGCCAGCCCGACGACGTCGTGCATCAGATCGGTTGGTTCGCCACCATGCGACACCAGCGGAGCATCAAGCCGTACGCCCGGCCCATCCCACCGGTCGCCGGCACGGTCCCGGTCACCGGCGCCGAGCCGACCATGAACCTGCAGATGGCCGACCGGCTGGTGAATCCGCGCACCCGGACGTCCGAATCGATCAATCACGGACGGTTTCTGTATGAGACCTATTGCCTGGTCTGCCACGGGCCGGCGGGCCACGGCGACGGGCCGATCTCCTCCGCGGCGGGCGGCCCGTTCTTCGGCGTGCGGTCCCTCGTGACCGACACGATCGCGCGGCGCTCGGACGGATACCTCTACGGGGTGATCGTGAGCGGGCAGGTGATGGGACGGGGCCTCATGCCGGTGTACGGCGACAAGGTACGCGGCCCCGATCGCTGGGATCTCGTCAACTATGTGCGCACGCTGCAGGCGGACGCGAAGGCGGCAGCGGCCAAGGGGGGAAGGCGATGACCGCCCGGGCAGCCGTTTCTCGGACGGAGCTCGCGCAGGCGGCGGGCCGGTTCCCGGTGCGCACGTTCATTCTCGGCGGGGCTGTGCTCGCGGTCGCGGGCGGTGCTGGCTTCCTCTCGGCTCTTGCCGGCGGTCAGACGGCGCGAGCGTGGCAGGCCTGGCACGTCAACTTCATGGATTGGACGGGCATGGCGCAGGCGCTGGTGGTGCTCGCGGCCAGCCAGAAGCTCGCCAAGGGACACTGGGCCGGCCTCATGATCCGCCTCGCCGAGGCGGCGGTAACCTTCCTGTTTCTGGCACTCGTGCTGTTCGCCGGGGAGGTCGTCGGGCGCTCGTATCTCTTCGGCTGGATCCACGGACCACAGCGCACGGAGGTGGCGGCCTGGTTCACCACGCCGTTCTTCTTCGTGCGGACCTGGGCGATCCTTGCCCTCATGGCCTGGCTGTCGTGGCGCTTTGTGCGGCGCGACCTCGCCCCGGACGTGCAGGAGGTGAAGACCGGCCGGCCGGTCGATCCGGACGCGAACGAAAAGGGCTTGATCAGCCGCGAGGCGGCCATTCTCACCGTCGCGTTCGCGTTCGGGTACTCGCTGCTCGGCTTCGATCTGATCATGTCGCTCAACGGCCGCTGGGTGAGCAATCTGTACGGCGCGTTCTATTTCATGGGGAGCTTCCTCGCGGCCCTCGCGGCCCTCGCCGTGCTGACGCTGGCGGTCCGCCGCCCGATGGGGATCGGCGAGCTCGTTTCGCCGAAGCAGCTCCACGACCTGGGCAAGCTGGTGTTCGGCTTCACGGTGTTCTGGGGTTATCTCCTGTGGGCCCAGTTCCTGGTCATCTGGTATGGCAATATCCCCGAGGAGACGTACTTCATCTTCTATCGGTTGTGGGGTCCCTGGCGCCCGGTCGGCGCCACGGTGTTTATCCTCGTGTTCGTACTGCCGTTCGTCGGATTGTTGGGCGTGAAGCCAAAGAAGTACCCACCGACCTTTGCGCTGTTCTCGCTGGTGAGCCTCACCGGTATCTGGCTGGAGCGGTACCTCGAGATTGTGCCGTCGATCAACGGCGGCGCCGGTCCGGCAATCGGGCTGCCCGAGGTCGCCGCCGCGCTGCTGTTCGGAGGCCTGTTCCTCCTCTCGTACGGCTGGTTCGGCGCCCGCTACCCGATGGTGTCGCCACACCTCGCCGCGGACACGCTACAACGCGAGCACCACTGACCCGTTCGCGGGCTTAATCGTTTCCTGACAATCCGGTCTAATAGCCGCCCGCCCATCCGGCGGTGACCTTTCTGACGTTTCTCAGTGTAGACCTTACGAACGAAAGGGAGGCGTTATGCGGTTGAACGGGTTGGTGTCGGTCATGGGCGCCGCGGGCGTCGCGTTGCTCGCGGCGTGCGGCAGTTCTTCCACGTCACCATACGGTGGTGGCGGTGGGGGAGGGGGTGGAGGGGGAGGTGGTGGAGGCGGGGGGGCGACGGCAAGCATGTCGATTACCGGGGACGCCTTCAGCCCCACGCCCGATACCGTTGCCGTCGGCACGAAGGTGACGTGGACCAACATGGACGCCGTGACCCACACGGCGACGTCCGACGCAGGGTCCACGGATACGTGGGACACCGGCGATCTCGGCAACATGGCCGCAGGCTCGCACACGTTCAATACGGCGGGCTCCTACACCTACCACTGTACCCACCATGCCTTCATGCATGGCACGATTGTGGTGAAGTAGGCACCTCAGCGCTGTACTGGTCGCACCAGCAGCAACAGGGCCTGCAAGGAATCGCGCGAGAGCGGGCCCTGGATTTCGATGGTCAGGCCGCCGATGGTGCGTTCCGCTCCGAGCCGCCCCGCCACGAACCCAGGCGGGGCTTCGAGTTTGGGGGTAGGTGCGGAAGCGGCGGCGCGGGCTGGCAGCGGTCGCTCCCCTTCCCGCTTCGCGGCGAAAGAGTCGGCGTCCCGGCGCGCCTCGGGGGCGGCGGTCACCACAACCGCATCCATGTGCAGCGGCGAGGGCCGGCGCTCGATCAGGGTGACAACGGTGTTCGAGTCGAGCCGTTGCTCCACGATGACGACGGCCGCGTAGCCGATCGCCCGGTCGCGTCGCACCGCGATGATCGGCGCTCCCGGAAGCGCCACCGGAGTCTGACCCAGCACGAGACGTGCTGAGTCCAAGGAGAATGGCGCCACCGGCAGCGCGTTAGCAGGCGTGGGCACGGGGGCCGGTGGCTGAGCGCGAGATAGCGCCTCGTCCTTCTCCATTTCCATCTGACCTTGCGGGGCGGCAGGAGCCTTCGCGGCTGGACGAGCGGCGAGCTTCCGCGCGCTCGGGCGCTGTTGGGCTTGCCGCGCACGCAGCGCCACGGCCGTCGAGTCGGCGGCTGGTGCGAGCTCCATCGCTTCGCGACCTGAGGTCAAGTACATGCCGATTCCCAGCGCCAGCACCACGGTCGCCGCCCAGGCGAGGGGGAGGCGTACGCGCCACCATAGCCGGGCTGGCGGCCGGGGATCGCCCGGGCGAAACGGCGGCACGTCACGCGCCGGCGGCTCCGCGAGCGCCAGCAGCTCACTCGCGCGGGCGATCAATGCCCGCTCCTCCTCGAGTCGTTGGCGGCAGGCCGGACACTCGGCGACGTGCGCGCTCACGCTCTGCGCCTCTTCCGTGCCGAGTTCTCCGTCGAGATACGCGTGCAGCGCGCCCTCATCCACGTGCGACATGCTCACCTGACTTTCCCGCCTCGTAGGCCTCCACCAGCCGCCGGCGCGCGCGCGCCAATGTGGTGCCGATCGCACCACGCGCGAGCCCCGTCTGCGAGGCGATCTCGTCGTACGACAGGCCCGAATCCCATAGCAGGAGTACCTCACGGTCCCGCGGCGTCAGCTGCTCGAGTGCCGCTCGGACCTGCGAGCGCTCGCGCTCGGCGTGCAGCGCATCGTCGAGCGCCGGTTCGTGTGCGTGTGGCTCTCCCTTGAGCAGCGTGAGATGGCGCCGCTCCCGCGCGGCTCGCCGCGCGTCATCACGCGCCATGTTCGCTGCCACGATGAACAGCCAGCCCCGCGCATTGTCCGGCTTGTGTATCAGCGCGCGGGCGAACGCCTCCTGCGCGAGGTCCTCCGCCCGCTCCGCGTCCCACACCCGGCGGTACAGGAACCGCACCAGCGAGCGGTAGGTGGTGCGGTAGACCTCTGCCAGGGGCTCGGGCACAGGAGTTAACGCGGAACGCGGAACCAGGAACGCGGAACTGCGACGCCTCGCTCCACATTCCCTGACATGCCGTTCCGCGTTCCGCGTTTCCACTTCCGCGCTCGTCTCATCGAAACTCCCGCACCAGCCGCTCCAGCTCGCCCTCGGCCCACGACGTTTGCCCCGCCGCATCAATCTTGATGCTCGCGTGGCGCCCGGCCACCAGCACCGCGGGCTGGAGCGTCGCGGGCAAGGCGAGCTCTGGCAGGGCCCGGAGCAGGGCGAAGTAGGCGTCGCTGAACGGCGCCACCGATACCACCCTCAGCGAATCCCCATGGGCGATGTCGGTCCACACGCCGTCGCGCAACACGAACATGCGGCCCCCCACTCGCTGCGTCGCGCGTTGCGGCGCCGCGTGCTCACCAGGACCGGGGACTGGTGCGGGGGCGGCAGTGACCACCACGGCGTCGAGGCTCATCGAGCTCGCGAGTTTGCGCGCTGCCTCCGAGCTTTGCACTGCGGACGCGCCGGCCTGGTCGCGCGGCATTGGCCGCAGCTCGTCGACGCGCCGCTGCACGACGACCCCCGGCTCCTGCACCAGGTACGACGTGTATTCCGTGAGAATGCCGTACCGCAACGCCAACCGCTTGAGCTCGCTCACGATCTCCGGGTTGGCGCCGTGCAGCCGGATCTCATGCGACAACGCGCCCGCCTGGCGCGCCGCCCAGAGCTGCGGGATGTAATCGGCCCCCGCGGGTGCATTCCCGAAGCTGCCGGTGGTGGTGAACCGCTCCTCGTGGCCGCCGCGCCGTCCCGTCACCGTGACCGACCGCTCCCCTCTCCCTTCTCCCCGATAGCGTCCGAAGACCACCAGCTCGTCGCCGCTGAACAAATCCGGCAAATGCTCCGGCTGAAGGTCGTACAACTCGACGCCGTCCGCCCGCACGGTGACGTCGGTGAGCACCGGGGACGCAACCTTCGCCGCCAGCGAGCCAACGACCTGCTCGATGTCTCCACGCGGCTGGATGTAGGCGGTAACGCCGCGCGCCCGTTCCGTCAGGCGATCGAGCAGGTAGGTGTTCACGTCGTACCCGATACCGAAGGCGAAGACGCGGAACGAGCCGCGACTGTGCTCCGCCTGGTCGGCGATGCGCTCGGGATCGGTTTCGCCGGCCGTCGGCATGCCATCTGTGAGGAACACGACCACCCCCAGCGCGCCCTCGCCTGCCGGCTCGGCGAACGCTTCTGCGAGCGCGCCGGCGATGTTGGTGCCGCCATCGGCGCTGAGCTGGCGCACCCACTGCTGGGCATCGCGCACGCCCTCCGCGGCGCTGGTCCATCCCGCCGCGTAGCGCCGCACCCCGCCGTTGAAGGCGATCACCCGAAAGCGGTCCCCGGCGCGCAGCCCGCCCAATAGCTGCGTGAGCGCGGCCTTCGCCTGATCGAGCTTGTCGCCCGACATAGAGCCCGAGATGTCGAGCACCGCGACGAGGTCCCGCCGTACGGTTGCGATCTCCTGCGAGCGCCCCGGCGCCAGCAACAACATAAAGAACCCGTCTTCGCCTACCGGTTGCTGTGTGAGCAACGACATGCCCACGAGCCCGCGCGCGAGTGGCAGGAAGACCTCGAGGTCACGGTGTACGCTCGTGTCGGCGAGCGCGAGATCGATGTGGTCGCCGCCCCGGTTGATGCTGAGTTGATGGGTGGGTGAATAAGGGTCGCCGAACCGCGACGCACTGTCCACCTGCATCCGGAAGCTCGCGGACGCTGCCACGCCGGGTCCCGTGCCGGCGGCGTATCGGAACCGCCATGCGTCGCCGACGCGATCGAGCAGCTCGGTGAAGCGCAGCGTGATCTTGCGGGTTTCTCCCGGTG
Organism: uncultured bacterium; assembly: GCA_965653495.1. Classification (GTDB taxonomy): domain Bacteria; phylum Gemmatimonadota; class Gemmatimonadetes; order Gemmatimonadales; family GWC2-71-9; genus AG41. The sequence goes on along the minus strand of CBFHAJ010000046.1, from coordinate 2,198 downwards.
CAATGGGGAACACGCGCGCGCGCAGCAAGCCGTGCCCGGCGAGCTCGATCAGGGCGGGGTCACGCTTGCGGCGCACGATGTCTTCGTAAATCGCCCGCGCCGTGTTCGCATCCATCGGCTCGCCCTTGAGCTCGCGGTCACCCTGCCACAGCGAGAAGTCGCTGAACACCGCTTCGCCAGGCAGCGGGTAGAGATAGCTGCCTTCGTCGAGCACGGGGCCCGCGTTGCGGAACCATTCCTCCACGGTGACGCGCGCGACGCGTCCGGCCAGCGCGACTTGTACCGCGCTCCGCACCTTGGTGATCGCGCCGCGGGGGAATGCCGGGAGTGGTCTCAGCGGCTCGATCCACCCTTGGGCCAAGACGGGGGCATGGGCGGAGGTCAACACCAGGACGCAACACAGCGCGAGTGGACGGGTCGACAGCATGGCGACTGGCTCGTGTGAGAGACGTCATGAGAGACGCCCGCTCGTCGCCGCCTTGCACACACGCCGAGTAGGTATCGGCGCACGAAGGGGTTGCGAGCCGCACTGCCGGGCCCAATCTTGAGATGCGCTCTCGACCGCGGGCCGCGCCCTACTGGACGGGAACTCGTGCCGCGCTACACCTACCGCCGGCTGACCAAGCTGCCCACCATGGCGGACCAGCTGCGCCGCCACACCGTCTTGAATCTCCCCGGCATGCTGCACGGCCTGAGCTTCGAGCACATGGTCATGCAACCCGGGGCCGTCGCACCGATTGCGGTGGAAGACGACACGGCGATCCTGATGTTCACCATCGCCGGCCGCGGCGTGATGTTGCTCGACGGCGATCGCATCGAGGTGTCAGCGAACGACCTGGTGCACATTCCGGCGGGCGTCCCGTACGGCCTGCAGACCCTCGGCATCGCGGATTGGGTGTACGTGGTGCTGCAGGCGCCCGCCTCTTAGTCGCCAGCCGCACGCCTTGGGACTATCCTATCGCGCACGCGTTGGGCCCGAACTCCAACAGCTCCGCGTCTGCATCCGACACCTCGACCAGCCCCAGGTTCGCGAGCTTGATCGTTCGATAGCTCTCGGGGGCTGGCGCCGCGTGCGCGCTCACCCAGCGGAGGAACGCAAGTCGCTCCCGGATGGCCGCCGCTTCGTTCGTGGCGACGATCACGTCGAAGCGGGCCGCCACGCTGCGATCGGCCCGGCGCTCGGTCTCACTCGCGTAGTGCGCCGGCAGGATGAGCAGCTCGCCCGGCCAACTGCGGCGCGCCTGCTCGAGGCTGTCCCACAACAGCGCGGCCCATGCGTCGCGTTGCCCGCCCAGGTCCGGCCGGCCGACCGACTGGACGAACAGAAAGTCGCCCGTGAGGGCCAGGGTCTCGTCTGCCAGCAGCACGAGGCTACCGAGGGTGTGTCCGGGGAAATGCCGGGCGACGAGCGTGGCTCGCCCGAACGCGATCGTGTCGCCGTCGCTGAGCGGCTGATGAGCCAGGCGGCCCGCGGTCTCGTCGTACGGTGACCGCGCGTCCGCGGGATTGAGGAAGTATGGGACCTGCCATCGTGCCGCCGCGGCGCGGGCACCGCTCAGGTAGTCGGCGTGCATGTGGGTGTCGATCACCGCGGCGACGGTTGCACCCAGCGAGTCGAGCACCGTCTCGTACGGTTCGAGGTGCCGGCTCGGGTCCACCACGATGGCATCGCCGTCGCTCGCCAGCACGTACGACAGGGCGCCCTTGCCGACGCGGTCCAGCTGCACGACATGCTCGAGCGCGCGTGTGGGAGCGAGCCGGCGCGGCAGGTGGACCGCCTCCCAGGCCGCCATCCCGCCCGCGACCGAGAACGCCTCGAATCCCCGCTCCCGCAGGAACACGGTCGCCTGGCGGCTCGAGTTGCCGTGGCCGCACATGACCGCGACCGGAGCGGCGGGGTCGAGTCGCAGCGATTCGAGCGTGGGCAGCTGGTACAGCGCGGATGCCGGCAGCGCGCGGAAGTCGAGCGTGGCGCCGAGCGTGACGCGACCGCGCGCGACGCGCTCGGTCGCGCGGATGTCGAGCACTTGGAGGCGCTGCCCCTCGTCGAGGCGCCGCGCCACCTCGGCGGCGGGGATGAGCGGCGGGGCGAGAGTGCGATCCGGCATGGGCATCAGTGTCGCGGTCCCGGTGCGAGAGCGCAACGCCCCCGCGAGCGCAGGGCTCCCGTTTTGCGGGCCCTCGGCTATATTGTGAAC
>CBFHAJ010000045.1:0-23175 GCA_965653495.1 uncultured bacterium | reverse complement strand
CGCTCGCCGGCGCGAGTCTCGCGCTCCACCCGCTACACAGCCGCGCGCGCCCCGGGCCCGAGGCGAGTGCGATCGCCCCGCACGTGCACGGCGACCCCCTGGTCCCGCAGCTCGGCGCCCTCGCGCGCGATGTACTCCTCCAACAGTTCCATGAGCGCGGCGATTTCGGGACGGGGGCGCTGCCAGTTCTCGGCCGAGAAGGCGAACAGCGTCAGGACCTCGACGCCGGTCTCGATCGCGCCTTCCACCGCCTCGCGTACGGCTTTCATCCCCGCGCGATGCCCGAAGGGCCGCGGCAGGCTGCGCTCGCGCGCCCAGCGCCCGTTGCCGTCCATGATGACGGCGACATGACGGGGAACGGCCCCGTTCAGGCGGACTTGCGCGAGGAGGTCGTCGACCATCTCAGACCTCCATGATCTCCGCTTCCTTCGCCTTGAGCGCTTCCTCGACGAGCTTGAGGTGATCGTCGTGCAGCTTTTGGAGGTCCTTTTCGGTGTGCTTCTTCTCGTCTTCGGAAACGTGCTCGGCCTTTTTCACGCGGCTGATCGCTTCGGTGCGGGCATGCCGCACCGCGACCCGGCCTTCTTCGGCAAACTTGTGGACCACCTTGACGAGCTCGCGGCGTCGCTCCTCGGTGAGCGGCGGCAGGGGAATGCGGATGATGTTGCCGTCGTTGGACGGCGTGAGGCCCAGGTCCGACGCCAGGATCGCCTTCTCGACGGCCTTGAGGAGCGACTTGTCCCACGGCTGCACCGTGAGGAGCTTGGGCTCTGGTGCCGCCACGCTCGCCACCTGATTGATGGGCATCTCGCTCCCGTATGCGTCCACTCGGACGAGATCCAGCAACGCGGTCGTCGCTTTGCCGGTGCGGACCGTGGCGAACTCGCGCTTCACCGCTTCGACCGCCTTGTCCATCGCCTGCTTGGCCTGCTTGACGTGGTCCGCGAGCGTCTGAGGAGCGGGAGTCATTGCACGATGGTGCCGACGCGCTCGCCCGCCAGCACTCTGGCCGTCGCGCCGGGCTGGTTGATGTTGAACACCACGATGGGAAGCCGGTTCTCCTTACACAGCCCGAATGCGTTCGCGTCCATCACGGCATAGCCGTTCACCAGCGCGTCCCGGAACGACAGCTCGGGCAGGAACTTCGCCTCCGGATCCCGCTTGGGATCCGCCGTGTACACCCCGTCCACGTTGGTCGCCTTGAGGAGCACCTTGGCTTCGACCTCGAGCGCGCGCAGCACCGCGGCCGTATCGGTCGAAAAATACGGGTTGCCGGTGCCCCCCGCGAAGATCACCATGCGACCCTTCTCCAGGTGGCGCACCGCCCGGCGCCGGATGTAGGGCTCCGCCAGCTCTTCCATCCGAATCGCCGTCATCACCCGCGTGTCGACACCCTTTTTCTCCAGGATGTCCTGCAGGGCGAGGGCGTTGATCACCGTGGCGAGCATCCCCATGTAATCGGCCGACACCCGATCGAGGCCCTGCTCGCTCGCCGCGGTGCCGCGCATGATGTTGCCGCCGCCGACCACGAGACCGAGCTGCACGCCGATCCCGGCGACGGCCTTGAGGTCATCGCCCAGCCGATCGATGACCCCGAAATCGATCCCGCCCCCCGCGCCCCGCTCTCCCGCGAACGCCTCACCCGAGAGCTTCAGCAAAGCTCGGGGGTACGCGAGGCGCGCGCGGGGAGCCGTGGCCACTCACGCCGCTCCGAGCTCGAACCGGACGAAGCGCCGCAGCTGCACGTTTTCGCCCGTCTTGGCCGACAGCTCCTGGACGAGCTCACCGATGGTGCGCGTGTCGTCCCGCACGTACTTCTGCTCGAGCAGGACGTGCTCCTCGTAGAACTTCTTCAGCATGCCGTCGACGATCTTCGCGCGGATGTTCTCCGGCTTCTTTTGCTGCGCCACCTGCTCGGTGTACACCCGTCGCTCGCGCTCGACCACTTCCGCGGGCAGGTCTTCGATCCGGACCGCGATGGGTTTCGCCGAGGCCACGTGCAGGGCCAGTTCTTTGGCGAGCTCCTTGAACTCCGGGGTGCGCGCCACGAAATCCGTCTCGCAGTTGAGCTCGACCAGCGCGCCGATGGAGCCGTCGTGGTGCACGTAGGAGCCGATGAGCCCCTCCGTCGCCTCGCGGCCGGCGCGCTTCTCCGCCTTGGCGGCGCCGCTCTTGCGCAGCGCCTCGACGGCCTTGTCCAGATCGCCGCCGCTTTCCTGCAGCGCCTTCTTGCAGTCCATCATGCCGGCGCCGGTGCGGGCGCGCAGCTCGGCCACCAGCTTCGCGGGAATCTCCTTCACGGTCGTCATCTCCTCACTCCTCGTAAAACCGCCGCCCTCGCGCCGTGGGGCTCGAGAGGGCGGCGGGGTGGAAGCCGTCACCAGGGACGGGCGGTTAGCCTTCGCCCCCGCCGCTCGGTTCCGCCGCGGCCGGCCCTTCCTCGGTCTTGAGGCGCGCTGCGATCGCTTCCGGCTTGGGCCGCCGCTTGCGCCGCGCCGGCTTCTTCTTCCGGTCGCCCTCCGCCTCGGCCTCGACACCTGTCTCCGTGGAGTACGTCACGCCCTCGCCTTCCTCGGAGGGCTCGCGCAGCGGCATCTGCCGCCGCGCCTCGCCGATCACGTCCGAGATCGCGGCGGTGATCAGCGAGACCGCGCGGATTGCGTCGTCGTTGCCGGGGATCGGCACGTTGATCAGGTCGGGATCGGCGTTCGTGTCCACGATCGCGACCACTGGAATCCCGAGCTTGTTCGCTTCCGCGACGGCGATGCGCTCCTTTTTCGAGTCCACCACGAACAGGGCGCCGGGCAGCCGGCTCAAGTTCTTGATACCCGAGAGGTACTTCTCGAGCTTCGCTCGCTCGCGGTCGAACAGCAGCTGCTCCTTCTTCGTGTAATGCTCGAACTCGCCCTCGGCCGTGCCCTGCTCCAGCTCCTTCAGCCGCTTGATCTGCCGCTTGATCGTCTGAAAGTTGGTGAGCGTCCCGCCGAGCCACCGCTCGGTCACGTAGAACGCGCCGCACCGCTGCGCTTCCGCCTGGATGATGTTCTTGAGCTGCTTCTTGGTACAGACGAATAAGATCCCGTCGCCCTTCAGCACGACGCCGCGCAACAGCTCCTGCGCGGCCTCGATCTGTCGCAGCGTCTTCTGGAGGTCGATGATGTAAATCCCCGACCGCTCGGCGAAAATGAACCGGCGCATCTTGGGATTCCAGCGGCGCGTCTGGTGGCCGAAATGGACGCCCGCTTCCAGCAACAGTTGCAAATCAGGCAGCGCCATGCACTCCCTTTCTGGGTTCGTCCGCCGTCGCTGTCATCTCCGCGGCCACCCCCCGCAGGGGGACCCAGCAGCGGATCGAGCGACGTGTGGTCTCGTCGTCCGGTAACGGATGACGGTTAACGCTTACTGAACTGGAACCGCTTCCGCGCGCCCGCCCGGCCCGGCTTTTTCCGCTCCACCACCCGGGGGTCGCGCGTCAGCAGCCCCTGCTCCCGCAGCTTCTTGCGGTGCCGCTCGTCGGCCAGGCACAGCGCCCGCGCGATCGCCAGCCGCAGCGCGCCTGCCTGCCCTGTGACGCCGCCGCCGCGGCACAGCGCCCGCACATCGAACGCGCCCAGCGTGTCCGTCGCGGTGAAGGGCTGCTGGATGTGCGACACCAGCGAGGGCCGGGGGAAATAATCCCCCAACGTGCGCCCGTTGATGTTCCACTTGCCCGACCCCGGCGTCAGATACACCCGCGCCACACCGACCTTGCGCCGCCCCACCGCATGCCAACGCAGCTCCGGCGTGATCGCGCTGCTCATCGAGCCGCCACCAGCGCCAGGGGCGCCGGCTGCTGCGCCGCGTGCGGGTGCTCGGGGCCCGCGTACACTTTCAGCATCTGCTTCACTCTCTGCCGTGACAGGGTCGTCTTGGGCAGCATGCCCCACACGGCTTTTTCGATCACGCGCTCCGGATGCTTCGCGAGGACATTCTTGAGGGGCGTGAAGCGCTCATGCCCCATGTAGCCGGTGTGCCGGAAGTACTGCTTCTGCTCGAGCTTCCGCCCCGTCAACTTCACCTTCGCGGCGTTCACCACGACCACGCAGTCCCCGCCGTTCAGATGTGGAGTGAACGTCGGCTTGTGCTTGCCGCGCAGGATCTGCGCGACCTGACTCGCCAGCCGGCCGAGCGGCTGCCCCGCCGCGTCGACCACGAACCAGCGCCGCGTCACATCCTCTTTCCGCAAGCTGAACGTCTTCATCCCGACGCCTTCCTCGAGTGCCCGGTCGTTCGCAGCCGCGAACTATACCAGGGGCGTAAGGGCGTGTCAACCAGAGGGTTGGGGGACTTCGCCGGGTCGCGAAGGCCCCCCTGAACGTGCCGTAGGAAGGCTACCAGCTGAGGGCGCAGCTGCCGCCGTTCGCGTTCACCCAGTTCTGCTGCACCAGGAAATCCTTGCCGCCGAGGTTCATGTTAGCGGTCGAGCCGTTGGCGGTCGTGTACGTCGAGCCGAACGTCCAGGCGCACTTGTCGGCGTTCTCGTTGCCGTTGCTGTCATACCAGGCATTGAGATCCTCGTCGGTGTTGGTCTCTTCGGTCTCGTGGGCGAGCGTATTGACCTCGGCGTCGGCCGCCGGGTCCTTGTTGGGCGAGCCGTTCAGCGCGTTGCAGTCGAAAAAGTCGATGTCGTGCGGCATCGCCGCGTATTTCACGTCGTTCCCGTTCCAGGTAAAGTCTCCGTGGTACGCGCAGTACACCACGCCGAACTCCCCGCCCAGGTTGACCATCGTGTCGCTGAACACGACGTACAACGTGTTCGGGTCGTAGGTGAGCTGGCCGGTCGTGAACCCCGCCACCACCTGCGCCTGAATCTGGGAATCGAGCACGGGCTGGCCCGGCAAGGGGACGTTCGTGTTCGCAGCCCAGTACTGCGTGTACGTCACACTGTTCTGGATGTGCGTCCCGGTGCCGTCGTAATAGGTGGTGTTGATGTTGTAGTACGGCGAGCCGCCCAGGTGACTCATGAAGAACCCGACCACCGATCCATCAGCGCTGCCGGGGCCGTGCGTCCCCGCGGCGGGCCCACCGGGATAGATGGTGCGGCTCGACCAGTAGATGGCGGCGACCTTTTGGGCGTAGATGATCGGCCCACCGTGATAGTCGATCCCGTTCCCCGAGCTGGGCGCGGCGCCCAGGGAGAGTGGCCGCGCGTGACCGCGCAGCAGCATGACGTGAGTCGCGGGATGTTGCAGCTCGAAGCTGGACACGGCGGTGGAAACGGACGGCTGAGTGGGTGGTCGGGACTCGCTGGTACAGGAGACGAGTACCAAGCCGGCTCCGACGGTCGAGAGCAAGCAGCGTTTCACGGGTTCCTCCCTGTGAGCCGAAGGCGTCACTGCCACGGGGCGCACAGCCCGCACGTGCAACCGCGATGCCACAATTGTTTCGACGGGAATCGGGGCGAACCGGAGCGGCAGGGATTCGCGTTGTGGCGGCCGATCGTGGCGGCCGCGCGACGTTCAGTGCGGCGCGTCGCCGGCCACGGTCACGAGGGGCGCCCCTTTCTCGACCGCCTGACCCACTGCCACGTGCACCGCCTGGACCACACCAGCGCGCGGCGCGCGCAGCTCGTTTTCCATCTTCATCGCCTCGACCACCACCAGCCCCGCTCCCGCGTCGACGCGCTGCCCTTCCGCCACCTCGACCCGAACGATCAGGCCGGGCATCGGCGCGCGCACCTGCGCGACGCCCGGGTCCGGATTGGCCACCGCGCCCGCGCGTCCGCCGCGCTGTCGGGTACGCTCGTCCACCACCGCCACCTCCACCCGTTCGCCCGCCACGCCGAGCGCCCAGCGCCCCGCCCCGCCCCCCCCCCCGCCAGCTTCGTCCGTCCCGTCGAGCGGGTCGGCGGCCACGGTCCACGACGCCGCACCGATCAGCAGGTGGTAGAGCGGCGTTCCCGGAACGGCGGCGAGCTGCGCGTCGACCGCGACGCCGTCGAGCACCGCCCGGCTGCCGTCGAGCTCGACTTCGTGGGTCGTGCTCCCGATGCTGACGTAGTACTTCACACGGCCTCCAGGATCGCGACCGTCTCCACATGCGCGGTCTGCGGAAACAAGTCGAACGCCCGCACCGCGACGATCCGGTAATTGACGCTCAGCCGTTGCACGTCGCGCGCCAGGGTCGCGGGGTCGCAGGAGATGTAGGCCAGTCGGCCCACCGGCTGGCCGGTGAGTCGCAGCGTGACGTTCCAGTGAAGTCCGGCCCGCGGCGGGTTCATCACGACTGCCGCGGGCTCGGGTAGTGTCGGCAGCACGCTTTCGGCGCGCGCGGCGATGAACCGAATGGGACGGGGCGACTCCCGCCCCCTAGCCCACTCGATCGCTTTCTCATCCGCGTCCACGCTCACCACCTGCGCCGCGCGCTCCGCCAGCAGCACAGCGGTGTCGCCGATGCCGCCGTACAGGTCCCACACAACCGCCCCGCGCACATCTCCCAGCTGCTCCACGGCCCAGCCGCGCGCCAGCGCCCCCATCTGGGGATTCACTTGCTCGAACGCCGTCGCCGGAAATCCGGTCGCGGGACCGGCCACCACGCGCGCCGCGCCGTCCACCGGTTGCCACCAGCAGACCACGGCGTCCGCGTCCGGGAGCGCCGCCCGCAAGCTGGGCGCGGTGAGCCACGGCTCGCCCGCGGACTCCGCGATCACATGACGGCGCCCGTCGCGATCGAGCCGCAAGGTGAGATGGGTCAGCGCCGCCGGAAGCAGATCGAGCCGCTGCCGCAGCTCGCGCCACAGGGCCATCAGGCGAAAGTCGGTGATGTGACAGTCCGCCAGCGGAAAGATGCGACCGGGCCGATCGTACGGGTGCAGACCGATGGTCCTTCCGTCCGCCCGTCCGTCCTTCCGCCCGACCGCCATGGTCACCTTCGCGCGATAGCGCCACTCGTCCACCGCCTCGACGATCTCGGGATCGGGCACGTCGAGCTTCCCGATGCGTCGCAGCGCATCGCCGACAATGGCACGCTTCGCGGCGAGCTGCTCGTCGTAGGCGACGTGCTGCAGCTGGCAGCCGCCGCACCGGTCCTGTGTATAGTGCGGGCAGGGCGGCGTGACGCGCGCGCCGGCGGGAGCGACGATCTCGGCCAGCTCGCCGCGCGCGAAGCTGCGGTGCAGCTTCACGCCGTCCTGCAACCGCACCCGCTCACCGGGCGCGGTGCGCGGCACGAACACCGCGCGCCCGTCTCCCAGCCGCCCCACCCCGTCACCGCCCGCCGCGATCGACGTGATCGCTATGATATCGCTCACTCGCGCAGCGCCTCGCGCCGCGCGGCGAGCACCCACGCGGACGGTCCGGCCGGCGCAGGGGCGGCGGTCACCGCCGGCGTCGCCGTGCGCTGCTGCTCCGCGAGCAACGCCGCGGCGAGCGCGAGCGGCTGCGTCAGCTCCGCAGGCGGGCCGCCCGCCAGCAAGCGCTCTCCGGCGCGCTCCAGGTACGTGATGTCGATGTCGCCGCGCTGGAATTCCGCGTCGTCCATGACGCGCAGATGGAACGGCTGTGACGTCGGGATGCCGACGATCACCAGCTCACGCAGCGCGCGCCGCATCCGTTCGAGCGCCACGGCGCGCGTCTCGCCCCATGCGATCAGTTTGGCGATGAGCGGGTCGTAATGCAGCGTCACTTCGTCGCCCGACTCGACGCCGCCGTCCCAGCGCACGCCCGGACCGCCCGGCAGCCGCAGGTGACGCACCACGCCCGCCGCCGGGAGGAAATCGTTGAACGGATCTTCCGCCGTGATCCGGCACTCGATGGCGTGTCCGCGCGGCTGCAGCGTGCCGGCGTGTACCCGCAGCGGTTGACCGGTGGCGACCCGCAGCTGCTCCCGCACGATGTCCACGCCGTACACCATCTCGGTGACCGGATGCTCCACCTGCAGGCGCGTGTTCATCTCCAGGAAGTAGAACTCGCCGCTCGGCGCCAGCAGGAACTCGATCGTTCCCGCCCCCAGGTAGCCCACGGCTCCGGCCGCCGCGGTGGCCGCGTCACCCAGGCGGCGCCGCAGCGCGGGCGTGACCGCGACCGACGGCGCTTCCTCGACGAGCTTCTGGTGGCGCCGTTGAATGCTGCACTCCCGCTCGCCCAGCGATACGACGCGCCCGAACGAGTCCGCGAGCACCTGGATCTCGATGTGGCGCGGCCGCTCGAGGTACTTCTCGACATACACGTCCGCCGCCCCGAACGCCTTCTCGGCCTCGCTCTGCGCCGCCACGAACGCCGACTCGAGCTCGGCCTCCGACTGCACCAGCCGCATCCCTTTCCCGCCGCCGCCCGCGGCCGCTTTGAGCAGCACCGGATAGCCGAGGCGGGCGGCCTCGGGCCGGGCCTGCGCGTGGTCGGCCATCGGTCGCGTCGTTCCGGGAACGATCGGGACGCCCGCCGCCTGCATGCGCCGGCGCGCCTCGGTCTTGTCGCCCATCGCGCGGATCGCCGCCGGCGATGGTCCCACGAACGTCAAGCCCGCCTCCGCCACCGCCTCGGCGAATGGCGCACGCTCCGACAGGAAGCCATACCCGGGGTGCACCGCCTGACAGCCGCTGTCGCGCGCGGCGGCCATGAGCTTTGGAATATCGAGGTAGGACTGGGGCGCCGGCGCCGGCCCCACCGCCACCGCGGCGTCGGCGGCGCGCACGTGCGGTGAGAGGCGGTCCACTTCCGAATACACAGCCACCGCTTCCATGCCCTCTTCGTGGCACGCCCGGATGATCCGGAGCGCGATTTCGCCGCGGTTGGCCACGAGCACTCGTTTTATCTCCGGCAACTCGCCACCTCGCTCGCCACCTTGAAGGTCCCGATCGCCTCGCACAGCGCCGGCGTGGCACGCGCGGCCCGCACATAGGCGGTGCGCGCGGGCTCGGTCCAGGGATCGTGCGCGTCGAGCCCCAACCGCAGCGCGGCGAACACGAAATCGCGCGCCGGCACCCGCGGGCTCTTCCCCTCCGGGCCGGCCACCCACACAAGGCCGCGCGGCACCCACGCAATCCGCGGCCGCACGTCCGGCGGCCGCTCGAATGCCATGCTCACGCACACCGCCCGCCGCCGTGCGACCTCACCCAGCCAGGCGGCGTCCGTGCCGCGGCGCCGCAACTTCAGGTCGAGTGCCAGCCGCGCTCGCAGCAGCGGCTCGTCACGCCACGCCGCCAGGGGCACCACCAGGACGTCGGGGCGCAACCCTCGCGCCCAGCGCATGTACCACGCCGCGTAGCCGTCCGCGTCTCCAGAGGTGATGAGCACGCCGCCCATCGGACAGGCGCGCAGCAGGTTCTCGCCCAGCTCCTCGAGTACCGCCGGAATCCGCAGGTCCGCTGGGAGTGGCCCCCAGACCTCGACGCCCGTCGCGGTTCCCTGGCTCTCCCAGGCCAGCCGCGACCGTGCCGCCCAGACGCCGACCCGCAGCACCCGCGCGCTGTCGCCTAGCGCGTCACCCTCCGATGGCGGCGCGAGCGCCATCGCGCGCAGCAGCGCTGCCTCGGCCGTGTCCAGCGCCGCCCGTGCCCACCCGCTGTCGGCGGACGACCGGACGCCACCTCCTCCCACGGGCGCGCGATCGGCGAGCCCGAGAAACGTCCGCCCGACCGACAGCCACCCGCCGCGATCGGTCGAGTCGTGGCCCACGCGCTCGCGTGCGGCGGTGATGGAGTCAACTGGAACGGCGGGCTCCGGGGCCTGCAGCAGCGCCGCCAGCACGACAGCGCTACAGAGGGACGTTACCATGCTTTTTCGGGGGATTGCGATCGCGCTTGGTCACGAGAGTCGTGATCGCCTCGATCAACCGGGGTCGCGTGTCGCGCGGATCGATGATGTCGTCGAGATAGCCGCGCGCCGCCGCGAGGTAGGGGTGGGCGAACTTCTCCCGGTACTCGGTCTCGCGCTCCTCCGTGGCGTCGTCCTTGTAGAGAATCTCCACGGCGCCCTTCGGCCCCATGACGGCGATCTCGGCCGTCGGCCACGCCACGTTGTAGTCGCCCCGAATGTGCTTCGAGTTCATCACGTCGTACGCCCCGCCGTACGCCTTGCGCGTGATCACGGTGACCTTGGGCACCGTCGCCTCGCAGTACGCGTACAACAGCTTCGCCCCGTGCTTGATGATGCCCCCGTGCTCCTGCGCCACGCCCGGGAGGAACCCCGGGACGTCCTCGAAGGTGACCAGCGGGATGTTGAAGGCGTCGCAGAACCGGATGAAGCGCGCCCCTTTGAGCGACGCGTCGATGTCGAGCACGCCAGCGAGCACCGTGGGCTGGTTCGCGACCACGCCCACCGGCCGGCCGCCCAGCCGGGCGAACCCCACCAGCAGGTTGCCGGCGTAGTCGCGATGCACTTCGAAGAACTCCCCGTCGTCCATCACGCGCCGAATCACGTCGTGCATGTCGTACGCCTTGGTGGGGCTGTCCGGCACGACCTCGAGCAGCTCCTCATCACGGCGGTCGGGGGGATCGGTCGACGGGCGAACCGGGGGATCGTCCAGGTTATTCGACGGCAGGTAGGAGCACAGCGTGCGGATCGCCGCCAGCGCCTCGCGCTCCGAGTCGGACACGAAGTGCGCGACACCCGATTTCGTGGCGTGCACGTCGGCGCCGCCCAGCCCCTCGAAATCGACCTCCTCGTGGGTCACGGTCTTCACGACGCTCGGACCCGTCACAAACATGTACGAGAGGCCGCGCACCATGAAGACGAAGTCCGTGATCGCGGGACTGTACACCGCGCCGCCGGCGCACGGCCCGAGAATCGCGCTGATCTGGGGGACCACACCGGAAGCCAGCGTGTTCCGCAGAAAGATCTCGGCGTAGCCGCCGAGCGAGACGACGCCTTCCTGAATCCGGGCGCCACCCGAGTCGTTGAGACCGATCACCGGCGCGCCGTTGCGGAGGGCCAGATCCATCACTTTGCAGACCTTCTCTGCGTGCGCTTCCGAGAGCGAGCCGCCGAACACGGTAAAGTCCTGCGAGAACACATAGACGAGCCGGCCGTCGATCCGGCCGTGCCCCGTTACCACGCCGTCCCCCAGATACTTTTCGTCAGCCAGCCCGAAGTCGGTCGAGCGGTGCGTGACGAACCGGTCCAGCTCGACGAACGAGCCGGGATCGAGCAGGGCCTCGAGGCGCTCGCGCGCCGTCAGCTTGCCCTTCTCGTGCTGGGTCCTGATGCGATCGGCGCCACCGCCGAGCTCCGATTCGGCACGCTTGCGCTGCAGGAGGTCCAGTTTCTCTTGCATGCTCATGGGGGCAAAATCTAGACGGATAGACGGGTAGACGGATAGCGGTGGGTAGGAAAAAGGGGCCAGGTAATCCCCTGACCCCTTGGACCTAGCAACCGCTACCCGTCTACCCGTCTATCCGTCTATGCTTGCGGCTCCTGCTTCGCTGGTTCCTGGTTCCCGTCATCTTTGGGCCAGCCCGTCGCCGCCAGCACGATCCGATGATGGATCGGATCGACCTCCAGCACCTTGAGCTCGACGGCCTGGCCTTCCTTGACCGCGTCGGCGGGATTCTGGATGTCCGCGATGCCGAGCTGCGACATCGGAACGAATCCCTCGATATCGCTGCCCAGGTCGACGACCACGCCCTTGTCCATCAGTCGCAGGACCCGCCCGCGCAGCTCCGTGCCGACCGGATACGTCTCGCCGATGCGCAGCCAGGGATCTTCCTGCGCCTGCTTGAGACCGAGCGAGATCCGCTTGTTCTCGGCGTCGACGTTGAGGATCAGGACCTCGACCTCGTCGCCCTTCTTCACGACCTCGGACGGATGCTGCACCCGCTTGGTCCACGACATGTCGGAGATGTGGATCAGCCCGTCGATGCCCGGCTCGATCTCGACGAAGGCGCCGAACGACGTGAGGTTGCGCACCTTGCCCTTGATGCGCATGCCGACTGGATACTTCTGGGGCAGCGCCATCCAGGGATCTTCTTCCGTCTGCTTCATGCCCAGCGAGACCTTCTCCTCGGTCTCGTCGACCTTCAGCACGACGGCCTCGATCGTCTCGCCGATCGACACGATCTTGGAGGGATGGCGCACGTTCCGGGTCCAGCTCATCTCGGAGATGTGCACCAGACCCTCGATGCCGGGCTCCAGCTCCACGAACGCGCCGTAATTGGTGATCGAGACGACCTTCCCCTGCACCCGCGTGCCGACGGGGTACTTCGCCGCCACGTTCTTCCACGGGTAGGGCTGCAGCTGCTTCAGGCCCAGGCTGATACGCTCACGCTCCCAGTCGATGTCGAGCACCTTGACCTCCACCTCCTGGCTGATGCGCACCATCTCCGACGGATGCGACACGCGGCCGTAGCTCATGTCGGTGATGTGCAGCAGGCCATCCACGCCGCCCAGATCGATGAACGCGCCGAAATCGGTGATGTTCTTGACGATGCCTTTGCGTACCTGGCCGACCTGCAGCTCTTTCATCAGGACGTCGCGCTTGGTTTTACGTTCGGCCTCGAGCAGCACGCGCCGGCTCACCACGATGTTGCGGCGCCGCTTGTTGAGCTTGATGATCTTGAACTCGAAGCTCTGTCCCAACAGCTCGTCGATATTGGGCACCCGGCGCAGCGCGATCTGGCTCCCCGGCAGGAACGCGTCCACGCCCATGAGGTCCACGACCACGCCGCCCTTGATCTTCTTTACCAGCGCGCCGCTCACCGGCTCGTCCTTCTCGTAGGCCTCGCGGATCCGCTCCCACACCCGCATGAAGTCGGCCTTTTTCTTGGAGAGGACGACCGCTCCCTCCTGGTCCTCCAGGTGCTCGAGGAAGACCTCGATTTCGTCCCCTTCCTTGAGCGACTTCGGGTCCTTGAACTCGTCGATCGGCACGGCGCCCTCGGACTTGAACCCGACGTCGAGAATGACCGCCGTGTCCGTCACGCGCAGCACCTTGGACTTCACGATTTCGCCCTCCTCGATATTGGAGAGCGTGCCCTCGTACAGCTCGGTCATCTTGGCGATTTCGTCCGGCGAATACTCCTCGTGGAGGTCGGACCGGACGCGCAGATGAGAGTGAGGGGGGGAGGGAGTGTCGGGCTTCGACTCGGGCGGGTTTTCCGTATCTACCAGCATTCCTTACACCGGTTCGGTTATGGGTTTGGACGCTCGGACCCCGGACCTGCGCCGGGGTCGGGAAACGCGAAGCCATGAATTCTAGCCGAGGCGCCGTTCGCGCGCCAGCGCCACGACGCGCTCGGCCTGCTGCTCGAGCGACAGATTGGTGGTGTCGAGTTTGATCGCGTCGGCGGCCGCCCGCAGCGGCGCCACGGGTCGCGTGGAATCGGCGTGGTCCCGGGCCGCCAGCGCCGCCGCCTCCCGGGCCAGCTCGGCCGGGTCGATCTGGGTGGCCACCCGCTTCCCTCCCCCCTGACTGGCGCGCTGTGCCAGCCGGCGTCGCGCCCGCTCCTCCGGGCTCGCCGTCAGGAAGACCTTGAGCGGGGCGTCGGGGAACACCACCGTGCCGATGTCCCGGCCGTCCACCACTACGCCGCGGCGGATGCCGGCCACCGCTTCCCGCTGTTGCACGTTCACCCAATGCCGCACTTCGCGGATCGCCGCGAGTTCCGACACGCGCCGGGTCACGCGCTCCGACCGAATCGCCTCCTCGACGTCGACGCCCGCGACCTCGGGGCGAAACACGTCGTTCACGAGCACCAACCGCACCGGCAGGTCTTCCGCCAGCGCCACGATCCGCTGAGCGGCCCAACCTCCACCGCCCTCCACCGCCCTCCCCCGTCCTTCACCGCCCGGCTCCAGGCTGTCCAGCGCCGCCAGCGTGATGGCGCGGTACAGCGCTCCCGAGTCGAGGTGCGCCCAGCCGAGCTGGCGGGCGACGGCTCCAGCCGTGGAGCTCTTGCCTGAAGCTGCCGGCCCGTCGATGGCGACGACCCGGAGAGTCACGTTCCACGTTCCACGTTACACGTTCCCCGTTCCGCCCGGCGTCGGTCACCTCGCACGGATCTTCCGCAGGTCGGCAAAGAAATGCGGATAGCTGATCGCGACCGAGGCGCGCTCCGACAGCTGAACGTCAGCCCCCGGTATGGTGCCGAGGACGGCAAAGGCCATCGCCAGACGGTGGTCACGGGCGGTGTCGACGCGACCGCGCGGCGGGCGGGTGGTGCCACACACGAACAGATCGTTGCCGCGCGCCTCCGCCTCGACCCCCACAGCACGCAGGTTGGCCGCGATCAGCTCCAGGCGGTTGCTCTCCTTGACGCGCAGCTCACCGACCTCGCGAAACACCGTCTCCCCTGCGGCGCGGCTCGCCAGCACCGCGAGCACTGGCACCTCGTCCACCAGCGTAGGCACTTCCGCGGCGGTCACTTCGGTGCCGCGCAGCGCCGCTGGCCGCGCCACGAGGTCCGCGACCGGTTCGCCGCACGCGTCTCGCAGATTCACCCGCTCCACCAGCGCGCCCATGCGCGCGAGCGCAATGAGGAATCCGGTGCGCGTCGGGTTGACGCCCACATTCTCGATCGCGAGCTCGCCGCCTTCGGCGAGCACCGCGGCGGCGACGAGGAACGCGGCCGACGAGGCGTCGCCCGGCACCGCCAGCTGGAAGGACGGCACAAGGCCACGACGGTCGGCCGGCGCGTACACGATCGCCCCGTCGCGCAGGTGGAGCGGGAGTCCCAGGTGCACCAGCAGGCGCTCCGTATGGTCGCGCGACAGGTACGGCTCGCGGATCGTCACCGCGACGTTGCCGGTGACGGCGGCGAGCAGCAGCGCGCTCTTCACCTGCGCGCTGGCCACCGGGGTGGAATAGGTCAGCGGCCGCAGCCGGCCTCCACGAATCGTGAGCGGCAGCAGCTCGCCGTGCTGCTCCGTGATCTCCGCACCCATCGATCGCAGCGGCTCCGTCACCCGGCGCATCGGTCGCTTCCGTAGCGAGGCATCGCCGGTGAGGGTGGCCGCGAAGCGTTGCCCCGCGAGAAGGCCGAGCATGAGACGCGCCGTAGTGCCGGAGTTGCCGCAGTGCAGCCGGGACCGGGGACCGACGAACCGAGCCGCGTGCACGCTCACCGAGCTGCCTTCGCGGATGGTGGAGATCCGCGCGCCGAGCTGTCGCAGCACTCGCGCCGTGCTCTTCACGTCGGCGCCGGTGAGCAACCCCTCTAGCTCGCTGCGGCCCCTTCCCTCCCGCGCCAGCGCGGCGAACATCAGGGCGCGATGGGAGATGCTCTTGTCGCCCGGCGGGCGGACCACGCCGCTCACCTTCACGGTGCCGCCTTGCGGCGCCACTCGGCAGCGCGCCCGAGCCAGCGGGACAGCGCGGCGGCGTCACCCGTCTCGAGTGCGCGCTCGAGCTCGCCCAGGGGCTCCTCGAGCGCCCGCAACGCCGGCAGCACTTCGTCACGGTTCATCAGCAGGATTTCGGACCACAGCCTCGGCTCGCTAGCGGCCAGGCGCGTCGTGTCGCGTGCGCCGGGGCCCAGCGTGGCGCCGGGCGGAGCCGCGTCGGCGAGGAAGTTGGCGAGCAGCGAGGCCACCACCTGGGGCACGTGACTGGTGAGGGCGAGCTGGCGGTCGTGCTGCGCGGCGTCGATCACCACGGGATGCGCCTCGAGCGCGCTCTCCCAGAAGTGCGCGACCTCGCGCGCCGCGCCATCGCCGTCGCGCGCCGGTGTCACGTAGACCACCACGTTGCGGAACAGCTCAGGCCGGGCGGCCGCGAACCCGTGCGCGTGGCTCCCGGCGAGCGGGTGTCCCCCGGCAAACCGTCGGCCCAGCCCCAGGGCCTCCGCGCGGGCGACGATGGCCCGCTTGACGGACCCCACGTCGGTGACGATCGCCTCGGGGCGCAGGTCCCCGCGCAGGTTCTCGAGCAGGTCCATGTTGGCGGCGGGGGGCGCGGCCAGCACCAGCAGATCGGCGGTGCGTGCCACGTCGACGGGGTGCGCGGGCGCGTCGTCGATGGCGCCCTGACGCGCGGCGGTGGCGCGCTCGGCGGGCTCGGGCGACCAGCCGTGCACGCGGGCGATCCCGGCGCGCTTGGCCTGGAGCGCGAGCGACCCGCCGATCGCGCCGAGGCCGATGATGCCGAGGGTGTGGGGGCGCACGGATGGAAGCTAGCCGTCGCGCGGAAGGCCGTAAACGAGAAGGGCGGCTCTGGGAGAGCCGCCCTTGGCCAATTCACTCGATGACGGAAGGCAGGACCGGTGGCGGAGCCTGCGCGAACCTCACAGTCATATCGTCGAACATCGCAAAGCCGCTTGCCGAGCCCGCGAACTGCACCGATGCGATTGAGGCGGTCGTGGTGGCGTTCACGCAGAGATTCTGCCCAAACGCGTTCGGGTCCGACGTGGTCTTCCCCAGCGAGACGTTATTGGCATCGAACGCTTCCAAGAAACCTGTGGCACCGGGCTGACTTCCTGGTTGGAAGCCCGTGACATAGACCTGAATACACGCTTGAGTAACGGTCCCGGTGAACGTCGCCACGATGCGCCCACCCGAGTTCTCACTGAAGTCGGAAGCCGTCCCCTCCGGACAAACCGTCACGACATTGTTTCCGGAGTTGAACCCGAACCCTCCGCCGGACAGCGGGCTGTTGTCGTTGGCGTACACGTTCGAGCCTTCGCAAAGGCCACTTGAACTTGTCCGGCTAAACGTCACTCCCACAGTCGCGTCGTTGATCACTCCCACATTCGAGTACACCGTGTTGACGGCGGTTCCAGCCTCAATGGGAGCACTGGTTGGATCGACGTCGAAGTTGATCGGCGTGCTCGCGGGCAGCACCCAGCCGATGCGGCTGAAACAGCACGTCGACCCGCCGACACCGAGGTGGGCCGCATACGCTTGGGTGGGCGAGACCAATCGCGCGAGCTGCTGCAGCAGCCCGCTCGGCAGGCTGCGCAGGAAGCCCGTGGGCAGCGCCGTCGGAGTGAAGCCCCCGCACGATACGAACCGAGCGGGCGCGTTCGGCAATGCCCGGATCACGGGTTCCCCCTCAACCGGCACTGGCTCCTCGACACTGTAGAGTTGGATCGCATCGAGATCGGTGTGTGAGAGGCTCAGGACGGGGATGCAAATGCCGACCGTGACGAACTTCGCAAAGGTCGCCGTGGGCAACGTGGTGAATCGGTAGCACCCTTCAAACTGTCCCGGAGCGACGGCGGCGGAGAGCGGAATGCAGCGCGGGGAGCCAGCGTCGTTGATCGTCGCATCGCCGATGTTGGTCACGCGCTCGATGGTCACGATCACTTGACTCGGGCTTGCCAACCAACCCTGGGGAAGCTGCACGCCCGCGAAGCCCGTGTTGGTCACCACCGTGGCGCCGTCATTCGTCACGCTCGCTTCGGCGCAATCGCTCCGGCAGTTCGTCCCGAACGCGCCGAGCTCGATCCGGAACTTGAGCGGCAGCGTGCGACCGTCCAGCAGCCCGAACACGTCGCCGGTCCTGAGGTTTTTGAGTTGACTCCCGCTGCTCACCGGCTCGACATCCGCGAACCCGAGTGACTGTCCGGCAACCAGTACCGTCAGGCGATAGATCAGTCCTGGAACCAGAGTCGACGGGTCCGTATTCCAGTTCACCTGGTATTGCTGAGTGGATCCGTTCAGCTGGACGGCGCCAGGGCTAAAGCTGGGAGCTGCGCAGGTCTGTGTCTGAACGTTGAGCTGGCAAATGGACACCACCGGCGTCAACTGCGCATTGAAGTTGCCGCTGAAGATTGGCTGGCTCACAAGCGGTGGGAGAAAAAAGAAGTGCGGATTCCCGCCGTTCGAACCATCCGAGAGCGCAAACTCCGGGCGAACCGGCTTCGTGAGCGTGCTCTCATCCCGGCAGGCGGCGACCATCACCACCGCGCCGAGCAACACGACGGCCATGCGTTTCATGATCTCCTCCGCTGCTGCAGGGATTCCCTCAGCGTCCCGTGCTCAACTGTCCCAGCTGAAACGGTCTACCGGACTCGCAAGAACAATGCCCCTTGCGGGTCAGCGGCCGCTGCCGGAAATCGCCGCCGCTGTAAGTGCCGCGCCACAACGTTGTCGCCGCGTCGAACGGCGCTAGTGAGCGCCTACGAGGGCCTTGAATCGCGGATCGTCCTTCAGGTCGCGCCACCACCAGCTGATGTCCTTGCCGCGTTCGAAATGGCCGGGGTTGGCCGCTGAGTAACGTTTCAGGAGGGCGATCGCCTCGTCGCGGTCCCCCAGCAGTGTCCGCTGCATCGCCTCGATCGCCAAAAGCTCCTGACCGGGATCCGCGGCGGACGTGGTGGCGGCGCGCGTTCGCTGCAGCACGTGGCGGGCGCTGTCTTTCAAGCCGGCGCGGGCAATCACCCCACCGGCACGGAACCGGGCTTCGAGGCTGATGTACGCGCGGAACTGCGGAGGACTCACGGTGTCGAGTAGAGCTACGAGACGCCAAGCGCTGTCAACGTCGGGCGAGTCGGCCGGGGTCGTCATCAGCAACAACTGGCACTGCGCCGATCGAAAATCTCTGGGGAAGCGTCGCGTCTCTTCTTTACACCAGCGCTCCGCTTGTGAGAACTGCTCGAGGTCGATGGAGCCGACGAACAACCGCATCAGGACGTCTCTGGCAACGCTCAGGTAGGCGTCTCGCTCGTACGCACTGCGCGCGTCGAGCACCGCTTGAGCAACGTCCTCGACCTGATAATCGAGGTGACTCAGGGTGCTGTACGCACTGGCCAAATTCGGGTCCGCCTCCACGGCCGCTCGGAGATCCTGCCGCGCACTTTGCAGCAGCGCCTGCGCTGCGACTGGATCCGCAGTGACGCGCAGCGTCCACTGATAGTACCGCAGTGTTCCTCGGAGCTCGAGCGCGCTTCCATCAGTGGGCGCCATACGCAACGCCCGCTCGGCGTGACCAAGTCCCGTCTGAATCCATGGCAGCGCCGCGCGCGGGTCGTCAGCCAGGAGTCGTGAGCGTCGCAGCGCGACTTGTCCGCGGAACACCATAGGGTCCACCCACTTCCCGTCCGCTACCTCGGCGAGGGCCGCCAGCGAGTCGGCCTGGTGAAACGCCGCAAACGCGGTTTCCGCTTGGTCTCTTCCGAGGGCGGCTTCCGCATCCTTGCGGCTCTTCTCGGCCCGCTGGCGAAGCGACCACGCGATCGCGCTGCTCGTTCCCAACCGCTCCATCCGGACGCGGACTTCGTCGCCCAAACGCGCCCGCAGGAACTCGGCGACCTTGCCGCTCAGGCTATCACGGACGGTCGCCAGGAGCGCATCCGCCGGCTGGTCGAAGCTGGCCCGTCTGTAGTCCGTTCCGCTCTCGCCATCGACGACGCGTACCGTGACGTGAAACCGATCTCCCACCTGCTCCACGCTCCCCGCAAGCACGGTGCCCACGGCCAGCGCTCGCGCGATGCTGTCGACCGACACCGCCTCGCCCCGGTACGGGCTGACTCCATTGCGCGAGATCACTGTCAGGGGCTGCACCTGCGAGAGGTTGGCGATCAGCGCTTCGGTGATGCCGTCGGCGAGATAGCCGAGGGAGTGGTCACGACTGAGATCGTCGAAGTACAACACCGCCACGTGTCGCGGATCGAGCCCGCTGCCGACAGCGCTCGAGCCGCCGCTCCCGGTCCGCCGCGCGAGGACCAGCGCGACGACGACCGCCGCTACGGCGCCGCCCGCAATCGCCGCGACGCGCCCCCACGGGCGGCCGGCGCGTCGCGCGCGCTCGAGTGTGGCCCGGCGATGCGCCCCGGTGGCCGCCGAGGGTGTGTTCAGCGCCTCCGCAAACAGCGCCGTGGTCGAGAACCGGTCGGCCGGCACCTTCGAGAGCGCGCGCAGGATCGCGCCTTCCACGGCGTCAGGAATCGAGCTGCGGACGATCGAGGGCGGCGACACCATGTCCAGCGAGTGACGGGCGATCACCGCCTGCGCCGTGGGTCCCGTGAACGGCGGCGCGCCCACGAGCATTTCGTAGACGACGCACGCCAGGCTGTATTGATCGCTGCGACCGTCGAGCTCCGTGTTGGCGGTGGACTGCTCCGGGCTCATGTAGGCAGGCGTGCCGATGACGGTACCGGTCTGCGTGAGTTGCTGTCCGTCGCCCGCCGCGGTCACGGCACGGGCAATCCCGAAATCGGAGACCACCGCCGTCCCGCCGGAGAGCATGATGTTCTCCGGCTTGATGTCGCGGTGCACGATGCCATGGCTGTGGGCGTAGGCCAGCGCGCCCGCCACCTCGGTCGCGATGCGCAGCGCGTCCTCGAGCGACAGCTGCTTCTCGCGGGTGAGTCGGTCCCGCAGCGATTCGCCCTCGACGTACGGCATGACGTAATAGAGGAAGCCGGCGGCCGACCCGGAGTCGTACAAGGGCAGGATGTGGGGGTGTTGCAGCCGGGCGGCGATCTCGATCTCGCGCAGGAAGCGCTCCTCGCCGAGCGCGGCCGCCAGGTCGGCGTGGAGCACCTTGATGGCCACCGACCGCCGATGCTTGCGATCCTCGGCCAGGAAGACCGTCGCCATGCCACCGCGCCCCAACTCCCGCTCGACCGCGTACCGGTCGGCGAGCGCCGCGCGCAGGGACTCGAGGAGATCGGACACGGGATCGGGGGCTAGGATACAGCCCCCCGCATCCCGCCGCTAGCGCGGCGTCGTGCCCGCGGTTGCTTTGTTCAGCGTGATCGACCCGTTCACCGTCTGGAGGCTCACCTCGCGACCGCCCTTGCCGAGCGTTCCCGCGACATCGTGACTGGTGAACTTGCCGTTGACCTGCAGGGGATAGTCCGTGGTGATGGAGCCGTTGATCGTCTTGGCCTTCACGTCGGCGTCGAGCCACGGCGGCAGCTGCGCCGTCACCGAGCCGTTGATCGTGACGACCGAGACGGCGCCGGTGTCGCCGAAGCTGTCCATATGGATCCACACGTCGCCGTTGACCGATCGGGCCTGCACCGGGCCGGCAGCCGTGGTGGCATTGACGTCACCGCTCACGGTGTGCAGCACCAGGGGAGCGCGCGCGCCGCTCACGTGCAAATCGCCCACCACCGTCGTCGCTCCGAGCCGCACGTTGGCAGGGAGCTGCACGGTGAAGTCGACAGCGACGTCATTGCGATGGGGCCCCCGCATGTTGTAGTCCCCTTCCTTAGGACTACAGCGCTCGCTCCGGCCCTGCCACACGGCACACACGGCCACACCGCCCTCGTAGGGCGTCGCGACCAGCTGCACGCTCGAGGGGTCCGAGGAGTGGTACGTCTTCACGGCGGAGATGTCGACGAAGCTGCCCTTGGTCGGCTCCACCTTGACCGAGCCGCGGATGTTATGGATCCAGAGCCACTGCTTCGGCTCGAGGCGGGCGCGGTAATTCCACGCCGCACCGCTCATGCGCGGACCAGCGTCGAAATCGGCGTCGAACTGATGGGGGAGGTCACGAAGTGCCATCGGCAGGCTTTCCGTCACGCGGCGGCGCACGCCGCTCACGGCGGACTTGCCGACCCAAAATACGATCAGCACCGCGCAAAACAGCGCGGCGCCCCGAATAATGTCCTTGCGCCAGGTATCCCAAAACGCGCTCATCGGTCCCCCCCCCCCGGATCCGTCTGGGGTTAGATACTGGCGGGTAGTACGGCGTTTCGCGAGAGCGGGTTTCTCGAGCGTCGGGCGAGGATGGCCGAGCTTGTCGTTCCGTGGGTCTATGAGAGTCGGGAGCGAGAAAAGGGGGGGAGGGAGCCCTCCCCCCCGACCCGTCAGGAGATCGTACGAACGCTGGACCGATCCGCACCGACGCAGCGGATCGTCGGCCGGCTCACTACCCGGTCTTTCGAAGTCGCGGTCTGGGGCTCGCCGCCGCGCGGCGCCTCCACGACGATCGGATCGAGAACGCCGCCGTACCACACGGGGCCGTTGGCGTCGCTCGCCGGGACCGCAGTCGTCGACCGGCCCGGGGCAACGGAGGACACGGCGACGTGCGCCGCGTAGGCGTAGCCGGAGGTGAGGGCGATACCGAGCAACAGAGCGTAAACGCGCATTGTGAATGCCTCCAAAACGGCTGGTCTTACCGCTACGGCTCGGACTGTAAGACGTGGAGGGCACCCAAAAGGTTGCACCTGGCGGGTCAGGAGACGGTCAAGCTCAGCCTTCGGTCCATCCCACCTTGAATTCGCCGCTGCAACGCTGGCAAACCATGCGGCCCGGTCGGCCTTCGAGCGCCTGGCGGGCGCGGCAGCTGGGGCAAACGGCATAGCGGTCGCCCCAGTCCCGCGGCAGCCGCACGGCGTCGCTGGGGCGCGGAACGATGCTCCACACTCGCGGCGGGCTGTCGATCACCTGGAGAAACGCGGATGGAACCTGGAGGGTCTGGCCGCGCACTTCGACCACGGCCTGGAGCGGCCCGAGCTGCGTGATGCGATACCACGCACCACGACGCAGTCTGACGTTGAGATCGGCCCGGAGTCGGGCCCACATGCCGGCCATCGTTGCACACCTGAGCAGCTGATCGAATCAACCTATCGGGGCCGACCCGTCATGCCGTGCGCTGAGTCACACGCACGTGACCACGTTGTCGTCGCCGCGACGCTACAGTGCCGAGGGCAGGACTCGAACCTGCGCGGGGGTCGCCCATCTGCGAGCAAAGGCACCATGGTTCAGCCTAACGGGACGGACTCCAATTGCGCTACTGCCTCTTGAGTGACGCCGCGCCCGCCAACTTTGGGTCCCGCACGACAAGTCATAACACTCGGTGGGGGCGCTCACCGCTTCCAGAACAGCGTCGCTATGAACCAGCCTCAAGGCCAACAGACACGGTGGGCCACACGAAGCGCGTGGCGAACGCCGACCTCGGCATTGTAGCCATTGAGGCTCCCGGAAGTAGCGTGCCTACATCATCCGTGGCGCATTCAGGCGCGGCTCGATTCAATGCTCGGGGCAGGATTCGAACCTGCACGGGAGTTTCCTCCCTCGGGATTTTAAGTCCCGTGCGTCTACCAGTTTCGCCACCCGAGCGCCGGTTCAATCATAACGATTTGCCATTTCGTCGCTTGCTCAGTGTAACCCTATTGTGATTCCGAGCGACCGCGCGAGCTTGGCGGCTCACCCACGCGAATCAGCCGGTCGGCTCACCGAAACAGCGAGCGGCTCCGCCACTACAACTGGCGGGTTCACCGAAGCAACGAGCAGGGTCGGTCAAACAGCGAGCCGCAACACCAAAACAGCGAGCAGGATCACTCAAACAGCGAGTCGCAGCACCAAAACAGCG
>CBFHAJ010000044.1:0-23402 GCA_965653495.1 uncultured bacterium | reverse complement strand
CTGGTGTTGAACAACGCCGACTGGCTCGTCGAGCAGCGGCTGGTGGACTTCCTGCGCGACATCGGGAAGCATTTCACTGTCAACATCATGCTCCAGAAGGAGTCGGTGCAGGCGCGGCTCGAAGCCGGCATCTCCTACACCGAATTCAGTTACATGTTGCTGCAGGCGTACGATTTCCTGCACCTGGCGCGCACCAAGCAGTGCACCATCCAGGTGGGCGGGAGCGACCAGTGGGGCAACATCACGGCGGGCATCGACCTGATCCGGCGGGTGGAGGGCAAGGACGCGCACGGCTTGGTGGCGCCGCTCGTCACGACCGCGTCGGGCGCGAAGTTCGGGAAGTCGGAGGCGGGGGCCCTGTGGCTCGATCCGGCGCTCACCTCGGCCTATCGGTTCTACCAATATTGGATCAACGTCGACGACCGCGACGTGGAGCGCTACCTCAAGCTGTTCACCTTCTTGCCCAAGGACGGACCGCAGGGCATCTCGAGCCTGCTCAAGGCGCATGCGAAGGATCCCGGCGAGCGCGAGGCTCAAGCTGTGCTCGCGGAAGATGTCACGACCCTCGTGCACGGCAAGGAGGCCGCACAGAACGCCACCGGCGTCAGCGCGATCCTGTTCGGCGACTTCGACCCCCACAACGTGAAGGCGGGTGTGTTCGACGAGATGGCGCGGGAGATCCCGACGACGGCCGTATCGGTCGATGGGGTCACACTCGTCGACGCGCTGGTGCAGGCGGGGTTAGTGAAATCCAAGGCCGATGCACGCCGGCAGATCGAGCAGGGCGGCGTTTACGTGAATCAGGAGCGAGCGAAGGACGTCGAGCGCTCTCTGACCCCCGCGGACTGGTTGGCCGGCGGCAACGTTCTGCTCCGCAAGGGCAAGAAGGAGTACGCGCTGCTGCGTCGCCAATCGTAGGAGACGCGCATGTTCATCGGTCACTACGCCGTGGCGCTCGCCGCCAAGCGCGCGGCCCCGCGCACCTCGTTCCCGGCCCCAATCCCTTCCTCAACCTCTGGCTCGATTCCATCCCGATCTCCCACAGCCTGATCATGCTGATCGGATGGGGCGTGCTGTTCGGCGTGCTGTATCGCGGGCGCGCGGGCGACCGTCGGGCGGGAGTGGTCATCGGGCTGCTGGTCGTCAGTCACTGGGTGCTCGACTTCGTTACGCACCGTCCCGACATGCCGCTCTTCCCAGGAGGAAGGGGCTTGGGCCTCGGGCTTTGGAACTCCGTCCCTGGAACAGTCCTGACGGAGTGCGTGATGTTCCTTGCGGGGCTGTGGTTGTACGCGAGGGGCACGCAGGCGCGCGACGGCGTCGGGCGCTATGGCTTCTGGTCCTTCGTCGCCGTCCTGTTGCTGTCGTATCTCGGATCACTGTTCAGCCCGCCGCCGTCCTCGGAGCTCGCGCTGGCGATCGGGGGGCTCGTGTTCGGATGGCTGTTCGTGGCGTGGGCGGGGTGGGGGGATGGGCACCGGGGGGCAGTGATGTGACTGCGTTGCACGTTGCAGGTTCCACGTCCCACGTGGAACGTGAGACATGCAACGTGTAACGCGTTTTCCTACTCTAGCTGATCCAGCACATCCAACACGCGCTCCATCTCCTCCACGGTGTTGTAGCAGTGCGGGGCCAGACGGATGGCGCCCTCGCGAAGCGAGCACACCACGTGCGCGCGCTTGAGCGCGTGATACGCTTCGGCGGGATGCTCGGGCGCGAGACAGATGATCGCGGAGCGGTGCGACTCCTCGCGCGGTGACGCCACGCGCACGCCGTTCTCGTCCGCCCATCGCAACACCGGCTCGTGCAGCGTGCGCGCATACTGCGCGATGTCGTCCAATCCCAGCTCTGTGAGCATCCCGACCGACGACGTCATGCCGTGGAAGTCCTGAAACGGGAGCGTGACCATCTCGAAGCGGCGAGCGTCGGGGCGGAAGGTCGGGTTGTAGTCGGTCAGGCGGGAAAAGTCGTCGGTCCCCTCGAACGCCATCCAGCCGGCCACCGCCGGCTCGAGCGCGGAGATCAGCTCGCGCCGCACGTACACGAACCCCGACCCCCAGGGGGAGAGCAGCCACTTCTGGCCGCCGCACGCGAGGATATCGACCGGCGTGTCGCGCACGTCGAGGGCGCAGTTCCCCACTCCCTGGATGCCGTCGACCACGAGGAACGTGCCGTTGGCCCGGCACGCCGCGCCCAGCCGACCCAGGTCCGCACGATAGCCGTTGGAGAACTGCACGAACGAAACCGCGAGCACACGCACTCTGGGGTCGTGCAACCGCTCGACCAGGTAGTCCTCGTCGGGCCAGCCCTCGCTCGCGCAGGGCGCGAGCTCGACGTCGATCCCCTGCTTTTTCAAGAGTAGCCATGGGTACATGTTCGCCGGGAACTCGCGGTCAGAGACGAGGATGACGTCCCCGGGCTTCAGGGGCAGCGCCCGGGCCGCGAGGTTCAGCCCGTGGCTCGTGTTGGTGGCGAGGGCGATCTCCGCCGGGTCGGCGTTGAGCAGCCGGGCGACGGCGGCGCGCGCTGCCTGCAGCCCGGCCTGGAGCTCGCGATCGGGCAACAGATGCGGCGCGGTGCGCTTGGCGGTGAATTCGTCGAGCACCCGCCGCGTGCGCTCGGGGATCGGCCCAATGGAAGCATTGTTCAGGTAGACGGTGTCGGCGGTCCAGGGGAACTCGGCCGCGCGCAACGCGCGGCATTGATCACGCACCGCGCGCAGTCGAGTCGGGTGATACGCGATGTCGGTCATGCGTGCACGTCGAGCGCGTCACGCAACCCGTCGCCGATCAAATTGACGGCGAGGACAGTGAGGCCGATCGCCAGCCCGGGGAAGAGCGACACCCACGGGGCGACGCGCAGCAGGTCGCGGCCGTCCGCCACCATGGCACCCCAGGATGGCGCCGGAGGCGGCGCCCCCAGGCCCACGAACGACAGCGCGGCCTCGGCCATGATCGCGCCACCCACGCCGAGCGTGGCGGCGACGATCACCGGGCCGAGCACGTTGGGCAGTACGTGCCGCGTGGCGAGCCGCGTGTCGGACGCGCCAAGCGCGCGGGCGGCCTGCACGTAGTCGAGGCGCCGCACGACCAGCACCTGGCCGCGCACCAGCCGCGCCATCCCGGCCCAGCCGACGACCCCGATCACGACGCAGATCACGGGAAGTGAAGGCTTGACGGCGGCGGCGACGGCGATGAGGAGGAGCAGCGAGGGGAAGGCGAGCGTGACGTCGGCGGCGCGCATCAGCACGGCGTCCACGGTGCGGCCGTAGAAGCCCGCCGCCAGGCCGAGGACGAGCCCGGTGACGAGCGCGATCATTTGGCTCGTGAGCCCGACGGTGAGCGACAGGCGCGCGCCGAACAGCACCCGGCTCAACACGTCGCGCCCCTGCGCGTCGGTACCGAGCGGGAACGCGCGCGAGGGCGCATGAAGCGCGTTGGCGAGCTGGCCGTGGTAGGGGTCGCCGGGCGCGAGCAGCGGCGCGGTGAGCGCAGCGATCACGAGGGCGGCGACGACGGTGAGGCCAGCAAAGGTCCAGCGATTCGGCGCGAGGCGACGGCGCATGAGTAGCGCGGGGCTAGGGATCACGACTACGTTACTCGGAGGCTCACCTTCCGGGCAAGCGGCGGATCATTTGGACAGCCAGACGCGATTCACCCTCGTGTTGGGCGGCGGTGGTATGAAAGGCGTCGCCCACATCGGCGTGCTGCAGGCGCTCACCGAGCGCGGCCTCGTGCCGACCCAGATCGTCGGCTCGAGCGTGGGCGCGCTGGTGGGCGCGGCCTGGTCCGCCGGCAAGAGCATTCCCGAACTGCGCGACGTAGCGGTGCGCCTGCGCCGCAAGGACGTGTTCGTGGTGGCGCACGCCGACATGGCGTTCAAGCGAATGCGCTCCCCCGCCCTGTTTCGCCGCGAGCCCCTCGATCTCCTGATTCATCGGCTCGTCGGCGACATCACCTTCCAGCAGCTCGACTGCCCCCTCATCGTGAACACCGTAGACGTCAACTCCGGAATGCAGGTGTTCTGGGGGCTCGAGGGTCTCGACGACATCGCCATCAAGGACGCCGTGTTCGCCTCGTGCGCCATTCCGGGCTTCCTGCCGCCGCGCGAGATCCGCGGGCGCTTCTACGTGGACGGCGCCACCGTGGACAACCTCCCCGTGGGCACGGCGCGCATCCTCGGCACCGACCTGATCCTCGCGGTCGACGTGTCGGCGTCGAACGCGTTTCGGGCCGATACGCAGGAAGAAGGCTTCTCGTCCGTGTTCGCGCGCGCCACCGAGATCGCAATGCAGGCGCTGCTCGAGCTGCGGCTGCGCGAGTGGACCACGCCGCCGATCTACTACATCCACCCGCGCGTCGAGCACCTCTCGGCGTTCGACTTCGACCACCTGCGCGAGATCGTCGAGGAAGGCTACCGCGCCACGGTCGCCGGACTCGACCGGCCGGAGGAGTGGCCGGCGCGGGGCGATGCCGGCGTACATCCGCGCCGCGGCGTCACGATCCGTGTGCAGCGCGAGCGTTGTATCGGGTGCGGTGCATGCCTGGTGCAGGCGCCGCCGGGGATGTTCGTACTGGACGCGCAGGGCAAGGCGGTGGTGACGCGCCCTCAGCAGGACTGGTCGCCGATCGACGGCGAGTTCATCCGGCACTGTCCGACCTACGCGATCAGCGCCCGGCCCACCGCCGAGCCGAAGGCGGCGGACGCCGCCGGCTAACGCAGATAGGGCGCGACGCCGGCACTGAAGCGCGCGGCCGCCGCGTCGATGCTCACCTCGCGTAACGCGTCCGACCGGGGGGCAGGTCCCGCGCGCGCCGCGGTGATCGCCGCCGCCAGGCCGTCGTCGTCTCCGACCGCGAAGTAATAGGGCGCCGCGCCGAGGAACTCACGGTGCGGGGGAATGTCGGAGGCGACCACCGGTCGCCCGCAGGCGATCGCCTCCAGCGGCGTGAGCCCGAAACCCTCGAACCGACTGGGACACACGACCACCTCCGCGGCGTGGTACGCCGCCACCACTCCCGAGTCCGAGAGCCCTTCCTCGATCACGCACGTCACCCGGAGATCGCCGGCGAGCCGCTCCAGCGCCGCGCGCTCGGCGGGGGGGCCCGAGCCCACGATGCGCACCGGCAGCGCAGGCCGCAGGCGTGCCGCCGCGCGAATCACCACCGCATGATCCTTCTGTGGCGTGAGGCGTGATACGCTCAAGAGCCCGCGCGGGGAAGCGCTTGTCGGGGACACGGGTGTGAACCGATCCGAATCGAAGCAGAACGGAACTCGCCGCGCCTCCAATCCCCACCGCTCCCGCACACTCTCAGCCGTGAGCCGGCTCGGGACCCACACTTCGCGGGCGTGCGCCGCGACGAAGCGCAGCCGGCTGTAGTAGCCAGGGCGCTCCCGGTAGCGGCGACCCAGCCGCGGCACGCGGAAATAGCGCCCGATGGCATACCACACCCAGTCGGGCTGGCCCCGACCGAGCCGCCAGGGCGGCAGGTCCCACACGTAGTGAATGAGCGGACAGCGGACGCGCGCGGCGTACGCGTGGGCGGCCGCGGCGACCTGAGCGTCCATCGCGATGGCGAGCCGCGCCGGACGGTCGCCCTCGAGCGCGATCGTGAGCCCGCGCGCCGCAAGCCGCGGGACCACCAGGGTACAGAAACGATTAGGCGCGAACCAGCGGATGTCGTCCATCAGCGCAGGTCGCGGCGCAGGCTCAAGCGCCGGCGACGACCTGCGCTTCGATGTCGCGAAGATCGCGCACGACGCGATCCCAGTTGTAATGCGTCTCCACCGCGCGCCGCCCGTTGTATCCCATGCGCTGGGCCGCGGCCGAATCGGCGAGCAACCGGCAGATCGCGTCGGCGAACGCGGCCGGCTCCTCGGGCGGAACGAGAAATCCCGTCTCGCCGTCCCGCACCGCGTCGGGAATTCCTCCCGAGTTGCCGGCCACAACTGGCAAGCCGCTCGAGGACGCCTCGACCAGCGAGATGCCGAACCCTTCGACGCCGAGCCGATCGGCGCGCCGCGACGCGCCGACATACACCGAGCCAAGATTGTAAAACGCGGGCAGGTCCTGGTCCCCGAGGTTGCCCACGAGCCGGACGCGGTCGCCCAGACCGAGACGCTCGATGAGCTTCTCCAGGCGTTCGCGGTCGGGCCCGGCCCCCGACACCGCGTAGCGGACGTCGGGCGCACGGGCCAGGATGGCGGGGAGTGCCTCGATTACCGTATCGATGCCCTTGTGTCGCTCGAGACGGGCGACGGTGACGAGCCAGCGTCCGCCCGAGTCGGGCAAGCCGAGCCGGTCGCGCAGGGCATGCGCATCGAGCCCCGGGCGAAACCGCGCCGGGTCGGTGCCGAGGTGCACGATGCGCAGTCGCTGGCCGTGCCCGTCGAGGCCCAGGTCGCCGAGAATCGCGAGCGCCAGGTCGCGCGTCCAGCTGCTGATCGCGACCAGGGCCGCGGCGCCCCCGAAGATCGCGCGCGCAATGCGGCGTTTCAGCTTCGAGTGGCGGATGTGGTGCTGCTCGCTGAGCAGGTCGGCCCCGTAAAGAAACAGGCTGTAGGGCACGCGCAGGCGCTCGTACACCCAGCGGGCGGGATATCCCGCCGGCTTTACATTACCGCAATGCACGAACCGCACCCGATGCTGTCGGGCCAGGCTCGCCGCGCGGCGCGACCAGAACAGGACCGCCGGGAGCGTCTTGGTGCGTTGTACGCCGATCGGGAGACGATCTACAACCGACGGGAGGCCCGCGTCGACTTCGGCCGCGTCGGGATCGGCCGGGGTGGAGACGACGAGTTCGCCCTTGGGAAACCGCATCGCCAGCTCCCCCTGCAGCCGGGCGATGCCGCCGCCGCGCGGGGGAAAGTCCTGGGCCAGGAGCAGAGTCGTCATGTCGTGACTAATCTATTCTCGCGGACGCCGGAATTCCCGCTCGATCCGGATCAGCTCGGCGGTGACGCGATCCCAGTTGTAATACGTCTCTGCAGCCGCGCGTCCACCGCTGCCTAGCCTGCGCCGCAAACCCTCGTCTTTCAGCACACGAATGATCGCGGCGGCAAGCGCGCCCGGGTCGTCCGGCTCGACCAGCAGCCCGGTCTCACCCTCACGCACCGCCTCGGGAAGCCCCCCGGAACGGGTGGCGATTACGGGCAGGCCGCTCGCCGACGCCTCCACGCAGGAGATGCCAAACCCCTCGACCAATAGATCGTACCGCCGGGACGCGAGCACGAACAGATCCGCGGCGTTGTAGAGGCCCGGCAGTACCTCGTCCGGCACGAACCCCAGCAGCCGCACCGCGTCGCCCAGGCCCAGCTCGGCCACGAGGGCCTCGAGCGCGGCGCGCCGGCTCCCGATCCCCGCGACAACGTAGCGCGTGCCCGGTACCGCGGCCCTGATCGCCGGCAGCGCCCGAATCACGGTGTCGATCCCCTTGTGGTAATCGAGCCGGGCCACGGTGAGGAGCAACGGGCCTGCTCCCGCGTCGAGATTGTAGAGCCGTCTCGCTGGGCTGGGGTCAATCCCCGTTCGAAACGTGTCGGGCGTGGTGCCGAGGTGAACGACCCGTACGTTGCGCGCGAGGTCATGGCAGCCGAGCGACTCGACCACTGAGCGCGTGAGCCCGGCAGTCCAGTGACTGTTCGCGACCACCACGGAGCAACGCTCCAGGATCCGGGCAGCGGTCCAGCGCTTGACACCCGAGCGGCGCAGCTTGGCCTGCAACAGGAGCAGGTCCGCCCCGTGGGCGAGCACACCGAACGGCACACCCTGGCGAGCCTGCAACCACGCCGCCGTGTAGCCGGCGGGCTTGACCTCGTCGCACCAGACGAACCCGGGATGGGTTTGGCGCACCAGGGAGCCGGCGCGCCGGGTCCAGCGAACCAGTCCGTTCACCGTGCGCAACCGCTTCGCGCCGACCGGGACACGGTCGATGGTCTGCGGAAACCTCTGGTCGCTCGCATCGCTCCTCGGCCAGGTGCCGGTCGACACGACGAGACTGTGTGCCGGGTAGCGAGCGGCGATCTCGCCCATCATGCGCGCGATGCCGCCGCCGAACGGCGGAAAGTTGAGGGCGAGGAACAGTGTTGGGGGGGGCGGGGGCGCGGAGCTCACCGCGCGCCCCGTCGCTCCACCGCTTCGCGATACACGGCCTCAGTCCGCTCGGCGGCCCGCTCCAGCGTGTACTCGCGGCGCACCAGGTCGCGTCCGGCGCGCGCGATCCGCTGGGCGAAGGCACGATCGCCGAGCACGCGGTCGAGCGCCGCTGCCCAGGCCCGCGGGTCGAGTGGCGGCACCAGGACTCCGGTCTCGCCCGACTTGATAATGTCCGGATTGCCGCCGGCATCCGACGCCACGACGGGCAGTCCCAGTGCCATCGATTCGAGCAGCGCGATCGAAAGCCCTTCGATGCGCGATGGCAGTGCCGACACGGTGGCGAGGCGGCAGAACGCGAGCGGCCGGTCGGTGAACGGCACGTAGACCACCCGATGCCGATCGGGGACGTTACGCTCGATTGCGTGCAGCTCGTCGTCGCCCTCGATCCCGACGCACGCGATGATCACCGGCTGCTGTAGCGCGGTGAGTCCCTCGAGCAAGATGTGCTGGTCCTTGCGGCGCGCCAGGATCAGGACCATGGGTCGACCCGCGAGGTCGCCGAGGGTGGCGCGCGCGGCCGCCATAGCGGCTTCGGAGGGCGGTGCGTCGACCCGGTCGCAGTCGATCGCGTTAGGCACGACGCGCAAGCGGGCCGAGGGGTGTAGCCGTCGCCGCAGGCCGCGCGCCACGGCGTGACTCACCGCGATGGTACGATCGGCCGTGAAGCCGACGGCCAGCAATTCGGCCGGCGACGTAAGCGGCATGGTGTGGCGCGTTACGACGAACGGCTGCGGCATTCGCCCGCGCCAGCGCAGCCATGTGAGGGCACGGCGGTCGCGTGTGGCGTTGCTGTTCACCAGGTCGACGCTGTTTGTGGATATGGTGGATTGGAGCGCGTTACCGAGGGGAGCCAGGCGGCGGAAGGCGAGCGGCACATGCTCGAGCCCGGCGTCGCGCGCCATTCCCGCGAGGAGGGTGTCAGGCGGGCACCCGATGAGCACGCGGTGGCCGCGACGGGCGAGCTGCTTGCTCAGGTTGGCAATGATGACCGTCGAGCCCGACCCCCCCCCCCTGATGTGTCAGCTGGAGGATCGTGAGGGGGCGGGCGGGCATGGGACAAAGGTAGCCGCGCAGCAGGGCGGACTGGAGCACATGCGACAGGCTATTTGGTTCTACAACCGGGATCTCACTCGCGGCCCGTGAGGACGTGACACACTCACCGTTCTGGTCTGGCCTTCCTGGCCAGCAGCAACGCCTGCACCAAGTTCCCCACTGCACTCGCCCCCCACGACAGCACCAGTGCCGCGGATGACTTCCACAGAATGAAAATCGTCAGAGCCGTCGCGACGAGCACCTGCGGCGTCGCCGGACGAGCCACCGTCGAGCCAGCCTTCGCGCCCAGATAGGTGACGAGCGCCGTGACTCCCGCGACGGCCAGGACCAGAATGCCGTCCGGCCGCGCCAGATCTCGGATCCACAGGAACCGCGCGCCCGCCGCGATCCCACTGCGTACCGCACCGTACACGCCCGCGACGACCGGAAGCTGTACAACCGTGCCGAGCAGGGCGCTCAAACTCACCGGCTGATAGCCCGCTCGCTGGTACAGCGCGAGCTTCTCGCTGGCGATTCTCTCCGGTTGCCTCCGGTAGCGCCGCTCCAGACGCTCGAGCTCGGGCCGGAGAGACTCGAGGAGCGCCTGTTGCGCGAGGGCCCGGCGCGCGAGGCGCAGGGTGAGCGGCAGCAACGCGACACGCACGAGCAGCGAGACGGCGATGATCGCCCCGCCCATGCTGCCGCCCACGACATGAGCTAACGCGAACAGCGCGACCCGGACGAGGTCCACCAGGGACGAGAGCATTCCCAAATTTGCGATTCTGGGAGTTCGGACACTAGACCCTCATCCCCGCTGGCGTGCGCCGTTATACTATTTCGCCCATGCACATCGCCGTCGCCTCCCAACAGCCGCTGCCGGCGAAGGGTTACGGCGGCCCGCAACGCGTCGTCGTGGCCCTGGTGCGCGGCCTCGCGGCCCTCGGCGCCCGCGTCACCCTGCTCGCCCCGCCAGGGACGCGCGTCCCCGAAGCGAGCGTCATCGCGGTCCCGCCCAGGAAGCTCACGGACGGCGCGGCGCTCGCCGCATACATCCCGCGCGATGCGGACCTGCTGCACATGCACTTCCCCCTCTCCCGCCCTCCGGCGGGACCGCCGATGGTCAAGACCGTGCACCGCAATTTGAAGCGCGGCGAGGCGGCGTCGCCTAACAGCATCTTCTTATCGCGCGATCACGCCCGGCGCCACAACAGCGAGGTCTTCGTCTACAACGGACTCGACCCCGCGGACTACGTGTTCCGGCGCTTTCCCCGGCGGCCGTCGCAATACGATTTGTTCCTCGGCAACCTGCACAGCGCCAAGGGCTACCACTGGGCCGTAGAAGCCGCGAAGCACAGCGGCCACCGGCTGATCGTGGCGGGTGGCTGGCGGCCGAGCTTCACCGGCTCGATCAAGTTCGTGGGTGAGGTCGACGGCACGACCAAAGCGGCGCTGCTCGCGCGGGCCCGCTGTCTCTGGAACCCGGCGCAATGGGACGAGCCGTTCGGTCTCGTCACCATCGAGGCGCTGCTCTCCGGCACGCCCGTGCTCGGCACCCGGCGCGGGGCGCTCCCGGAGCTGATCGCACCCGAAGTGGGCGCGCTGTGCGACACGATGGAAGAAATGATCGCGGCCGCCGAGGGGATCGAGAAACGCGAGCCCGAAGCGTGTCGCGCCCATGCGCTGCAGTTCTTCACGCACGTCGTCATGGCGGGCGAGTACCTGCGCATGTACCGCCATCTGCTCGAGACCGGAGCCCTGCCCGCGGGACGCGTGACCCCCTGCGTCCCCGCCTGATGCACATCGTCCAATTCCATCACGTCCGCCTGCCAGTCCCGAAGTACGGCGGGGCGGAGCGCATCGTGGTGTGGCTGTGCCAGGGGTTGGTCGAGCTGGGGCATCAGGTCACGTTGCTCGCCCCCAAGGGCAGTAAGGTCGCCGGCGTGCGCGTTGTCGAGGTGTCGTACGACGAAGTGATGCGACCGGGCTTCGCGCTGCGCGCGTACGTCAGTGAGCCGGTCGATCTCATGCACTATCACTGCCCGCTGCGTTTCCCGCCGCTCGACGTACCCGCGGTGTGGACGCTGCACGGCAACCTCGGCCCCGGGCGGCAAGCCGACGAGCGCACCATCTGCGTGAGCCAGGATCACGCGCGCCGCCACGGCACCGACGTGTTCGTCCGCAACGGCGTGCGGCTCGACGAGTACGAGTTCCGCGCGACCAAAGGCGACTACGACCTGTTCCTCGCGCGGCTGCACAGCGTCAAGGGGTGGCAGGTCGCGATCGCCGCCGCCAAAGCCTGCCGCGTGCGACTCAAGCTGGCCGGCGGCTGGCGGCCGAGGTTGTCTCGCTACGTCAGGTTCGTTGGGAACGTCGGCGGCGCGAAGAAGCGCGAGCTGCTCGCCGGCGCGCGCTGTCTGTGGATGCCCGTACGCTGGGAAGACCCCTGCCCCGTCAACGTGCCCGAGGCATTCGCGAGCGGGACGCCGGTGATCGGCTCGCCCCGCGGCTCCCTGCCCGAGCTTATAGGGCCTGACGTGGGCGGATTGGGAACCACGCTCGACGAGCTGGTCGCGCTGCGACGCCGCCTGGCCGATTGGGATCCGCACGCCTGTCGCACCTGGGCCGAGCGACACTTCACGCACCTGGTGATGACGGAGGAGTACCTGCGGATGTATCGCTCGCTGCTCGAGACCGGACGGTTGGCCCCCGGACGGCCGGCTCCCCCCCCCCCATCTCGCTAGCGCAGGGTGACCGTCAGCAGCTCTTCGATGCGATGGCGCCAGGTGTGCTCGCGCAGCGCGCGCTCACGCGCGGCGTCGGCGAGCGAGCGGCGCAGCGGCTCGTCGCTGAGCAGCTCTCGGGCCCGCTCCTTCAGCTCCTCGACGCTGCGATAGAGCACGATCTCGCGCCCCGGCGTGAAGTGGCGCTCGATGTCCGCCTTCGCGTCCGACAGCTGCGGCGTTCCCACGGCGGCGAGCTCGAACACGCGCATGTTGGCGCCCGCTCCGTAGCGCGCCGGATCGCCCCGCGGACCGAACTGCTGGTGCACGTTCACTCCCGCCACGGCGCCCGAGAGGGCGCGCACGAATGCGTCACCGTACAGCGCACCTCGCGGCCAGCCCGGCCCCCACGTCGCGAGGCCGAGGTCGTCGAGCTCGTGCAGCACGGGCTCGCGCACCGGATCGCGCGACCCGACGAAGACCAGCGGGACGATACGGCCAGCCGTCACCGCCAAGGGCCGCAGGTATTCGGGATCGCACCCGAAGGCCAGATAGTACGCCGCCGCGCCCGCGTAGCGGTGCCGCGTGACACTCGCGCTGTCGTGCGTAAAGAAACAGTCATAGGCGGGAGCGAGTCGCGACGACGTTTCGAACTGATGAGGATCGTCGGGGAACCAGTTGACCCAGCGGCCGCCGAAACGGCTGCGCAGCGCGCGCACGTCCTCGGGCGGGAGGCGCGCGCCCTTGAACACGAGGACGACATCGGCGGGCTCGCGCGCCAGGAGATCGGCCAGGCGGGCGTCGAGCCGCTGGCCCAGGATCGCGCTCCAGCCGCGCTGGCGCTCCTCGCAGCGCCTGACCTCGCATCCCAGCGACGTAAGGGCCGCCGCGAGCGCGAAACCACTCCGGTGATAACGCTGGTTGAAGGCCGCGAGCAGCACCACACGTGCCCCCGCAAACCCGCTCACTGGCGCACCGCCTTCACGATCATGGTTTCGCCGAACGCGACCGCGGGGGCGAGCATCTGCCGGCGGATCTCGGCGTTGCGGGCGCGTTGCGCCGGATCCTTCTCCCAGCGGCGGAACGCCAGCGCCGTGACGAGCGCGGACACGGGCCAGAGCGGCAGGTAGAGCCAGCTGATCGGCTTGACGCGATTGCTGACGACGGCCGTGATCCGCAAACCCTGGCGGTGCAGCAGATACCGGAGCGCCGGAAACGAGAGCAGGTTCACGTGGTGCCACGGATTGGGCGCCTGCTCATCGAGCGGCACCTTGCCCTTGTTGTGGAATCCCGTGAGCAACCAGCGCCAGCGCGAGCGCAGCGCACTGATGTTGGGGGTCGAAACGATCAGCACGCCACCGCGGCGCAGCACGCGGCGGCACTCTCGCACGAAGTCGAACGGTCGCTCCAGATGCTCGATCCCGTCGATGCAGACCACGGCGTCGAACGCGCCGTCCGCAAACGGCAGCGGCGCGTTCATATCGGCGGCGGTGAACGGGGCGGTTACGCCAGCCTGGGCAAGTCGGTTCACGATATCGGAGCCGTGCCCGTCGAGCCCCAAGTCCCGGAGCCGCTCGAGAAACGCCCCTTCGCCGCACGGGATGTCGAGGACCACGCGGCAATGTGGCTCGGCCGCCAGCAGCCGGGCCACGACCGCATGCGTGTTCTTCGACGTCAGCTCGCGTGGTCTCACACGACGACGTAATTGCGATACTCGAACAGGCGCGTGCCCGTCAGCCGCTCGATC
The DNA here is from genome assembly GCA_965653495.1 of uncultured bacterium. Lineage (GTDB taxonomy): Bacteria > Gemmatimonadota > Gemmatimonadetes > Gemmatimonadales > GWC2-71-9 > AG41. The sequence continues at coordinate 9,748 of CBFHAJ010000044.1, read as the reverse complement.
CAGTCCGAGAGATAGAAGCGCAGATCACTGAGCTTGACGCGCCGGGCCTTGAGCGGCGGGATGCCTCCCCCCATCCCGCGCCGGCTGGCGATCCAGTCAGCCGCCACGCGTGGGTGGGAACCGGTGAAACGACGCAGCAGCGGGGTCCATTCGAGCTGCCCGACCCGCTCGCGCTGCTCGAGCCGCTCTCTCGCGTGCAGAAAGATTTCCTTGGACGCGGCGAGTTTCGTGGCCACCGATCCACCCCCACCTCCCCCCGCCCGCGCCCAGCCGTAGTGAAACATCACGGCGCCCGTGGCGCGTGCCCGCACGCGGCGCAGCCCGTCGCCCACACGAAATCCCTGGGCGTCCTGATACGACCGGATGTCGCGATCGAGCCGCACCACCCGCACCTCGCGGCGATACCAGTGCCGGTTGGTCGCGAGGGTATCGAAGTCGCCGTAGAAGTGGCGGTATTCGACGAGAAGCGCTTCGACCAGGCCGACCGCCGACACCTCCCGCATCGCTTCGCGCAACAACGTGGCGCCCGCCTCGTGCAGCACTTCGTCGGCCTGGATGTACACGCCCCAGCTGCCTCTGCAGGTCGCCATGGCGCGATTGGTTTGATCGGAGAGTGTGTGCCCGCCGCGCGAGAAGTCCCACACCGTGTCGAGAATCCGGATGCGCGGGTCGCCGAGCGCGGTGATCAGCTCTCGGGTCCCGTCGTCCGACGCACCCACGTTGACCACGACCTCGTCGCACAGGTCGAGGATGGAGCGGATCGCCGGAACGATCGGGTAGTCGAGGCGAACGGCGTTCCGAACGATGGTGAACCCCGAGATCATGTCAGGGCCGGAACTGCATGTCGTGCAACCGGCGATACAGCCCGCCCGCGGCGTACAGGGTGGCGTGCGTGCCCCGCTCGACCACCCGCCCCTCCGCCAGCACGAGGATCAGGTGGGCGTGCTGCACGGTCGCGAGCCGATGGGCGATCACGAACGTCGTGCGGTGCGCCATCAGGCGGTCGATCGCCTCCTGCACCAGCCGCTCCGATTCCATGTCGAGGGCGCTCGTCGCCTCGTCCAGGATCAGGATCGGCGGATCGCGCAGCAGCGCCCGCGCGATCGCGATGCGCTGGCGCTCACCGCCGCTGAGCCGCGTACCGCGCTCGCCAAGTAGCGTCTGATAGCCTTCGGGGAGCTGGGAGACGAAGTCGTGCGCGTTGGCGGCGCGCGCCGCCGCCTGCACCTGCTCGAGCGTGAAGTCGCTGCGCCCGTACGCGATGTTCGCGAACACCGTGTCGTTCAGGAGAATGGTCTCCTGCGACACGATCCCCATCAGAGAGCGCAAGCTGCGCCGCGTGAACCGCGTGATCGGGACGCCGTCCATGATGATCGTCCCGCGGGTCGGCTCGTAGAAGCGCGGCAAGAGGTCCACGAGCGTGGTCTTCCCCGCCCCCGAGGGACCCACGATCGCGACCACCTGGCCGCGGCGCACTTCCAGCTCCACGCCGTGCAGCACGGGCGCCTGGCCGTTGTAGGAGAACGCCACCTCCCGGTACTCGATGCACTCCTCGAAGCGCGCCGGGACCTCGCCGGGCCGGTCGCCTTCCTCGGCGGCGAGGTCGAGCACCTCGTACACCCGGTCCGCGGCGGCGAGGGCGCCCGCCATCGCGGTCGGATAATTGGCCACCGATTTGACCGGCGACATGAGCTGCAGGGCCACCGCAATGAAGGCGATCAACACCTCGGGCCGGAGTGTGGCGGCCTGGCCCAGCGCCAGCGTCGTCCCTACCACGAAGATCAGCAGCACGACCACGCCCGCGAACACTTCACTCACCGGGCTCGTGGCCAGCGCGTAGCGCTGGGCCCGCAGCACGCCTCGGCGATAGCGGTCGGCCAGCTTGCGGAATCGGTCCGCCTCGAACGACTCCGCCACGTACGCCCGCACCAGCTTGATCGATGCCACCAGCTCGCTCACGAGGCTGGTGAGCTCGCCGCGCTGATCGGCCTGTTCGCGCGAGCGGCGGCGCACCTTCCTCACCATGGGGCGCACAATCAGCACCAGCAGCGGCGCGCACACCAGCGCGACCAGCGTGAGCCGCCACGAGAGCCCCACGAGAATCGCGACGTACACGACGATCAGCGTCACGTTCTGGAGCAGCGAGGCGAGCACCGCGGTGATCACCGTCTTCACTTGATCGGTATCGCTGATCACCCGCGCGAGCAGCTGGCCGCCACGGGTTTTCTGGAAGAAGCCCAGGGAGAGCGTCTGCAGATGGCCGAACAGCTGGACGCGCAGATCGCGCACCACGCCTTCCTGAATCGCCACGCTGGCGAGCGCCGCCGCATAGGACAGCACGTTCTTGAGCACCAGCGTGCCGAGCAGCACCAGCACCACGTTGCGCAGCGCCGCCTGGGGAGAGCCGGCCGCGAGCAGCGGGCCGATCACGGCGTTGAGCACCTGCTCGACCATCGAGCCGCCGGTGTCGGGCAGCGCCCGCTGCCCGAACAACGTTCGCAAGAAGGGAATGAGCAGCACGAACGTCACCCCACCGAGCAGCGACGAAAAAACGGTGGCGACGAGATTGACGACGAACAACGGGGTGTAGGGACGGAGCAGCTGCAGCAGGCGGGAGCCCCGATCCATTCAACGTCCTCCCCCGCCCGGTCCCCCCCCCCCGCCCCCTCCTCCCGTGCGCCGCCCTCGCGGCGTGAGCAGGGCGACCGGCAAGATCATCTCCTCCGGCGTGACGCCCCCATGCAGGAACGACCCGCGGTAACGCGCCTGATACTCGCGCAGCTTGGTGGGATACACGAAGAAGCGGTCCGACGTTGCGAGCAGCAGTCGCACGCCCAGCCCTCCGGCGGGGAGACCGAACCCCTTCAAGTCCTCGACGACGATCGCCGCCTCGGCGTCCTCGCTGCGCAGGTCTTCACCGAACTTGTAGCGCAGGTTGGCGGTGGCATCGCGCTTCGCGAACACGGTCGCCGGCGTCTCGCAGTGGATCGAGCCGTGGTCGGTGGTGAGCAGCACGGTCACGCCGCGGCGCTCCGCCTCACGCAGCGCCGCCAGCACGGGCGAGCGCTCGAACCAGGTGCGCGTGAGGCTGCGCAGCGCCGCCTCGTCGCGCGCCACCTCGTACAGAATCGCGCTCTCCGAGCGGCCGTGGGTGAGCTGGTCGACGAAGTTGAACACCAGCGCCGTCACGCCATCCTGAGCGAGGTGCGCCGGGAGCCGCCGCACCAGGTCGCCCTCTCCCGAGCTGAACACCTTTTCATAGCGCACCGGCACCGGTCGATCGAGCAGCTCGCGCAGCTGCTCGGCCAGAAGCTCGCTCTCGTGCGCGTTGAGGCTCTCCTCGTCGGACGGTTGGCCCCACCAGTCCGGGTGGCGCGCCGCGATCTCCATGGGGAACAGGCCCGAGAAGATCGCGTTGCGGGAGAACGGCGTCGCCGTGGGCAGGATGCTGTAGTAGTGCGATTCCTCGACGTCGAACAGCGGCGTGACCAGGTCGCGCAGCACCTCCCACTGGTCCAGGCGCAGGCAGTCGACCACGATGAACAGCACCCGCCGCTCGGCCTTGAGCACCGGCACCAGGAACTCCGCGCCCACGTCCACCGACAGCGGTGGGCGGTCGCCCTCCGCCGCGGCCAGCCAGCGCGGATACTGCCGCGCGACGTACTCGGCGAAGTCCTTGCGCAGCGAGCGCTGCAGGGCGCGCAGCGCGTCGGACAGGCCCGGCTCGTTGGCCGCGGCCAGCCGCACCTCCCAGCGCGCCAGCTCGGCCACGAACTCGATCCACTCGCGCCACGCCAGCGTCGCGCCCCGGCGACCCTCCAGCTCGCGGAAGCGGGTGACGAAGTCGCGGGCGAGGCGCTGCTGGCGGATGCGGTCGCCTTCGAGCAGCCGGGTGACCACGGAGAGGATTTGGCGCGGCTGCACCGGCTTCACGAGGTAATCGTCCACCTCGATGCCGATCGCTTCGCGCAGGGTCCCTTCGTCCTCGCTCTGCGTGACCATCACGACCGGCATGCCGGCGTCGATCGCGCGGATCTCGCCGATCAGCTCGAGGCCGCGGCGGCCGGGCATCTGCTCGTCGAGTAGCACGATGCTGTACGCCTGGCGGCGCAGCAGCGCGAGCGCGTCGTCACCGTGCGCGGCCGACGCGACCGTGAAGCCCTGGTCCTCGAGGAAGCGCCGGTGAGCGGCAAGACCCTCGACCTCGTCGTCGACCCAGAGAATGGTTTTCGGCCGCGCCATAGGCCAAAGCTAATGGCGACTGGCGAACCCCGGCAACGCGAACGTAACTTCGCGGCGTGCTGTGTGTCCTCCTGGTCCGCTTCAGCTCCATCGGCGACATCCTGCTCACCACGCCGCTCGTGCGCGCCCTGGCCCGGCGTCACCCGGAGGCGAGGCTCGTCTACGTGACCAAGCGGGCCATGGCGCCGCTCATCGCCGACAACCCGCATGTCGCCGAAGTGGTGGCGCTGGAGCCCGACGAGCCGATCCGCCATCTCGCCCGCCGCCTGCGCACCCTGTCACCGACCCATGGACTCGACCTGCACGGCAGCATCCGCAGCGCCGGCCTGCGGTTGCTGGTGCGGTGCCGCTGGTCGGGATACCGCAAGCGCAAGCTCGCCCGCTCGCTCCTCATTTCCGCCAAGGTCGACGCCTATCGCCGACGGACTCCCGTGGCGGAGCGGTACTTCGAGGCAGCCCGGCAGCTCGATACCCGGCCCGACGGCGGCCCCCCCGAGTTCTGTCTGTCGGCCGGAGCCACGGGACGGGTGGACCAGTGGCTCGCCGAGCGGGCGCTCGCCGACGCGCCGCTCGCCGCCCTCGCCCCCGGCGCTGCGCACGCCACCAAGCGCTGGCCCATCGCCCATTGGTCCGCGCTGGGCGAGCGGCTGCGGGCCGCCGGATACCGCGCCGTCGTCGTGGGCGGACCGGACGACCGCGGGCTGGCGCAACAGCTCGTCGCGGCCGGTGCCGCGGCCAGCGCGGCCGGAGAGTTCTCGCTCCAGGAGACCGGCGCGCTGCTGCAGCGCGCCCGGGTCGTCGTGTCGGGCGACACCGGCGTGATGCACATGGCGACCGGCGTGGGCACGCCGGTCGTCGCACTGTTCGGACCGACGGTCACGCAGTTCGGGTTCTTCCCGTACAGCGCCCGCTCGGTGGTGCTCGAGCGCGACCTCGAGTGTCGCCCCTGCTCCGCTACCGGCACCGCCGCCTGCCCACTCGGCCATCATCGCTGCCTGACCGACATCGCGCCGGCGGACGTGGCCGCGGCGGTCGAGCGGCTGGTCGCGTGATCCGGTCGACCACGCCGGCCGAGGAGCGGTTGATCGGGCTGGTCGCGGAAGCGGTGCGCGGACCGGAGCGCCAGGGCCTGTTCGCCCTCTGGCTCGTGATTCGATCGGCCGAGGCCCTGCTCCCCCCCCACCCCCTCACGGCGCGGAACCACCGCCGGCGGCTGCGCGCCCTCGAGGCCCGGCTGGCGAGTCTCGCCCTCCCGAGCCCGCTGCGCCGCGCGCTCGGGGCCGCCTGCCAGCAGCTCGAGCCGGCTACCCCGACCGCCGCGGCCCTGGTGCTGTCGCAACTCGTGGCGCCCGCGCGGGAGGTGCTCGGCAGCGAGGCCGCGGAGGCCGCCGCCGTTGCAGCACGGGCAGCCCGTCTACATCTATAGAGGCTAGACGGGTAGACGGTGAGACGGATAGACGGATAGGGGAGGCATGAGACCAAAGCGCTTGGAACGTCGTGCCGCAGCCCCCTCGCCCGAGTCCCTTGTCGAGCGGGTGGATCAGCAGCACCCGGGCGAGCCGGCGGGCGACACCGTTCCCACGGGCTTCCCGTCGATCGACCGGCTGCTGGGCGGCGGGTTGCGCCGCCGCGATCTGGTGGTGCTGGGCGGCGACATCGGCGCGGGCAAGTCGGCCCTCGCGCTGGGGCTGGCGTTGCGCGTGGCGCAGCGAGGGGGGGGGACCACGGTGGCGCTCCTGTCAGGCGAAATGGACGAGGAGCGTCTGATGGAGCGCGCGCTCGCGATCGAGGGTCGCGTGGCGATCGACGAGCTGCGCACCGCCAAGCTGAGCGAGGAGACGCGCGCCGGCGTGGGCGGCGCGGCGGTGCGGCTGCGGGGGCTGCCGCTCTCGATCCTGCCGCTCGCGGCGCCGAGCTTCGAGGCGGTGGCGGAGCGTCTCGACCCGCTGGAGCAGCTGCGGCTCGTGGTCGTGGATTACCTGCAGCTCGTGCCGTCGCCGGCGAATGTGGCGCGCTCGACCCAGGACGAAGATCTGGCTCTGGTGCTGCAGCGGCTCAAGGCGCTCGCGCTCGAGCGCCAGGTGGCCCTCGTGGTCGTCTCGCAGCTGCCCCGGTTCGACGCCAAGCGCCCCAACGCCCGCCCTGCGCTCGACGACTTCGGCCATCTCGGGGCGATCAAGCAGCACGCCGACCTGGTGCTCGGGCTGTACCGCGAGGAGATGTACAATCCGGGCCACGGCGTCGACGGAGCCACCGAGTTGATCGTGCTCAAGAACCGCAACGGGCCCACAGGGTTTGTGGACCTGTATTTTTACCGACGGTGGATGAGGTTTGAGGACATGCTCGATCCCGATAGATGAAAGGTGTAACTTAGACGGCGTTGCACGTTCCACGTCTCACGTTGCACGAGGGTGCCGTGTCGTGGAACGTGCGACGTGCAACGTGCAACGGGTGCCCCATGGCCGGTCACAGTAAATGGAAGCAGATCAAGCGGAAGAAGGCCGTCACCGACGCCCGCCGCGGCGCGCTGTTCACCAAGCTGATCCGTGAAATCACGATCGCCGCCAAGCAGGGTGGCGGCGATCCCAACGGGAACGCCCGGCTCCGCACCGCCATCGACGCCGCCAAGGCCGAGAACATGCCGCTCGACAACATCGAGCGGGCCGTCAAGAAGGGCACCGGCGAGCTCGAGGGGGTCACCTACGAGGAAGTCAGCTACGAGGGCTTTGGCCCCGGCGGCGCGGCGCTGTTCATCGAGGCAACCACCGACAACGCCAACCGCACGGTCGCGGAGATCCGCCATGTGTTTCAACGCCACGGCGGCAACCTCGGCGCCGCGAATTCGGTCGCGTGGATGTTCGACCGCAAGGCGCAGGTCAGCGTCGACGCGACCCGCGCCAACGAGGATACGGTGATGGAGGCGGCACTCGACGCGGGCGCGGAGGACATGGTGCGCGAGGGCGACCTCTTCCTCATCACCGGTCCGGCGAGCCAGCTGCATCAGATCACCGAGGGCCTCAAGGCCAAGAAGATCCCGGTCCAGACCGCCGAGATCGCGCGGCTTCCCAAGAGCACGGTCAAGGTCGAAGTGAAAGACGCAAAGCACCTGCTCGCCCTGATCGACGCGCTCGAAGAAATGGACGACATCGCCAAGGTGTCGTCCAACTTCGACATCGACGCCGAGGCCTTGGCGGCGGCCACGGCGTGACGTGAAGGTCCTGGGCGTCGACCCGGGCACGTCGGTCACGGGCTACGGCGTGGTCGAGACCGGCAACGGCGCGGGCTTGGGTGGTGGCCGGCTGGTCGAGTGCGGAGTCATCCGCTTCACCGGTCGCAGCGCGCTTCCCACTCGGTTACTCGAGCTGCACGCCCAGATCTCCGAGCTGATCGCGCGCCACCAACCCGGTGCGCTGGCACTCGAGAACGCATTCTACCATAAGAACGTCCATACCACGCTCGTGCTGGGACACGCGCGCGGCGTCATCTTGCTGGCCGCCGCACAGGCCGGGCTGGCGATCGCCGAGTACCCGCCGACCACGATCAAGAAGACCGTCGCCGGCGCGGGGGGTGCTCCCAAGGCGCAGGTGGGCAGCGTGGTGGCCCGGCTGCTCCGGCTCAAGCACGCGCCGTATCCCGCCGACGCGGCCGATGGCGTGGCCGTGGCGCTCGCTCACATCCTGCGCACGTGATCGCGCAGGTCGCCGGACGGCTCGCGGCCAAGCAGGCGGATCGCGTCCTGATCCACACGGCGGGTGGCGTCGGCTATGAGATCGTGGTGCCGCTGGGCGTGATGGAGCGGCTCCCGGCGGTGGGCGATGCCGTGAGCCTCGCCACGGAGCTGGTGGTGCGCGAGGACGGCTGGTCGTTGTATGGCTTCCACGACGAGGCCGAGCGCCGCTTCTTCCAGCGGCTGATCGGCGTGAGCGGCGTGGGGCCGAAGATCGCGATCGCGCTCATGTCGGCGCTGGGCCTGGAGCGCGGGGCGCGGGCCGTGAAGGAGCGCAACATCGCGCTCCTGGCCTCCGTAAACGGCATCGGCAAGAAGACCGCCGAGCGCCTGGCGCTTGAACTGGCCGATAAGCTGGGCGAGTTTGAGGGGTCGGGAGCGACCGGCGCTCCCACTGGCGGCGCCGCCGAGGCGGCACTCCGCGGGCTCGAGGGGCTCGGCTACGCGACCGTTGAAGCCGACCGTGCGCTGCGCGAAGCACTCGCTGGTGATGGAGCTGGCGGCAGTGCCGCCAACACGGAGACGTTGATGCGCCGGGCCCTGCAACTCCTCAGAAAAGGGTGACGATGCCCGCGACGGCCGAGTGGATCTGCACGCGCTGTGGCTCGACCAACCGCCTGCTGGTTGGCGACGGCGCGACGCGCGCCGAGGACGAGTGCGTCACCTGCCATACCAAGCACGAGCTCGAGGCCGACGCCCGCCCGGTACGCTGGCGCGCGCGCCCGTGGGGGAACCGGGCGGCGTGAGCACGGAGCCGCGTTCTCGCACCCAGGTCACCACCCCCGAAGCACTGCCCGACGAGCGCCTGACCGACGCGGCCCTGCGCCCCTCGCGGCTCGACGAGTTCGTGGGCCAGGCGAAGGTCAAAGAGTCGCTGCAGATCGCCATCGACGCCGCGAAGCAGCGGCGCGAGCCACTCGACCACACGCTGTTCTTCGGACCGCCAGGGTTGGGCAAGACCACGCTGGCGCTGCTGATGGCCAAGGAGCTGGGCGTCAACATCCGCACCAGCTCGGGTCCCGTGCTCGAGCGGGCGGGTGATCTCGTCGGCCTGCTCACGTCGCTCCAGGCGAACGACATCCTGTTCATCGACGAAGTGCACCGCCTGCGTCCCGCCCTCGAGGAGTTCCTCTACCCGGCCATGGAGGACTACCGCGTGGATGTACGGATCGCCGAGGGCCCGCACGCGCAGACGATTCCCATGGCGCTCGAGCGGTTCACGCTGATCGGCGCGACCACGCGGTTTGGCCTGCTCACGCCGCCGATGCGCGCACGGTTTGGCCTGGTGGAGCGTCTCTCCTATTATCCACCGGACGATCTCGCGCAGATCATCGGCCGGTCCGCGGGCATCCTCGGCGTCCCGGCCGATGCGGCGGGGATCGCGGAGATCGCCCGCCGCTCGCGCGGCACGCCGCGCGTCGCCAACCGGCTCCTGAAGCGCGTGCGCGATTACGCGCAGGTGCGCGCCGGCGGCAAAATCACCGCCCAGGTCGCGACGGAAGCGTTGAAGCGACTGGATGTCGACGAGTTCGGGCTCGACGACATGGACGGCAGGATCCTGAAGACCATCATCGAGCAGTTCGAGGGCGGCCCGGTGGGGCTCACCACCATCGCGGCCGCCGTAGGGGAGGACGCCGGCACGCTCGAGGAAGTCTACGAGCCGTTCCTGATGCAGCAGGGCTTCCTCGCCCGCACGCCACGCGGCCGCTGTGCAACCGGGAACGCCTACCGGCATTTTGGATTCACGCCGCCCCGGAGCGCTGAACAGCCGACGATGTT
>CBFHAJ010000043.1:0-23942 GCA_965653495.1 uncultured bacterium | reverse complement strand
GAGGGGCTGCTGATCTATCTCGCGCCGGAGCAGGTGGCAGCGCTGGCCGTCGATCTCGCCACGCCCCGGCCGTTCAACTGGTGGCTGATCGACATCGCGTCACCGCGTCTGCTCAAGATGATGGAGCGGACGTGGGGTCGTGCCGTGGCGGCGGGGAATGCGCCGTTCCGATTCGCTCCGTCCGAAGGAACGGCGTTCTTCCACGCGGCCGGGTGGCAGGAAGCGGAGTTCCGCGCCACCTGGGACGAGTCGTTGCGGCTGAAGCGCACGATGCGCTTCGCCTGGTTGTGGAATCTCGTTGGCAAGCTGTACCCCAAGTCGAAACGGGAAGAAATGCGTCGCATGTCAGGGATTGTCCTCCTCAAAAAAACCTGAACGAAAGGAGTCTCGATGAGCCCTCGCCGACTGGCGCTCGCCAGCCTGGCCGTGGCGGTCGCGTGTACGCGTCAGCCAGCCCCGGAAGCCGCAGGACCCAACCTGGTGACGATCACCGCGATCGACTACGCATTCGCGGCCCCGGACACGATTCCCGCCGGCCTGACGACGTTGCGGCTGATCAATCAAGGGAAGGAGCTGCACCACGCGTCGCTCGTCCGGCTGGGCGCCGGCAAAACGGCCGCGGACTTCCAGGCGGGGCTCGCGGCCGCGATGAACAGCCATGCACCGCCGCCCCCGTGGATGGCGTTCGTCGGCGGTCCCAACGCCGTGACGCTGGGCGACACGGCGATGGCCACACAGACGCTCGAGCCGGGCGCGTACATCTTCGTGTGCTGGATTCCCAGCCTGGACGGCGTCCCGCACGTCATGAAGGGCATGATGCACCCGCTGGTCGTGACCGCCGCGCCAGCGTCGGCATCCCCCGCCGCCGATCCAGCAGCGGACGTGACGATCACGCTCACCGATTATGACTTCCAGTTATCTCAACCGCTCACGGCGGGCCGGCACGTGGTGCAGGTCAACAACGCCGGTGCGCAGGGGCACGAGGTCGTGATCGCCGCCCTCGCGCCGGGCAAGTCGCTGAAGGATTTCATTGCGTGGGAGCAGGGGGGCGAGAAGGGCCCGTTGCCGACCGGCCAGTGGCTGGGTGGGGTCACGACGCTCGATGTCGGCGGACGCTCCCAGTTCACCACGACCCTCGCGCCGGGGCACTACCTGCTGCTGTGCTTCTGGCCGGACGCCAAGGACGGCAAGCCGCACCTGATGCATGGGATGGGGAAGGAGATCGCTGTCAGCTAGGTCGGTGGAGGACGGTGGAAGTCGGTGGAGGGTGGAGGAGGTTGGCGAGCGGGCGACCTCCACCGCCCTCCACCGCCCTCCACCTTCCTCCACCGTCCTTCACAACCTGCTTTTCAGAACACCCACCGCGCTCCCACCTGCAGCTGTCGCGGATCTCCCAAGCCGGAGCGGATCGTACCGTCGAAGTTCAGATACGTCGTGCCGGACGCAGGATCTTTGAAGTTGTCGGTGTTGAGGACGTTGAACACTTCGAGGATCGCCTGCAGGCGTTGACCGGGCCGCCCGACGGACAGGTCGCGCGTGACGAGCAGGTCCCACGAGAAGAATGTGTTGTCCTTCCGACCCGTATTGCGCGGCAAAATGTGCCCGTCCGGGCAGATCCGCTGCGCCGGCGTGGCAGCGGTGGTGTCGGTGGGGAGGTTATTCGCGCCGCACTTGAGCGAGCGCGGCTGCGCCGAATAGATGCTCACCCGGTTGTTGATCGCGAAGCCCCCGACGTTCGACAGGACCCACGCGTTGAAACGGTGCCGCTGATCGCGGTCGCTCCAGTTGTACTCTTTACCAAGGGAGTCGACATTGGCATAACGCAGCGTGAAGGGATCCCGCTCGTTATCATCGTCGGATTTGTCGAACGACAGGGTGTAATTGACCTGGAACTGCAGGTGCGGATCGAGCACGCGTCCGAGCCCGACGGTCACCCCGTTGTAGCGCGACCGCGCCGTGCTTTCGACCGTCCACAGCGTCGCGACCCCGTTGGCGCCTCCGGGCGCGAGCCCGGTGGACCACGGACTGCCAAACGCCGCGTCGTTGCGGTTGATGAAGCGGGTCAGGCGATCGGTGCTCTCGTGCAAATAGCTCACCGAGACGGCGAAGTTCGTCCCGATCTGGCGCTCGTAGCCGAGCGACGCGCTGATGGTCCGCGGGTTCTGGAAGTTCTTGTCGAACACGTACACGTCCGGGTCGAACGGCCCGCTGGCCGGACTCGCCAACAGGCTGTCGTAGGCCGGCGGCCGCCCGAGAACCGGAATGAGCGCGCTGTTACGGAACAACGTCTGTCCAACCGAGCCATTGGTACTGCGGGTGCTGGCGAGGTTGAGCCCGGGAATACGCGCGTAGTACACGCCCGCGCTCCCTCGAATGACCTGGCGTCCGTCTCCCTTTGTGTCGTATGCAAAGCCGAACCGGGGCTGGAACATCTTCTTGTCCGAGGGGATCGTGCCGTCCGACGGGAAGGTGAACGATCCTTGCGCGTTCGTGACTGTCTGTCCGATGAACGGCGCGAAGAACACCTGGGACGGAGGCGTGATGGGCGCCGGCTCGAGCTGCGCCTCCCAGCGGAGCCCGTAGTTGAGGGTCCACCTCGACGTGGGCTTCCACGTGTCCTGGAGATACACGGCGTATTCGTTCTGCACGATCGATTGGGTACCCGCCTGGTCGACGGTCAGGGGCGGCACGCCGGCGAACTGCAGGTAGAGCGCCACCGGTCCGGTGATGACGTTGTTCGCCGGACAGCCACCGGTGTTGTTGCTGCTGTTTGCGTTGGTCACGGTGTCATGGCACTCCACGTACCCCGAACCCTGCGTGACGTAGTTGATGAATCCCGTCACGCTCGTGAACGCCATCCGGCCGTTTGCGAAGCCGACAAACGTCTGCACCGTCTCGGTCCGGTCCCACTCGGCCCCGAACTTGAAGAGATGATTGCCGCGCGATACCGACACGTTGTCCAGGAGCTGAACGCGCGTATCGTGATCCTGAATCGGCAGGAAGAACGGCATGCCGATGCGGATGCCCTGCGAAAATGATGGATCGAAGGGAACGTCGGTGTCCTTGAACGGCGTGCGGGAGACCGGGTCGTTGGGCCCGTCGTAGGGGCGTGGTCGATCTTCCCGCGAATACTGGAAGCGCAGCTCGTTGGAGGCGCTGGAGCTCAGGAACGACTGGAGGCTCCCGTTCACCGCGTTGGAGTAGTCCTTCTCCAGCCCGTTGGCGCTGGCGCCCCACGTGTCGACGTCGAACGTGCCGTTCTGCTGCTGTGACCAGGTGTAGTTGTACTTGAGCGACAGATTGTGGCGCTGGCTCAGCCGCCAGTCGAGCTTGACGAGCGCGGCCCGCGCGTCGTTGGTCCGCGCGATGGATCCGAAGTCATTGGCGAGCACGCCTCCGTACGCCGTGCCGAGAAAGGACTTGAGTGAGTCCAGCTGCGGGCTGTCGGGACGACTGCGCTGCTTCACGTCGTCATAGACTTGCTGGTCGTAGGCGACGAAGAAGAACGCGCGGTCGCGCTTGAGCGGCCCGCCCAACGTGAACCCGAACTGGTGCTGGCGGAAGTCGGGGTTGAAGGTCTCGACGGCACCCGACGGGAACGTGTGCTCCGGCGAGCCGGAAAGGGCGTCGAACTTGCCGTAGTAATGCAGTGACCCGCGCAGGTCGTTGGTTCCCGACTTCGTGATCACGTTCACGAAGCCTCCGGACGAGCGCCCAAACTCGGCATTGGCGCCCTGGCTCACGACGACCAGCTCCTGCACCGCATCGAGGTTGAAGGTGAACGCGGGCCGCTGGCCACCACGTTGCTCCCCAAAGAAGGGGTTGTTGAAATCGGCGCCGTCCACCGAGACGTTATTGTGGATGCCCTTCTGACCGCCGATCGACAGCTCGTCCCCGTCCGGGCCCTGCACGATGGCGACGTTCGGCGTCAGCAGCGTGAGGTTGATGTAGTTGCGCCCGTTATTGGGAAGGCCGGAGACCGCGGCGGCGGAAAGCGCCGTGGAAGCCTCCGGCCTGGTGACATCCACGACCTCGCGGCGCGCCTCCACCGTCACGGCAGGGAGCGTGACCGCCGCGAGGGCCAGCCGAACCGCGCGCTCCTCCCCCACGCCGAGCGCGATGCCGGTCTGCTTCACCTCCGCGAAGCCGACGGCCCGCGCGCTCACATCGTAGATGCCGAGAGGAAGGAGGGTGCCCGCGAAATTGCCCGCGGCGTCCGTCGTGAGGGTACGTGTGAAGTTGGTCTGGATCTCGTGGAGCACGACCTGCGCGTTGGCGACCGGCGCGCCGCCAGGATCGACGACCACGCCCCGGATGATGCCCGTCGTCGCCTGCGACTGGGCGGGAACCGCTGCCGGGAAGGCGAGCAGCACGAGGACCGCGCCGACCAGAACCACCGGTAGGCGCGCGAAGGAGCGGATGCCGCACGTCATGGCCTAGGGTCTCCGGGACGTGGTGCGCAAGGGCGGGGGTGAATTAGCATGGGAACGGGAAGGCGGCAAGAGGAGGGTAGAACGTCGGGATCGGTCGGCAGAGGTCGGGAGAGGCTATTGCCGATGGGCGCTGCAACCTCTACCGTCTTCTACCGACTTCTGCCGACCTCTACCGACCTCTCATGCAGAACCCCGACATCGCCCGCGTGTTCGACGAGGTGGCCGACCTGCTGGACATCCAGGACGCCAATCCGTTCCGGGTGCGGGCGTACCGCAATGCCGCGCGCACGATCCGTGACTACCCCGAGCCGTTGTCGGACCTGGTCAGCGGGGGGACCAAACCCCTCACCGACATCGCCGGCATCGGCGACGACCTCGCGGAAAAGATCACGGAGATCGTCACCAGCGGCGAGCTGACGCTCCGCAAGCAGCTCGCGGCCAAGCTGCCGGCCGGGTTGCTCGACCTGCTGCGCATCCCGGGGCTCGGCCCCAAGCGGGTCAAGCTGCTGTACAAGAAGCTGAAGGTGAAGTCGGCCGCCGACCTGGCGAAGGCGCTCGACGCGGGCAAGGTCCAGAAGCTCAAGGGCTTCGGCCCGAAAATGGAAGAGAAGATGCGCGCTGGTCTGGGGCAGGCCCAGGTCAGCGAGCGGCGCATGCTGCTGAATGAGGCCGAGACGCAAGCCCAGGCGATCCTCGCGTATCTGAAGGCCGGCGGCGGCATCAAGCAGATCGAGGCGGCCGGCAGCTACCGCCGCCGGCGCGAGACCATCGGCGATCTGGACATCCTCGTGACGTCGGGCAACAGCGCCAAGGTGATGGATCGCTTTGCGGCGTATGGCGACGTGGCCGAGGTCGTGTCCAAGGGCGAGACGCGCGCGACCGTCAAGCTCTCCGGCGGGCTCCAGGTGGACCTGCGGGCGGTGGAGCCCGACGCCTACGGCGCCGCGCTCATGTACTTCACGGGCTCGAAGGCGCACAACATCGAGCTTCGCACCATTGCGCAGGAGCGGAGCTACAAGCTGAACGAATACGGGTTGTTCAAGGGAACCCAACGCGTGGCCGGCAAGACCGAGCAGGAAGTGTACGCCAAGCTCGGCCTCGACTGGATTCCCCCCGAGCTGCGAGAGGCGCGCGGGGAGATCGCGCTGGCCCGCGAGCACCGCCTCCCTAAGCTCGTCGAGCTGGACGAGATCCGCGGCGATCTGCAGATGCACACCAGTGCGACCGACGGCAAAGGGACCATCGACGAGATGGCCCACGCCGCGCGGGCACTCGGTTACGGGTACATCGCGATCACCGACCACTCGAAGCGCGTCACGATGGCCCTGGGGTTCGACGCGCAGCGGCTGCGCGAGCAGTGGAAGACGATCGACGCCTGGAACAAGACGAGCCGCGACTTCACCATCCTCAAGAGCATCGAGCTCGACATCCTCGAGAGCGGCAAGCTCGACCTCCCGGACGACGTGCTGGCGGAAGCGGATTATGTCGTGGCGACGGTTCACTACGGGCTCACGCAGAGCAAGGAGCAGCTGACGCGCCGGCTGGTGGGCGCCGCCCGGCACCCGTGGATCGACACGATCGGCCACCCGACGGGCCGGGTGCTGGGTAAGCGCGAGCCAATGGCGTACGACTTCGAGGCCCTGTGCCGCGCGTGTGTGGAGTCGGGCTGCCTGCTCGAGCTGAACGGTCACCCCGAGCGCATGGACCTCCCCGACACGCTCGCCGCGGCGGCCAAGCAGCACGGCGTGCACTTCGTGCTCTCGACCGACAGTCACCAGCCCGGCAACCTGCCGTTCATGCGCTACGCGGTAGATCTGGCGCGGCGCGCGGGACTGGAGGCCGGGGACATCCTGAACACGCGTCCGCTCGCGGAATTCCGGCGGGGGCTGAAAAGGTCGGGCGGTAGAAGTCGGTAGAGGTCGGGAGAGGTCGCCTCCGCGACGGACCGTGCACAACGCTGAGGCTGGCCCGTCGCGCGACCGGCTTCAATACGGTGCGGGAGAGGTTCGCACCCTCGCCGTACCGCCTAACGACGCGGCACACGCTTTGCCCCCGCCCGCCGCGCCGACGAATCGTCCCATGAGACACTCAATGTCCGACACACCAGCGACGGTCCTCGTCCCGCACGATCGCGGAACGATGCGGGCGTGCGTCATGCGGGGCACCGGGGGACTGGACCGCATCGAGGTCGCCGAGGTCCCGGCGCCGGGGTCACCCGCGCTGCTCGGCCCCCGCGAGGTGCGCGTGGCGGTGCGGGCAGCGGCGCTCAATCACCTCGATCTGTTCGTCGTCCGCGGACTCCCGGGCCAATACCGCTTCCCACACATCCTCGGCTCCGATGGCGCGGGCACGGTCGAGACTGTCGGCCCCGACGTCACCACGGTCAAGCCCGGCGACCCGGTCATGATCAACCCGGGCATCTGGGACGGCACGTGTGAGTACTGCCGCGCCGGCGAACACTCGCTGTGCGTGAATTACCAGGTGTTGGGCGAGCACGTCCCCGGCACGCTGGCGGAGACCGTGATGGTTCCTGAAGAGAGCCTCGCGCGCGTCCCGGCGCTCGACTGCCCCCTCACCTGGGCCGAGGCGGCGGCGTTTTCGCTCGTCTCACTCACCGCGTGGCGTATGCTCGTGACGCGCGCCCGGCTCCAGGCCGGCGAGACCGTGCTCGTGTGGGGCATTGGCGGTGGCGTATCGCTCGCGGCCATGCGGCTCGCCAAGCTGCGCGGCGCGCGGGTCATCGTGACCAGCTCGAGCGACACCAAGCTTGCGCGCGCCCGCCAGCTCGGCGCCGACGAGACGCTGAACCACCGGACACAGTCCGTGTCCCAGGCGGTGCGCGCTCTCACGGAACGGCGGGGCGTCGACGTGGTCGTCGAAAACGTCGGCGAGGCCACGTGGGAGGAGTCGCTGCGCTGCCTCGCCAAGGGCGGCCGCCTGGTCACGTGCGGCGCCACAACCGGACCGCGCGTGGTGACCGACGCACGCAGGCTGTTCTGGAACCAGTACACCATCCTGGGCTCGACGCTCGGCAACGCGGCGGAGTACGCTGCCGTCGTGCGGGCGTTGTCGGGCGGGGCGCTGCGCCCCCTCGTCGACCGGGCCTATCCGCTCGTCGAAGCGCGCGCGGCATTCGAGCGGCTCGCGCGCGGCGAGCAGCTCGGGAAAGTGGTCGTGGCGGTACGCGGCGACGCCGCGGACGCCGCGGACGCCGCATCAACCTGACTCGGATTCTCCAATGGCAACCATGATCGACTTCGATAAACGGCAAGACGCACAGCCGCTGGTGAACTACCGCGCCGAGGACGGCATCGCCGTCATCGAGCTCGACAATCCACCGGCCAACACCTACACCTACGACCTGATGCGCCAGCTGGATGAGGCCATCGTGCGCGCGCGGTTCGACGACGACGTGTACGTCCTCGTCATCACCGGGCAGGGCAATCGTTTCTTCTCGGCGGGTGCGAACATCGGGATGATGCAGCGGGTCACGCCCCGGTTCCTGTATCAGTTTTCGCTGTACGCGAACGAAACCCTCAACCGTCTCGAGCACACACCCAAGCTCACCATCGCCGCGCTCAATGGGCACACCGTGGGCGGCGGACTCGAGATGGCGCTGGCGTGCGATGTGCGCATCGCCAAGCAGGGCGCGAGCCGCATCGGCCTCCCCGAGGTGAACCTCGGGGTCCTGCCGGGGCTGGGGGGCACGCAACGGCTCGCGAAGGTGGTGGGCAAATCCGTGGCGATTGAAATGATGGCCCGGGGTCAGACCTCGTCCTTCGAGCACGGCAAAGAGCTGGGGCTCATCAACGAGATCTTCGCCGCTCAGGACTACAGTGAGCAGGTAGCGCTGTACGCCCGGCAGTTCTGCCCACCGCACAAGGCTGCCCGCGCCGTGGGGCTCATCAAGCGGGCGGTGCAATCGGGGGCCGAGCTGCCGCTCGCGTCCGGTCAAGCGCTGGAGCGCGAGCTGCAGCAGCAGCTGTTTCAGAGCGCCGATGCCCGCGAGGGAATCGCCGCCTTCAACGACAAGCGCATGGCGCTGTTCACGGCCGAGTGAGTCGATGCGCCGGGCACTGGTACTCGCGGGCGGCGGCGCCAAGGGCAGCTGGCAGGTGGGCGCCTGTCATCATCTGGTCGTGGAGCGCGGCCTGTGGTTCGACGTCATCGCCGGCGTCAGCGCCGGAGCCGTGAACGCCGCGACCCTCGCTCAGGCGCACGATCAGGACGAGCTGGCGGCCGAGGTCGAGCACCTCCGTGCCGTCTGGCTGGGCTTGCGGGGAAGTCGGGACATCTATCGCCGGCGCTGGCTCGGGGCGCTGGGCACGGTGCTGGGACGGCGAGCGAGCCTGTACAACGCGGGTCCCCTGCAGGGCATCCTCGCGACGCACATCGATCCCGCGCGCGTCGCGACCTCGTCCATTCGGCTGCGCATCGGGTACGTGGACCTGCTGTCCGGCGCGTACCGCACCGCGGGCAACACCCACCCCACGCTTGCCGACGCGGTGCTCGCGAGTTGTGCCCTCCCGCTGTTCTTCCCGCCCGTCCCCCTGTGGAACGGTCACGAGTTGGCCGTGGATGGCGGGCTGCGCAGCGCCACGCCGCTGTCGGACGCGCTGGCGGCCCTGGCTGAGTCGCCGGCGCCGAACCCCGAGCCCCACGAAGTCTGGGTGCTCGCGCCGCACGTGGCCGGCCCGATTTCCGAGCCGCCGCCACCGCACTGGTTGTGGGTGGCGCTGCGGTCGATCTCGGTTCTCACGAGCCCTCCCCCGCTTGCCGCGCTGGGTGACGAAGTCGCGTCCCTCAAGCTGCGCGTGCTGCATCCCGAGGAGCCGTTGCGGGGACCGAGCCTCGACTTCGCGCCTCGGAAGCTGCGGTCCTGGTTCCAACAGGGCCTGCAGACCGCGCGGCACGCGGCGGCTGCGGAGTGTCCAGCGCACGCCATGTAGTGAATCTCAAGCGTTTTCGGGAGGTAGGGATGACCATGCTCAGACGATGGACGATACTCGCCGGCGCTGCGGTGGCCCTCGCCGCACTGGCGTGCAGCGATAATGGCGCCTCTGGGGCCGGACCGCGTCCCGTGGTTCTCGCGGACCCGGCGCTCACCGCAACCCGGTTGCAGGCGATCGACGGCGCCGTGACGACTCCCATCCTGCGGAGCCTGACGGCGCTGACCGCCAACGCCACCCCCGCTCCGCTCGCAGCGGCGCTGGCGCGCGCCGCGACGCCGCTTCCACCCTACGCCGCTGTCGCCAGCCGGGGTGAAACGTTGCGACAGGCCTTGCTTGGGCGGCCGGCGGCGGCGCTGTTACGGCGCGACATTCTCGGCAAGACGTACGTGTGGGACACCACGACGCAGGGCTACGTGGCGTCGAGCCGCACCGGGGCCCCGCCTAACGGCGTGCGGCTGGCACTCTATGCGATCGACCCGCTCACACAACGCCCGTCCGTGCCGCTCGCCGAGATCGGATACGCGGACCTGGTCGACCTGAGCAGCGGCAGTACGTACACGCTGGAGGTGATCCTCGAGGGCACGAGCAACGGGGCGCCCGCGCGCTACGGCGATTACACCATCACCGGCACACTCGGGCTCGTGTCGGCCAAGGGGAATGCGACCGGATACGTCACCGACCAGGCGACCCGAGTCGACTTTACCATTTCGCTCGACGTGAATCCGCTGCAGGCGAAATTCACCAGCACGTTCGACGTGAGCCCCCAGCAGGCGCACATCACGCTGGTGGCGACGGTCGAGCCCGCGGGCAGCGGAACCTACGCGGTCACCATCGACTTCCGCCTGGCGACAGGATCGCAGACGGTCACAGCGCGCGGCCCCGTCACGGTGACTCAGGTGCCGGGGGCCGTTGCCGTCCGCGGCACGCTCACCGTGCAGGTCAACGGGAACGACTTTGCGTCCATCACGCTGACCGATGCGGGAGCGACGTTCCAGGGAGTGGGGGGCCGCCCGTTGAGCGCGGATGAGCTCCGAACGCTGCAGCAGCTGTACGCCGTGCCGCAGGATGTCCTGGCGGCGCTGGAGAACGCAATGATGCCGGTGGACGTGGCGCTCCACCTGCAGTGACTAGACCAGCGTGAGCTGGACGACGGGCGCGAAGCTCTTGCGGTGGTGGGGAGTGAATCCCCAAGCCGCCAGCGCCGCGAGGTGATCGGGGGTGCCGTAGCCCTTGTTGCTCTCCCAGGCGTACGACGGATGGCGCCGGCCCAGCCCCTCCATGAGGCGGTCGCGGATGGTCTTCGCAACGACGGACGCCGCGGCGATCGAGTGGCAGTGGGCGTCACCGTCCACGATGGCCTCGTGCACCCGGCCCAGCTCCGGGCACGGCAAGCCGTCGACCAGCACCAGGCCGGGAGTCACCCCCAGCCGGTCGAGCGCACGCCGCATGGCCAGGATCGAGGCGCGCCGGATGTTCAGCCGGTCGATCTCCCGGACGCTGGCCGCACCGACGCCGACCGCGAGGGCGCGTGCGCGCACGATGCGGGCGAGCCGTTCACGGCGCGCCGGGAGGAGCAGCTTCGAGTCACGCAGCCCGCGGATGAATTTTACGTAGGGAGGAAACACGACGGCCGCGGCCACCACCGGACCGGCCAGTGGACCGAGGCCTGCCTCATCGACGCCGGCGACGAGTGTGCCGCCGCCCCTGCTCCAGAACGCGATCTCGCGCTCGAGCGTGGGGCGGGGGCCTTTCACGCCTCCTGCTTCTCCTTTTCGGCGGTCTCGGGTACGGTGACGCCGCGCTTCTCGCGGATCCGCGCCGCCTTGCCCGCCAGGCGCCGCAGGAAGTACAGCTTGGCCCGCCGGACCCGGCCCTTCCGCACCAGCTCGATCTCGGCGATGGAGGGGGAGTGGAGCGGGAAAATTCGCTCCACGCCCACGCCCGCCGAAATCTTCCGGACGGTGAAGGTGGCGTTGATGCCGGCGCCACGGCGTCCGATGCAGACCCCTTCGAACGCCTGCAGGCGCTCTTTGTCGCCTTCCCGCACGCGCACCATCACGCGCACGGTGTCGCCCGGATCGAACGCCGGGATATTCGTCTTCAGGCCCTCACGCTCGATCGTCCGCAGTCTGTCCATAACCCGTCCCCAGTCTCTCTCTATCTACACGTCTAGGCGTCCTGGCGTCTAGCCTTTTCCCACAAATCGGGCCGCCGCTCGCGCGTCAGCCGCTCCGCCTCGCTCGCGCGCCAGCGCGCGACCTGGTCGTGATTGCCGCTCAACAATACCGCGGGCACATCCAGTCCGCGATAGCTCGGCGGTCTGGTGTAGCTGGGCGCCGAGAGCAGCCCGTCGTAATGCGAGTCCGTCGCGGCTGACTCATGATCGCCGAGGGCGCCCGGGAGCAACCGCACGACGGCATCGAGCACGCACAGGCCCGCCGGCTCGCCGCCCGAGAGCACGAAGTCCCCCACCGACAGCTCCTCCGCCCCAAGCCCGTCCGCCACTCGCTGGTCTACGTCCTTGTAGTGGCCGCACAGCAGCGTCAGCTGCGTGCCGACCGAGAAGCGTACCGCATCGTCGTGTGTGAAGCGACGGCCGCGTGCCGATAACAGCACGATCGGCGGGCCGGCCCGCAGGTCCTCCACGGCCTCGAAGAACGGCTCCGGCTTGAGCACCATCCCCGCGCCCCCGCCGTACGGATAGTCGTCGACGGTGTTGTGCCGATCGTGCGTGTACTGGCGCAGCTGCACCACGCGGTAGCGCACTGCCTGCCGCTCCGCGGCGCGGCCCGGAATGCTGACCCGCAGCGCCGCCTCGAACAGCTCGGGAAAGAGGGTCACCACGTTAATCAGCAGCATCAGTCTCTTCCACCGCCACGAAGTGGTCCCGCCACGACTCCACGACCGCTCGCGAGGTGACCCCCACGAATCCCAGCAACCACTCCCGATGGTACGCGCGCCGCCGCGCCACCACCAGCGGCCCCGCCACCACCTGGCGGTCCTCGCTCATCACGAGCAGCCGCGCCTTGGGGGTGAAGACCGCGCCGGGGTTTTCGACCAGCGGCACCACCGCCACCTCGCCGCGCTGCCCGTGCGGCTTGCGCAGCCGCCCGACTACGCGGGCCGTTGGCCCAGCACTCCCGCTTTCTTGAACAGCGAGCGCACCGTATCGGTGGGGAGCGCCCCCTTCTCGAGCCACTGCCGCGCCCGCTCGGCATCGACCTTGATGTCGGCCGGGTTGGTGCGCGGGTTGTAATGGCCCAGCGTCACCACGAAGCGCCCGTCGCGCGGCGAGCGCGAGTCCGCCACCACGATGCGGAAGTACCCCTGCCCTTTGCGCCCCACGCGCCGCAACCGAATTCGAGTCGCCATAACCGCGTCATTTCCTTTTCAAGAGCTTGCGCATCTGCTGGAATTGCTCCAGCAGTCGATTCACTTCCTGCACCGGCCGGCCGGCTCCCTTAGCGACGCGCAGCCGCCGCGAGCCCGAGAGCAACGATGGATCGGCGCGCTCCGCCGGCGTCATCGACAGCACGATCGCCTCCACGTGCTTGAGACGCTTGTCGCCGCCGGCGACGGCCGCGAGGGCCTGCGGTTTCACACCGGGCAACAGCCCGAGCACCTGCTTCAGCGGACCCATCGCCTGCATCTGCTTCAGGGCGACGAGGAAATCCGCCAGGTCCATCCCCTGCTTCGAGCGCGCCTTGCGTTCGAGCCGCTGAGCGGCCTCGGCATCCACCGTCGCCGCCGCGTGCTCGACCAGCGTGACCACGTCGCCCTGGCCCAGGATCCGGCCGGCCATGCGCACCGGATCGAACGGCTCGAGCGCGTCCGGCTTCTCCCCGACGCCCACGTACTTGATGGCCGCGCCCGTCACGCCGTGAATCGAGAGCGCGGCCCCGCCCCGGGCGTCGCCATCGAGCTTCGTGAGGATCACGCCCGTGAGCCCCACGCCCTCCTGGAAGCCCCGCGCGATCCGCACCGCGTCCTGCCCCGTCATGCCGTCGGCGACGAGCAGCACTTCGCGCGGGCTCACCGCCGCGCGCACCGCCTTCAGCTCCTCCATCAGCGCGACGTCGATCTGCAGCCGGCCGGCCGTGTCGACGATCACGCTGCGGCAGCGGGCCTTCTCGGCCGCGCGCACCGCGTCGCTGACCAGCGTCGGAACGTCCTTCTCCCCTGGCGCCCCTTCCCCGTCGAGCAACGGCACGCCGACCTGGGCGGCGAGCTGCGCCAGCTGCTCCCGCGCCGCCGGCCGGGATACGTCCGCCGCCACGAGACCCGGCGCCTTCTGCTCCGCCTTGAGGCGGCGCGCGAGCTTGGCCGCGGTCGTCGTCTTGCCCGAGCCCTGCAGGCCCACGAGCAGAATCACCGTCGGGCCTACGGAGGCGAAGTCGAGGCCCTGCTTGGTGCCGCCCAGCATTCCCGCGATCTCGTCGCGTACCAGCTTCACGACCTGCTGGCCGGGGCTCACCGACTTGAGCTTGATCGCCCCCACCGCACGCTCGGCCACCCGCTCGACGAAGCCTTGCGTGACCTCGAAGCTCACGTCCGCTTCGAGCAGGTAGCGCCGGATCTCGCGCAGCGCCTCCGTCACGTCCTGCTCCGTCAGTACGCCCCGGCTGGTAATGCGCTGCACGACCGCGGCGAGCTGCGCGGAGAGGGCCGTAAACATAAGCCCACAAAACTACTTACCGACTAGGGGGAATCCAAGTGGGCGGAAATCAGCGGCCCGGGCGGGTGACCCGGACCGTGGGGACGTGACGCCATCCGACCCACCCAGGGGGTGAGTCGACCAGCCGTACCGCCGGCACGCCGCTGATCACCAGCTGTTTGACCTCGGATCGCCGGCGGGTCGGCCCCCCCCCAGTCGCGCGCCGCTTGCGCCACGCTCGCTCGAGCCCCTTGAGGAAGCGGGTGGCGGCCGCCCGGTCGTCCCACAGCGTGTACCACACCAGCACATCGCCCCCCCCTCCCGCCGTGCCCAGCACCTGATAACGATCGCCGTTCCAGCCGCTCGCCAGGCGTGCGGCCACGCTGTCGTCCAGGAGGTACTGCTGCAACAGCAACCGCACCTCGAACTCGCCGAGATTGTCCTCGTAGCGCACGCTGTCGGGCGCCGGAGACTGGAACGTGAGCCGGTTGGGGCGGTCGCCCGCGGCGTAGCGCGCCGGGTGCAGGATCTGCTGCGTCGAGACGGGCATGAGTGGACCGTACGGCTGTTTCCCGGGATATTGCCGCTCGAACCAGCGAACGAACTCCGCGCCGCCGAGATACGGGAAGATCAGGCTCTCGCGCAGCCACAGTGGCGCACTCCCGAAGACCTTCATCCCCTGCTGTTGACCGGCGAGCGCCGTGCGCAGGTCCCAGAAATTCGGCAGGCTCTCGATGTTCTGCTCGGGCATGAGCACGAGGATCTGGGCCAGCGTCGCCTGGCCTTCCAGGATGGATTGCGCGGCGCTGCGCCGATCGTTCTGCCGCTTGAGCTCCACCAGCGAGTCGAGGTTCAGGTACTGATCCTGGAGCGCGTGGACCAGCTCGTGGGAGATCACGAGACGCGCCTGGCTGGGATCGATGTCGGTGGGGATGTAGAGCGCGTTCGAGTCGGGGTCGAAGTACCCGGCCACCTGCTCGGTGAGGAGGTCGATCATGCTGCGGCGCAGGTCGAGGCTGTCGGGAATGAGGCCGAACAGCTTGTAGGCCGCCTGCGCGCCCGCCAACTCTGCCGGAGGCAGGTCGTCGTCGAACTTGTGGATGACGTAGTCGCGCACTTGCGCGCGGCTGCGCCGCAGTACGACGGGATGCTGCTTGAAGGTGAGGTGGGTGGCGCGCTCCACCGCGGGGATCATCTGCTGGACGGCCTGCCGCAGCTCCGTCTCGCTGCGGACCTCGTTGGCCCGCTCGGTGCACCCGACCCCCGCCAACATCACCTGCGCCGCCGCGAGCAGCCGGCGGCGTCTCAGGGCTGCCACTCGATCCCCTTACCGATGGCGGTCCCGACCACGCGGGCGATGTCCTGGCCGCGAACGACTATTCCCTGACGTTCCAGCTCCTCGCGCAGCAAGCGATCCAGCTCGGCGCGGCGCTCCGCGAGTGTGGCAGATGGTCGGTCGGGCCGACGGGCGGTCGGCTGCGTCGCCGCCGTCGGTCCGCCGGTCCGCCTGTCCGCCTGTCCGCCCAGCATCCTCTCTATCTCCGCGCCGATGCGATCCAGCATCGGAAATATCTCCGCCACGAAGTCCTCGGCCGGCTCCTGGGGCGGCTTCTCGTGCGTGAGGCCACGCCGGATCATCGCGTCCACCTTGCGGCGCTCCCGGATCAGACGGTCGAGCTCGGGTGAAACCGCGGCGGTGGCCTGGGCGTGGGCACACGCTTCGTCGAGCACGTCGATCGCCTTGTCGGGCCGGGCGCGCTCGGGCACGAAGCGGTCGGTGAGCACGACGGCGGCCTTGAGCGCGTCGTCGGTGATGGCGACCGCGTGGTGACGCTCCAGGCGCGGCCGTCGCGCCACGAGCACCTCCCACGTCTGGACCTGATCGAGCTCTTCGATCAGCACCGGCTGGAAGCGGCGCTCGAGCGCCGGGTCGCCGCGGATCCACTTGTCGTACTCGCTTCCCGTGGTCGCGCCGATCACGCGCACGTCGCCGCGCACCAGGGCCGGCTTGAGCATGTTGGCGGCGTCCATCGCCGCACCCAGCGCCGTTCCCTGGCCGATGAGGTTGTGCAGCTCGTCGACGAACAGAATCAGGTCCGGGTCGGCCGAGAGCTCGCGCACCAGCCGGCGGATGCGCTCTTCGTACTGGCCGCGGAACGACGTGCCGGCGAGCAGGGCCACGTGGTCGAGCGCCAGGACGCGGGCATCCTTCAGGGCGGGCGGGACGTCGCCGGCCGCGATGCGCTGGGCCAGCCCTTCGACGATCGCCGTCTTGCCCACGCCCGCCTTGCCGATGAGCGCCGGATTGTTCTTGCTCTGGCGCAGCAGGATGTCGACGACACGGGCGACCTCGGCATCGCGGCAGCGCACCGGCTCGAGGTCGCCACGCCGGGCGAGTGCCGTCAGCTCCACACCGACGCGGTCGAGCACGCTCCCGGTGTCGAACAGCCCCTCGAACCCGTCACCCATCGGTCACTCGCCGTGCAGGAAGTGTTGATACCAGGCGATGATCGCGTCGCCCATCACGAACGTCACTGCCGCTCCCAGCGCGAGGAATACCCCGAACGGCACGAGACGCTTCTTCTTGAGCGACAGCGGCACGAAGATGAGGCTCCCGAGCAGGGCGCCGAGGAACACCGTCAGCAGCACGCCCTTCCAGCCCACGAACGACCCGACCATCGCCATCATCTTGATGTCACCGCCGCCCATCGCTTCCTCACGGAAAGCCCACTGTCCCAGGCGCGCCACCGCGAACAGCAGCGCGAACCCCACCGCCGCGCCGAGCACCGCATTGATGAAGCCATCGGCTCCGCCCGCCAGCGAGAACGCGAGCCCGAGCACCAGGCCGCCCCAGGTGTACTCGTTGGGAATGAGGTAGTGCCGACCGTCGGTGACACCGATGCCGAGCAGAATGGTTCCGAACAGCGCGCCCGCCAGGGCGTGCAGGCCGACCCCATAGCGCAGCACGGCGGCCACCCAGATCGCGCCCACCGCTGCTTCGATGATCGGGTACTGCCGGGAGATCGGCTGGCCGCAGCGGCGGCAGCGGCCGCGCAGCAACAGCCAGGAAACGATGGGAATGTTGTCACGCCAGGCGATCGGTTGCTTGCAGCGGGGGCAGGTGGAGGGTGGGGTGAGCAGCGACATGTCGGCGGGGAGCCGCACGATACAGACGTTCAGGAAGCTGCCGAGACACAGTCCCACCAGCCCCGCGCCGACGATCACGATCCAGTCAGCGGCCACGCGTCACCTCGTAGAGCAGAATTCCCGCCGCCACCGCAACATTGAGCGACTCCGCGCCTTGCGCCAGCGGAATCGCAACCCGGCGCGCGGCCACGGCGTTCAAGTGCGGGCGAATCCCCGCACCCTCGTTTCCCACAATCACCGCGATCGGACCGGTCTCTCGTCCGTCGGCGCCCCCCGTTCCACTCGGCGCCGCACGATGGAGCGGCGTGCCGTCCGCCGCCGCCGCCCACAGAGTCACGCCATGGGTCCGGGCCCACGCCACGAAGCGCCCGTCGTCGAGCGCGACCACCGGGTGACGAAATGTCGCCCCCATCGCAGCCCGCAGCGCTTTCGGGCTCGTGGGGTCCGCCGTGCCGCGCAGCACCACGGTGCCCGCGGCGCCGAGGGCGTGCGCCGTGCGGATCAGCGTGCCCACGTTCCCGGGATCCTGCACGCCATCGATCACGAGCGCGACCTCGCCCGCGGCCAGGGTGAAGTCACCGGCGCTCCAGCGGCGCGGCTCGATCACCGCGAGAATCCCCTGCGGCGTCTCGGTGTCGGCGAGCGTCGCGAACGCCCGTGCGCCCACCTCCTCTACCGGCACGGCGTGGCGCTCCAGCTCGGCCACGAGGGCCACACCGCGCGTGGTGCGCGCCAGGTCCGGGGCCACGAGGGTTCCGCGGAACGACACTCCCGCAGCGAGCGCCTCCTCCACGAGCCGCACCCCTTCGATGACGGTGAGCCCGCGCCGGCCCCGCGCTTGCCGGCGTTGGAGATCGCGGATCGTCGATTGCAGATTACTGGCGATGAGGCTCCTCGCACGTGGCCGGCCGCACCCGGGCCTTCAATATGTAAAGAACACGCGGCCGTGAGAATCGCCCTCACTATCGCGGGCTCCGACTCGGGCGGCGGCGCCGGAGTCCAGGCCGACCTGAAGACGTTTCATCAGTTCGGGGTCTTCGGCACGAGCGTGCTCACGGCCGTGACCGCCCAGAACACGGTCGGGGTGCGCGCCTGGGAGCCGGTCACCGCCGCGCTCGTCAGCCGTCAGCTCGAAGCGCTCGCCGACGATCTGCCGCCCGCCGCCGCGAAGTCCGGGATGCTCGGGTCGGCGGCCGTGGTCGACGCCGTCGCCGTCGGCATCGCGCGCCTGCGGCTGCCCAACTACGTGCTCGATCCCGTGATGGTCGCGACGTCGGGTGACCGGCTGCTGGATCGGGACGCCGAGCGGCTGATCGCCCAGCGGCTCGTGCCGCTCGCCACACTCGTCACGCCCAACCTCGACGAGGCTGCGATCCTCGTCGGTCACGCCGTCACGACGCCCGACGACATGGAGCGTGCGGGCCGAGAGCTGGTGGACCTCGGCGCGCGGGCCGCGCTCGTGAAGGGCGGACATCTCGCGGGCGACGATCTGGTGGACGTGCTCGTGGTCGGCGCGACGGCGCGGCGCTTCGCGCGCCCGCGACTGGACACGACCTCGACCCACGGCACCGGGTGCACGCTGTCGGCGGCGGTGACCGCCGGTCTCGCCCTCGGGCGCCCGCTCGAGCACGCCGTGGCCGATGGGCTCGATTTCGTGCACCGCGCCCTGGCCGCGGCTCCGGGGTTGGGACGCGGCCACGGGCCGCTCAATCACTTCGTTCCGGCTCCACCGCGTCCGCCCACCGAGGGTCTGTGATGTCTCACCGGCCGTTTCTCACGGCTCGCTGGGCCGACGTGCTCCTGCTCACCTTCCAGGCGCCGGAGGATCTCGTGCGCCGCCTGGTGCCGGTCGGCGTCGAGCCCGACCACTGGAACGGCGCGACGCACGTCAGCCTGGTCGCGCTCGCGATGCATCACGTGCGCGTGGGCGGCTGGCCGATCCCCGGTTTCTCCTCACACCTCCAGGTGAACTTTCGCACCTACATCCGCTACCGTGGCGAGCCGGGCGTGTGGTTCATCCGGGAGTTCGTGCCCAGTCGGCTGCTCGCGGCCGTGGCTTGGCTCAAGTTCGGTGAGCCATTCGGGACGGCGCCTATCAGGGTTCGGGTCGCCGAGCAAGACGCCAACATCCGGGTCTCCTATCAGCTCGGACGCCCGGAACTGGGCTGGCATGTGACGATGGCGGGATCTCGCCACCAATATGTGCCTGCACCGGACAGCGCGGAGCACTACTTCAAGGAGCGCGTGCTGGCGTGTCGCGTGCGACGTGACGGGCGGCTCGCCGTGTTTCACGTCGCGCACCCTGCGTGGGAAGTGCGCGACGTGAGCGCGGTGGATTACCGATTGGACTTTGGATTCCTGTACGGGGCGGACTGGCGCTATCTCAATGACGCGACGCCCGTGTCTACGGTGTTCGCCATCGGGTCGGAGGTCGCGGTCTCTCCGCCGCAACCGGTGGGCCGGCCCTAGGCCGGCCGCTGCGGCTGCCAGTCGCAGGCCCAGCGATCGTGCTCGCGCACCGTCACGAACACCACGTCCGGGACTGCACAGTAGTGACCCGACTGGCTCACGAGAACGAAATACGGACCGACGTACGGCTGACTGCCCAGACGGAGAAACACACGCGGGACCTGACTGACATCCACCCAGGATAACCGAGTGGTCACGACCTCTTCGTTCCGGGGGAGCGCGCCGGGCATGTAACAGCCCCACACGACGCCAAGCGCCAATCCTGCGAGCCGCCAGTCACGAGGCATAAGCACCTCCCAGACGGAGTCAGTGCTGTCCCCAGTGGCGGCCTCCGGGGAACTGCCAGGAACGAATAGAATGACAGCCAGAGCTCCGGCTGCGTTGCAACGATCGTGTCAGGGTTTGGTCAACCAGGAAGGAAGTGACGCCTATTACAGACGCTTGAGGACGCCGCGGATCAGTCGCTCCAGCTCACCCGCGACCCGCTTGCCGGCCTCGAGCACCTCGGTGTGGGAGAGCTTCTGCGACGACAATCCCGCCGCGGCGTTCGTGATGCTCGAGAAGCCGAGGCAGCGGACCTTTCCCGCCGCTCGGGCAGCCACCACCTCAGGGACCGTGGACATGCCCACGGCATCGGCTCCCATGCGCTGCAGCATCCGGATCTCGGCCGGCGTCTCGAACGACGGGCCGAGCAGCGCCGCGTAGACCCCCTCCTCCAGCGGGATGCGCTCCGCCCGCGCCACCTCGCGCGCCAGGGCCCGGAGGGTTGGGTCGTAGGGATCACTCATGTCGGGGAAGCGCTCGTCTCCCGGGCCGACCGGGCCCACGAGCGGGTTACGGAACATCAGGTTGATGTGGTCCGCAATGAGCATCAGGACTGGCGGTCGGAACGTGTGGCGGATCCCGCCGGCGGCGTTGGTCACGATCAGGGTACTCACACCGAGCTCGGCGAACACGCGGGTCGGGAGGGCGGCGACCTCGGGGGCGTGGCCCTCGTAGAGATGAAAGCGACCGCTTTGCACGATCAAGGGCACGCCCTCGAGCGTCCCGGCCACGAGTTCGCCCTTGTGACCGGGCGCGCCGGGCTCGGGAAACCCCGGAATCTCTTTGTACGCGATGCGCACCGGATCGCACACGGCGTCAGCGACGCCACCGAGCCCGGAGCCGAGGACGAGAGCGACGCCCGGCTTCAGCTTGTCGAGCCGCTTGGCGACGGCCTCAGCCGCCGAGCGGACGGTACCGTTCACAGCAGCATCCCCGCCAGCGTCGCCGAGAGGAAGTTCGCCAGCGTCCCCGCGATCATGGCGCGGAACCCGAGGCGGGCGAGGTCCTGCTTGCGGTCAGGCGCCAGCGCGCCAATGCCGCCGATCTGGATGCCGACCGAGCTGACGTTGGCGAAGCCGCACAGCGCAAAGGTCGCGATCGTGAAGGAGAGGGGATCGAGCTGCGCCCGCAGCGGTCCCAGGTCCTTGTACGCGATGAATTCGTTCAGCACCATGCGCTCGCCGAGCAGGCTGCCGATCGTGCCGCTGTCGTGCCAGGGCACGCCCATCGCCCAGGCGATCGGCCGGAAGATCCAACCCAGGACCGTCTGGATGTCCGCGGGGAACCACGACACCACGCCGTGCAGCCACCCGAAGCCCCCGTTGAGCAGCGCCACGAGGGCGATGAAGGAGATGAGCATCGCGATCACGTTGAGCATCAGGTACAGCCCGTCGATGGTGCCGCGGGAGGCCGCGTCCACGACGTTCACGTCGGTGCGTGGTATCTCCACCTTTACGCCCCCGAGCGTGTCCGGTGTTTCCGTTTCGGGCTCGATGATCTTGGCCATCATGATCGTGCCCGGCGCGGTCATGATCACGGCCGTGAGGAGATGCCGGGCCTCGATTCCCATGGCGATATACGCTGCCATGATCGAACCCGACACATGCGCCATTCCCGACGTCATGACCGTCATCAGCTCGGAACGCGTCATCCGCGACAGGAACGGGCGGATTGTCAACGGAGCCTCGGTCTGTCCCATGAAGATCGAGGCGGCGACGTTCAAGCTCTCGGCGCCGCTGGCGCGCATCACCTTGTTCATGGCAATCGCGAACGCCCGCACGACGATCTGCATGACACCGACGTAGTAGAGAATCGCGAACAGCGCCGAGATGAAGATGATCGCCGGTAGAACCTGAAACGCGAACACGACGCCGAAGCTCGAGTGTTGCGCGCCGATCTCGCCGAACACGAACTGCGACCCCGCGTAGGAAAAGCCGAGGATCCGCGTCACGATCTCGCCGAGCCCACGAAACAGGTCCTGCCCCAGAGGCACTCGCAGCACGAACACGGCAAACGCGAGCTGCAGCCCCACACCCCACACCACCACGCGCCAGCTGATCGCGCTCCGGTTACGCGAGAACGCCACCCCGATCCCCAGCATCAACGCGATGCCGAACACGCCCGTCAGCCGCTGGGGCAGCGATCGCGGGACCGCCTGCGGCGCGGGGCTCACGGGAGCGGGCGCCTGTGCCCGGGTGGTGTCCGCCGTGGGCCGCTGCTGGTGGACCGCGCCCTGGATCGTGTTCCAAGCGAAGCGCGGCAGCGTGAACACGAGCAGCGCGCACACGAACGTGACGCCGAAGGCGACTACCGTACGGCGCAGCGGCATTAGAGAGCCTCCAGTTCGCTCTGCACGCGGGACACCAGCGCCACCTTCTCGAAGTCCGGGAGAAACGCGCTCTCACAGCCGTTGAGGACCACCCGGGCGAGGTCCTGCTCGGTCAGGCCGCACGCGGTGTGGGCCAGGAAGTACTCGTCGGTCAGCGAGATGCCGTCCATCAGGCGCCCGTCGGTGTTCAGCGTCACCACTACGCCGCGGTCGAGATACCGTTTGAACGGGTGCTCGGCGAGCGACGCGACCGTGTGCGTGTGGAGGTTCGAGGTGAGGCACATCTCGAGGGGAATCTTGCGCGCGATCACGTCGTCCAGCAGCGCCGGGTCCTCGCCCAGCCGCGTGCCGTGACCGATGCGCTGCGCCCCGCAGTCGTGCAGCGCCTGATGGATTGATTGCGGCCCGTCCCCCTCACCGGCGTGACACGTGCACGCCATCCCGTGGCGCGCCGCGAACGCGAACGCGGAGGCATGGTCGCGCGCGGGATAGCCGCGCTCCGCGCCCGCGAGGTCGAACGCCACCACGCCAGCACCGCGATACTCGACGGCGGCGTGCGCCAGCTCGAGCGACTCCGCCGGCGCGCGCGTGCGAATGCCGCATACGATCAGCCCCACCCTGGTGCCCGTCTCCGCCTCGCCGCGCTTCAAGCCTCTGAGCGGCGCTTCGATCGCCTGGGACAGCGTGAGGGCAGGCCGGTGCAACAGCGGCGAGTACCGCACTTCCACATAGCGCACTCCGTCGGCTGCGGCGTCCAGCACGAACTCGTAGGCGACGCGCTCGAGTGCCCCCGCCGTCTGCATGACCGACAGCGTGATCTCGTACTTGGCGAGGTATTCCTCGAGGCTGTGCGCGCCTTTAACCGACAGTGCCTGCGCCAGGCCATCAGGTGTGTCGGCGGGCAGGTGGAGACGCTGTGCCCGCGCCAGCTCGAGCATGGTCTCGGGGCGCAGGCAACCGTCCAGGTGCACGTGCAGCTCCGCCTTGGGCCAGCGACGCAAGGCGGCTTTCGTCAGCGGCGGCCTGCCCTGACGCGCGCTCACCACCACGCGGAAAATCGCTCCGCCCTCCCCCACCGGATCCGCCGCGTCCACCGGTCGGCCCACGCCGTCGGTCACGTACGCCGCACCGCTCCCCAGCAGGTCGGCCAGGGCGCGATCGAGCAGCTCGACCGCGTCGCGCACGCGCGCCCCCGGCGCCACGCTCACCGGCCGCTCGTTGACGAACACGCGGATCACGGATGGGCGGAAGGTTGGAGCGGTGGTCCCGCGACGGCGGCGAGCGCCAAGAGCAGGCACATAGGTGCGCTGAAAATTGCCAGCCACGAGTGCGTTGCGCTACCTTGCAGCGCGCGTCGCGCCACAGGAGGCGCCATGAACGAGACCGTGAGCCATCGCATCCTGGTCGTCGACGACGAGCCCGACATCACCGCGCTCGTGGCGTATCACCTCGCCAAGGACGGGTACCGCGTCACCACCGCCAGCACGGGGCGCGACGCGCTCCGCGCGGCGCGCGAGGAGCGCCCCGACCTCGTGGTGCTCGACCTGATGCTCCCCGGCGCGTCGGGATACGACGTACTGACGGAGCTGCGGCGCCGCGATGAAACGAAGGAGCTGGGTGTGATCGTGCTGACC
>CBFHAJ010000042.1:0-24018 GCA_965653495.1 uncultured bacterium | reverse complement strand
ATGTACCCGGAGTCGGTGCTCACGCCGTCCCAGCCCCGCGAGCCCCGATAGTCGCCGGACAGGTAGCTGTTCAGGAACCAGTCGGTCGGGTGGATCAGGCCCCAACCGCCGCCCTGCCCCGCATCGATCCCCCAGTCGCGCGGATAGTAGAACAGCTGAAAGATGTTGCTGGTGCGGTCGACCACCCCGGAGTTGGTGACTACCAGGATCTCTTCCCGATTGCCCTTGTTGCTCGGGAGGAAGGTCTTGAAGTAGTCGTCGTTCAGGCCCCACAGCCCCGACGCGATGACGCTGTCGGCCCAGTCGGAGGCGAGCTGCCATTCATTCTTCCCCATGAAGCTCGACCGCCAGAGATAGAGATCGGCCAGCGCCATCTCCGCCGCGCCCTTGGTGACTCGCCCTTGGGTCGGATTGCCGTAGCCGTCGTCGCCCGGCCACACGGCGGGGAGTCCCTCTTTCGCCTCGGTCAGGTCTTTGATCACTGCTTGATGCACCGCTTCGACGGTGGCGCGCGTGGGACTGGGGTTGGCCTGATCTTCGGGCGTGAGCAGCAACGGCACGCCGTCGTACATCTTGGTCAACCGCAGGTACGCGTAGCCGCGGAGAAACTTTGCCTCGGCGAGGTTGTACGCCTTGGTCAGGGTGTCCGAGGTCTGAATGTCGGGCCCCTTGGCGAGCACCAGGTTCGCGTCGGTGACGATCGTGTAATGCGTGCCGAACGGCACGATGGCGCGGCCGCTCGAGGCGCTCCAGTTGAGGCGATCGGGACCGTAGGTCCCGGAGTTCGGCTCGCGATTGTCGGCGCGGGCCTGGTCGGACGCGAGCTCGGGCGTGGTCCAGTTGCTCTGGCCCTCGAGCCCGCGCAGCGCGCTGTAGATGGCGAGCGTCCCGCTGTTCAGGTCCGCTCCCGTCTTGAAGAAGGTGTCGGTGGTCGTGAATCCCTTGGGATCTTCGACCAGCAGATCGGAGCACGCGACGAGCGTCAGGCCGGCCGCGAGCGCCAGGGGCAGCGTGCAGAGCTGGTATCTCATGGCTGTGTCCTCGCGGTTCAGAAGTCGGCGCTCACGCCGAAGTTCCACGTGCGTGCCCGGGGATACGCCCCGATGTCGATCAGACCGTAGCGCGGGTCGCCTCCCTGGCTGTTCACGTCGGGGTCGAATCCGGTGTAGCCGGTGGCGGTGAACAGGTTCTGGCCCGTGACGTACAGCCGGGCGGAAGACGCGCCCCCGAACAGCAGGCCGGGCGGCAGCTCGTAGCCGAGCGTGAGGGTCTGGAGCCGCAGGTAGGAGCCGTCCTCGACGAACGTGCTGTACAGCGAACGGGCCCGGTCGCGGTTGGGCCGCGGTACCATGGTGTTGGTATGCGTCGAGTCCCAGTGATCGAGCACGCAGGTGCGCTCGTTCGACTGCATGATGTCGAGGCAGCCGTAGGCCGCGCCCGCGTTGATCACCTTGTTGCCGGAGACGAAGCTCAAGAACGCGTCGAGCGAAAACCGTCCCAACGTGACCGTGTTGCTCAGCCCGCCGTAGACCTTTGGCTCGCTATAGCCGAGGATGGTGCGGTCGGCGGCGGTGATGGAGCTGTCCCCGTTCAGGTCCGCGATCTTATACTCTCCGGGCGTGCACGCCACGGCGTTCTTGAGGTAGCAGGCATCGCCCTGCTGCCACAGCCCGGTCACCTGATAGCCGTAGATCGCGCCGAGCGGCTCGCCCACCCGCACGACGTACACGTCCGACGGGTCGAAGAAATTGCCGGTACGCGGTGAGAACGGCGCGAGCTGGGTGATCGCCACCGCGTGGCCGGTCGAGTCGAGCCGGGTGCCCAGGTCGAGCACCTTGTTGCCGTTGTGCGCCAGCGTGAGCGTACTGCGCCACGTGACGGCGGCCTTCGACAGATTGAGCGTGGTGAGCGACAGCTCGACGCCGTTATTCTGCACCGCGCCGACGTTCTGCAGCTGCTGCGTGTACCCGGTGGTGGCCGGCTCGGTGACGAGCAGCAGCAGGTCGCGAGTCTTCGAGCGATAGGCATCGAGGGTGAAGGAGACGCGGTTGTGCAGCAGGGCCGCATCCACGCCGGCATTGAACTCCGTCTTCTGCTCCCAGTGGAGGTCGGGATTGGGCATCGTGCTCCCGAGCCCCATCGCGGGAATTTCGTTGGCGCCCGAGGCGACCCACACGACGGACAGCTGCGACAGCGATTGATACGGAGCCACCGCCTGGTTACCGACCGTGCCGTAGCTGAGCCGCAGCTTCAGGTCGCTGAAGAGGGACTGACCGCGCATGAACGCCTCGTCGCCGATGCGCCAGGCAAAGGCGCCGGACGGGAAGAATCCCCACTTGTGGTTCGCCCCGAACACGCTGGAGCCGTCGCGCCGCCCGGTGAGCGTGAACAGGTACTTGTCGGCGATGTTGTAGTTGGCCCGACCCAGGTACGAGATGAGCGCGTGCTCGCTCACGCCGCTCGACGGCGGATAGAGCTGCGAGCCGGAGCCCAGGTTGTACACGTTGGTCGCGTCGGTCGGGAAGCCCGCCGCATTGGCTTCGACGCTCTCTGTGTACCACGTCTGCACCGAAAACCCGCCCAACAGGTCGAGCGTGCCGGGGCCCGCCCGCCGCGTGTACGTAAGCGTGTTTTCGGTTGTCAGATTGCGCCCCTGACTGGTGAACATCCAGCCGCTGCCGCTCGAGCCCCCGTCGAGGATGGTGCGGGGCGCGAAGAAGTGGATCCCATCGAACTGGAAGTTGCCACCCAGCGTGCTGCGCAGCCTGAGCGCGGGCGTGATGGCCACCTCGCCGAACACGCTCCCCAGAAGACGCGATGTCGTGTTGAGATCGGTCTCTTGCAGGGCATTCGCCACCGGGTTCGGTACCGGCTCGGTCGAGGGCGAGGTCTTCACCCAGTTGCCCGCCGAGTCCTTGGGCGCCTGGAACGGCGCGAACTGCATCGCCGCCTGGATGCCGTTGGCGCTGTTGCCGAGTGAGCCGTTGTCCACGCGGGGGGCGTTGCGCGCCACGTGCGTCATGCTGAGACTCGTGCCCCAGCGGAACACACCGCTCGGCGCGCCGTCCAGATTGACGCGCACGCCGTAGCGGTTGAAGTCGGACCCGAGCTCGATGCCCTGTTGCCGGGTGAAATTGCCGCTGACCAAGTAGCGCAGCTTCTCGTCGCCCCCCGACAGGCTGAGTCCCTGATTCGTCTGCAGGGCGCTGCGCAGCATCATCGCCGGATAGTCGTAGGTCACCGCTGAGGCGATCTGCGGCGCGCTGAACGGCACGCTCGCCGGCGCACCGCCGGCGTTCAAGTAGGCCTCGTTCGTGAGCTGCATGAATTGCGGCGCGTTCAGCACGGGAATCGTCTTGGAGATGTCCTGAAATCCGACGCTCGACTCGACCGTGAGCCGGGTGGCGCCTGCCTGACCGCGCTTGGTGGTGATCAGCACCACGCCATTGGCGCCGCGGGCACCGTAGATCGCCGTGGCGGAGGCGTCTTTGAGGATGTCGATCGCGGCGATCTCGTTCGGGTCGATCGACATCAGCGGGTTGTTCTTGGGATCGGTGTCGTTGGTGCCCTGCTCGGCGGGCACGCCGTCGATTACGTACAGGGGCTCGCTGTTGGCGGTGATCGAGCCGGTGCCGCGGACGCGCACCTGGATCCCCACGCCGGGCATGCCGGAGTTGGACGTGACCTGCACGCCCGCGACCTTGCCCTGCAGGCCGCTCGACAGGGTGACGAGGGGAGCGGCCTTGGTTTCGACTTGCTCGGCGGTCACGGACGCGACGGCGCCCGTCAGGTCCTGCTTCTCGACGGTGCCGTAGCCGATGGCGACGACGGGGTTGAGCTCGATCGCGCTGCGCGCCAGCTGCACGTCGCCCGCGGCCTGCGTCCCGTCCTGTACCGTGACGGTCGTCGTGGCCGCGGTGTATCCCAGCATCCGGACCCGCACGCGGTAACTGCCCGGCGGGACGCCCGTGAGGACATAGTGTCCGTCCGCGCCGGTCTTGGTGCTGAGGGCCGTGCCCACGAGCGTGACGGTGGCGTCGGCGACGGGTGCTCCGGTGGCTGAATCGGTAACCGTCCCGACAATCGAGCCGGTCTGGCTGGCGCGCCGGCCCTCGCGCGCGTCCGCGATCAGCAGGATCTGCCCTGTCCCGTCGATGCGCGGCGCGACGCCGGTGCCGTTGAGCAGCGAGTCGAGTGCGGCCTCAACCCGCACGCTCGCGAGCTGCACGGACACCGGTCGATCGAGCGGCACAACGCGCTTCGAGTATGCGATGCGCACGCCGCTCTGGCGCGCAAGCTCGTCCAGCGCGGCCTTGAGCGGCACGCTGTCGAGCGCCAGCGTCACCATGCGGTCCAACGGCGGCGTAGGCCCGGCGGCCTGCTGCGCCACGAGGGGCACCGTCCCCAGCACGAGCATGCTTCCCAACACGATCACTGATCGCATACGTGTGTCCTCCGGTTTCAGGGACGTCGCTGGGCCGCCGTCAAGTGCCACGCCCCGCCCGACCGCTTCACCCGAGCGTCGACCACGTTCGCGAGCGCGGCGAGCGCGGCATCCACCGGTTGGTTCGCGAACGCGATCGTCACCCGCGTCCGCGCCAGCTGTGCGTCGTCGTCATGAAGCGCGATGTCGACCGCGTACCAGCGGGCGAGCTGCGCCACGACCTCCGGGAGCGGCGTATCGCGGAACACCAGCGTGCCGCGGGTCCATCCCAGGTAGTCGTCGAGCGACACCCCGGATGTGGCGGTGACGATGCCGCGCGCATCGATGACGCCGCGGTCGCGCGGCCGGAGCGTGGCGACCGAGTCGCCACGCAACGCCACGCGCCCAGCGGCCACGACCACCTGCACGAACGGCTCCTGCGCATAGGCGCGCACGTCGAAGCTCGTGCCCAGGTCCTCCGTCACGCCGCGGCGGGTGCGGACGAGAAAGGGACGGCGGGGATCGTGGTGGACCACGAAGTAGGCTTCTCCCTCGAGCTCCACGGCGCGCTCTCGAACGCCGTAGTCCGCCGGCACGCGCAGTCGCGTGCCGACACTCAGCACGACGCGCGTGCTGTCGCGCAGGGTGAGATGCAACCGCTGGCCCGCCGTGGTGACGTACTCGCGGACCGGCTGGGGGCGCGGGCGCGCCCGCCACACCGCGGCGCCCGCGACGAGCGCGGCGACCGCGGCGGCGATCCGCAGCGACCACCCGCCCACAAGTGACCGGCGCGGAAACCCGGCCGACCGCTGCACCGCGTGACGGCCGCGGGTGCGCAGCAGCCGGAACCGAGTTTCCGCGACGGCCCAACCCCGAGTCACGGGACCCGTGAGCCGCCAGATGGTGCGCAGCTCGTCCAGGACCTGGCCCCGGCGCGGATCGGCGACGATCCATGCCTGCACGGCGGCCGCTTCGTCAGGCGAACAGTCGCCCTCCACGAGGCGGAGCAGATCGGACTCGGAGATCTCTTCGTTGGCTCGCGACACAGGTTCTGGCTCCTGCGTCGACAACCCCCGACCAGGCCGGGAGTATGCGGCGAGGCTATCCGGCGCGGTGCTCCGGCAGGCGGGGACGCGCGAGGTAGGGCGCGAGCTGCTCGCGCAGCCGCAGCGTGGCGCGCCACATCTGTGACTTGACGGTGCCGAGCGAAACGCCCAGCCGGGCGGCGATCTCGCGATAGCTCAGCTGCTCGCGGCGGCGGAGCATGAAGACGGCCCGGCAGCGGGCGGGGAGCCGGCCCACCGCGCGCTGCACGGCCGCGTCCAGCTCGTCACGCAGGAGCAGGTCTTCGGGCGTATCGGCGCTGGGCGGCTCTTCCAGGGCCACGCGCGCGATCCACGCGCTCACGACCCGCCGATGGCGGAGATACTTGAGGGCCCGATTGCGTGCCGCGACGTAGAGATACGGCCGGGTGAGCCGGACGGCGTCGCGCGGGCCGCGCGAGTCCCACAGGCGCAGGAACAGGTCCTGCACCAGATCCTGAGCGACCTCCGCCGATCCCACGAAGCGGAGCACATACTCGCACAGCGCGACGTAATGGGCCTGGAACGCACGCTCCGCCGGCGCCCCCGCACCGGGGCTGGAGGGGGGGGGGAGAGCGGAGAGACGGTTTCCACCGGAGAGCGTAGGGACCTCGCCGCGTAGCCTGTGGCGTGGGCGCCACGCTGGCGTGTGCGCCCGCTTCCTTTTTTCGCGGAGTTGCAAGATCAAGACCGGCGCGCAGCTTATCCGTGACCGTGGCCCCGGAGTGGCCGTCCTTCCTTCTCTCAGCAGCGCGCACTGGCCGCCCGACGCCTACCGGCGGCGGGAGCTGCCCGAGCGCGTGCTGCAGTTCGGCACGGGCATGCTGCTGCGCGCCCTATGCGCGACGGCGGTCGACGCCGCCAACCGCGCGGGCCGGTTCAACGGCCGGGTGCTGGTGGTGCAGAGCACGCCACACGGCACCGCGCCGGCGCTCAACGCGCAGGACGGACTGTTCACGCTGGTAGAACGCGGCTTGCAGCACGGCGCGCCAGTCGAGCGGGCCCGGCTCATCGGCGCGGTGTCCCGGGCCCTGATCGCCGACCAGCAGTGGCGCGCCGTGCGCGAGGCCGTCACGCAACCCGAGCTGCAGGTGATCGTGAGCAACGTGACCGAGGCGGGCTTCCGGCTGGACGACGACGCGCCTGCGCCGTCCGCCGCCGGCGGCGACGGCGCCCCCCCCGCCGGCTTTCCGGCCAAGCTCACCGATGTGCTGCACGCCCGCTTCGCGCGCCTTCCCGACGGCCCGCCGGTGTACGTGATTCCCACGGAGCTCGTACCCGACAACGGCGCCCGCCTGGCCGCGATGGTGGACCGCGTCGCGGCGCGTGCGCCGGACGCGCAGCGCTTCCGCGATTGGCTGGCGCGGCAGGTTTGCTTCTGCTCGTCGCTCGTCGACCGCATTACCACCGGCGCGCCGGCCGCCCGCGAGCGCGCCACGCTCGAGACGCGGCTCGGCTACGCCGATGCGCTGCTCACAGTGGCGGAGCCGTACTCGCTCTGGGCGATCGAGGGGGACCCGGATGCGCTGCGCGCCGCGTTCGCCGTCGATCGCATCGACGGCGCGCCGGAAGGCGTGGTGTTCGCCTCCGACATCGGGATGTACGCCGAGCGCAAGCTGCGCCTCTTGAACGGCGCGCACACCGCGCTGGCGCCGCTCGCGCTGCTGGCGGGCGTGCGCACGGTGCGC
This sequence comes from uncultured bacterium, assembly GCA_965653495.1. GTDB lineage: Bacteria > Gemmatimonadota > Gemmatimonadetes > Gemmatimonadales > GWC2-71-9 > AG41. Next base: position 16,825 of record CBFHAJ010000042.1, on the reverse strand, counting down.
GAGGCGGCGGAGCACCCGCGTCTCGGGCCGTTCATGCAACGCCTGCTGTTCGACGAGCTCGTGCCCGGCACCGCGCTGCCCGCGCCGCAGGCGCAGGAGTTCGCGGCCAGCGTGCTGGAGCGGTTCCGCAATCCCTGGCTCGAGCACGAGTGGCGGGTGATCGCGACCAACCAAACCGCCAAGATGCGGGTGCGTGTGGTGCCGGTCATTGAACGGCTGACCGCTGGCCGAGGCAAGGCGCCGCTCGCCCTCGCGCTCGCCTGCGCGGCGCACCTGCGCTTCCTGCGGCCCTTCTCCGGAGCGAGCGGTTGGTGGCGCGGCGCGACGTATCCGATCGTCGACGCGGATCTCGCGCTCGTCGCCCGGCACTGGCAGGCCGTGCTCCCCGACGCCACCACGCAACCCGCCGCCGCCCCCACCCCGCCAGCCGCGCTGGAGCGGCTGGTCGCTCGTGCCCTGGCCGACCCGGCGTTGTGGGGATCGTCGCTCGCCCAGGTTCCCGGGTTGCTCGAGGCCTGCAGCCACTCGCTCATCGTGCTCGAGCGCGATGGCGTGGAGGCGGCTTTGTCGCATGATTGACCCCGCGCTCCCCCTCACCGGCGGCGTCATCGCCGTCGTGCGGCTGCCGGAAGCGGTGGATCTCCAGATGCTCGCCCAGGCGTTGAGCGCGGGCGGAGTGACCGCGGTGGAGATCACCCTCACGACTCCGGGCGCGGTGGTCAGTCTCGGTGAGCTCACGGCGAAGGGAGGAGTGCCAGGGTGCCTGATCGGAGCGGGGACGGTGCTGGACGAGCGGGCGGCCCGGGACGTGATCGCGGCGGGCGCCCGCTTCGTCGTGAGTCCGACGCTCGAGCTGGGAGTGATCCGTTGCTGCCGCGACCATCATGTCCCTTGCATTCCCGGCGCCCTGTCGCCGACGGAGCTGCTGGCGGCGTGGCGCGCAGGGGCCTCGCTGGTCAAACTGTTTCCGGCTGCCCTCGTCGGCCCACGCTACCTGCGCGAGGTACTCGCCCCCCTGCCCTCGCTGCGAGTGGTCCCCTCCGGTGGCGTGTCGCTCGAGACTGCTGGTGACTGGATCCGGGCGGGCGCGGCCGCCATCAGCGTCGGCACGGCGCTGGTGAGTGCCCCGCTGCTGCGCGACCAGGCGTGGGACAAACTGACGGCCCGCGCCCGAGCCTACGTCGACGCCGTGGCCGACGCCCGCCGCCAGATGGCGGCCGCGCCGGTATGATCGCACGCCCTCCTCCGGCGTCCGCTGTCCCGCGGATTGTCACGTTGGGCGAGCTGATGCTGCGGCTCAGCCCACCCGGTCTGGAGCGGTTGCTCCAATCCGCCGAGCTGCGCGCCGGATTCGGCGGCTGCGAGGGGAACGTCGCCGTGGGACTCGCCCATCTGGGCCTCCGGGCGGACTACATCACTCGCCTGCCCGACAATCCGATCGGCCGCGCCGCGTTGCACGCGCTCGCCGCCGAGGGCGTCGGGACGGATTGGATTCAATGGGGCGGGGGCGGCGAGCGGATGGGGATCTTTTTCGTCGAGCCGGGCGCCGATATCCGGGCCAGTCGCGTCGTCTACGACCGCGCCGGCTCCGCGTTTGCGTGCCTCAGCGCCGACAGCGTGGAGTGGGCCAAGGCACTCGCGGGCGCAAGCTGGTTTCACGGCTCGGGGATCACGCCCGCTTTGGGCGACGGCCCGCGGGCCGCGCTCACGGCCGCCATCGCCGCTGCGCGGCAGGCGGGAGCGAGTGTGAGCATCGATCTGAACTATCGACCCGCGCTGTGGGAAGGTCGCGACCCCAGGCCGATCATCGAGCCGCTGGTGGAGGGAGCCGACCTCCTGATCGGCAATCCGCACGCCGTCCCGGCGATGCTCGGAGTGCCGGCCGACGACAGGGAGGGGGGGGGCCCGCTGGCACCCCGCCTCGCGACCCGGTTCGGCTGTCGCTACGTGGCGTTGACACGCCGCGAAGTGCTGTCCGCAAGCGAGCACGGCTGGAGCGCGCAGCTGTACGACACAGCCTCCGGGAATACGTGGACCAGCCACCGCTACCAGGTGCGCGTGGTGGACCGGGTGGGCGGCGGTGACAGCTTCGCCGCCGGTCTGATCGCGGCCCTGTGTTGGGAGGGGGGGGGGAACCGCCCCTCCGCTGAGACGGTGGAATTCGCCGCCGCGGCGGGCGCGCTGAAGCTGACCGTCCCGGGTGATTGGAACCGCGTCACCCGCCAGGAGATCGAGCAGCTGATGCGTCAATGGAAATGACGTTCCGCTGGTTCGGCGCGGCCGATCCAATTCCGCTGGCGCACATCCGTCAGATCCCTGGCGTGAGTGGCGTCGTGAGCGCCTTGTATGACGTGCCCGTCGGAGACCGGTGGAGCCGGGAGCGGCTCGACCGCCTCAAGGCCGACATCGAAGCCGCGGGCCTGCGTCTCGCCGTGGTCGAAAGCATTCCGGTCCACGAGGACATCAAGCTGGGGCGCCCGACCCGCGACCGCCTGATCGGGAATTACTGCGACAGCGTGCGGGCGATGGGTGAGCTGGGCATCCCCGTCCTGTGCTACAACTTCATGCCGGTGTTCGACTGGGTGCGCACCGACCTGGCGCTGCGGCTCGCCGACGGCTCGACGGCGCTCGCCTACGACGATGCCGCCCTCGCGGCGCTGGACCTGTCGCGCGGCACAGGAGACCTGCCCGGATGGGCCGCGGCGTACGGGCCCGCCGAGCTCGCGGCGCTGCGCGCGGCGTACCGCGAAGTGCCCGCGGAGCGGCTGTGGGACAACCTCGCGTACTTCCTCGAACGGGTCGTCCCGGCAGCCGAGGCGGCGCGCGTGCGGCTGGCGATCCATCCCGACGATCCGCCGTGGGCGATCTTCGGGCTGCCGCGAATTATCTGCACCGGCGCGGATCTCGAGCGCCTCACGAAACTGGTCGAGAGCCCTGTGAATGGAGTGACGTTCTGCACCGGATCGCTCGGCGCCAACCCCGACAACGATCTGCCGGCCATGGTGCGCCGGATCGGTCCCCGCATCCATTTCGCCCATTGCCGCAATGTGCGGGTCACGGGCCCGCGGCGCTTTCACGAGACGGCGCACCCGTCGGCGTGCGGTGGCGTGGATCTGCGCGACGTGCTGCAGGCGCTCGTCGACGTCCGGTTCGCCGGTCCGATGCGCCCCGACCACGGACGCATGATCTGGGGCGAGCGCGGCCGACCTGGCTACGGGCTGTACGACCGCGCGCTGGGGGCGATGTACCTGCAAGGGCTGTGGGAGGGCCTGGCATGACCGTGCGGCTCGGGATCATGGGCGGTGGAAATATCAGCGACACGCATGTCCGCGCCGCCCGCGAGCTGCCGGACGTGGAGGTCGTGGCCTATTGGGGGCGGAATAGCGAGCGCACGTCCGGCATGGCGCAGCGCTACGGCGGCGCGGCCTATCAGGATCTCGACACGTTTCTCGCGCACCGACCGATGGACGCGGTGCTGGTCGGTACGCCGTCGGGCGTGCACGCGGACCACGCCCGCGCCGCGGCACAGCGTGGCCTGCACGTGCTGGTGGAGAAGCCGCTCGATATCACCACGCAGCGCATCGACCCGCTCATCACGGAGTGCGACCGAGCCGGCGTGAAGTTGGGCGTGATCTTCCAGGACCGCGCGGCGCCGGATCTCGTGTGGCTCAAGCGGCTGGTCGCTGCGGGCGGCCTGGGTACCCCCATCCTCGCGTCCGCGCGGGTCAAGTGGTACCGCCCACCGGAGTACTACGCCGGCTCGCGCTGGCGCGGGACCTGGGCGTTGGACGGCGGCGGCGCCGTCATGAATCAGGCAATTCACTCGGTCGACTTGCTGTTGTGGCTGCTGGGCGACGTGGATCGCGTATTCGCCGCCACGCGCACCGCACTGCACGCGATCGAGGTGGAAGACACCGCCGTCGCCTGCTTGGAGTTCGCGAGCGGAGCCACAGGGACTTTCGAGGCCACGACCACGGCGTTTCCAGGATTCCCGCGCCGGGTCGAGCTGACGGGCTCGGAGGGGAGCATCGTGGTGGAGAACGACCGGGTCGTGTCGGTGGGGCTGCGGACGCCACCTGATCCGCCTCCAGGAGGCGGAAGCGCCGCGAGCACGCACCCGAGCGCGACATCCCCCGTCGTGGCCGATGCGCGCGGGCACAAGCGCGTGATCGAAGACTTCGTCAACGCGATCCGCACCGGCAAGCAACCGCTGTGCGACGGGCGTGAAGGCAGGCGCAGCGTCGCGCTGGTGGAGGCGCTGTACCGCTCGGCGCGGAGCGGGATGCCAGTGGCAGTCGGGTGCACATGACGCACTCCGACGTGAAGACCGCGCTCCCCGTCGGCCGGGAGCGGGGGGGGTCCCGGACCCTCGCGCCCTGGGCCGCTGCGCGCTTCACGGTCGCCCGGCTCGGCCCCGCCCTCGCGTTGCTGCTGGTCGTGCTGGTGTTCGCGCTGCTCAGCCCGGAGCCGTCCCGTTACCTCTCGACGTTCAACCTGCGCGTCGTCCTGTCGCAGACCGTGATCGTCGCGGTGGCCGCGATCGGGATGACGATCATCATGATCTCGGGTGGCATCGACCTCTCCGTTGGAGCCACCAGCGCGCTCACCGGCGTGGTGGCCGCGCTGGCGATCGCCGGCGGGTGGTCCCCCGCGGCCGCGACCGCGGCGGCGCTGGTCGCGGGCGGGCTGGTGGGGCTCGCCAATGGCGTCCTCATCACGGGACTGCGCGTGGTGCCGTTCATCGCGACGCTGGGAATGCTCGGCATCGCGCGCGGCATCGCCAAGTGGCTCGCGCACGAGCAGACCGTGAACGTGCCGCCGACCTGGGTGAACGATCTGCTCGTCACCTTTCCACGGCAGACGTGGCTGGTATTCGCGCCGGGCGTGTGGATCACACTGGTCCTGGCCGTCGTCGCCGCCGTCGTGCTGCGCCGCTCCGTGTTCGGCCGTCACGTGTTCGCGCTCGGCTCGAACGAGCTGGCCGCGCGCGCCTGCGGGATCGCGATCGAGCGGCTCAAGGTCGCGATCTATGCGTCGGCCGGCGTGCTGTTCGGGCTCGCCGGCGTGATGCAGCTCTCGCGACTGCGGCAGGGCGACCCGACCGTGGCGATCGGGACCGAGCTCGACGTGATCGCCGCCGTGGTGATCGGCGGCGGCAGTTTGTTCGGAGGTGAGGGGAGTGTCTTCGGTTCGGTCGTGGGAGCGCTGATCATGGCGTTTTTGCGCAACGGCTGCCAGCAGATGGGATGGCCGAATTACATCCAGGAGATCATCATCGGCGGGATCATCGTGCTGGCGGTGGCGCTGGACCAGGTGAGGGCGAGGTGGGCGACTTCATGAGTGCGGAGTGGGGAGTGCGGAGTGCGGAATATCGCGGCGAGCGGCACGCCGCGGGTGAGCTTCCAAACGAACTCCGCACTCCACACTCCGCCTTCCGCGCTGCTGTTGTCGACGCCCACGTCCACTTCTGGGATCCCGCCGAGCTGCAGTATCCCTGGCTCGAGGCCGTGCCGGCGCTGCGGCGGCCGTTTCTCCCCGCCGATTACACCGTCGCCACACGCGACGCGCCGATTTCCGGCATGGTACTGGTGGAGGGCAACTGCCGCCCGGAGCAAGCCGGGCGCGAGCTGGCGTTTGCCGAGCTGCTGGCGCAGGCGGAGCCGCGCCTGGCGGGAATCGTGGCCTTCCTCGACCTGACGGACCCCGCCACGCTCGATCGCCGGCTCGATGCACTGGTGCTCTCGCCCAGAGTCAAAGGGGTCCGCCACAACATCCAGGGTCAACCGGCCGGCTGGTGCCTTCAGCCCGCCTTCGTCGAGGGAGTCCGGCGCGTGGGGAGTCGAGGGCTCACGTTCGATTTGTGCGCGACGCACGATCAGCTGGCCGACGTCAGCACGCTCGTACACGACTGCCCCGGTACGCGGTTCGTGCTCGATCATTGCGGCAAGCCAGCCATCCGTCACGGTCGGCTGGAGCCGTGGAGCGAGGAAATCGCCCGTCTTGCGGGTCACGAGAATGTGTACTGCAAGCTCTCGGGCCTCTTGACCGAGGCGGCGGACCGGTGGTGCGAGGAAGACCTCCTCCCCTACGCGACGCGCGTGGTCGAGTGCTTTGGATCGGAACGGCTGCTGTACGGCAGCGACTGGCCGGTGCTCACGCTGGCCGGCGAGTATCGCGATTGGTATCGCTTCACCGAACGGCTGACGGCTGGCTGGACCGCAGCGGCGCGGAACGGCTTCTACTGCGGCAACGCCACGCGGGTGTACGGCCTGTGAGCGGCGGTCGAGAGCTCGACGGGAAGGTCGCGGTCGTGACCGGCGGAGCCTCCGGCATCGGCCGGGCCATCGTGCTGCGGTTCGCACGGGCCGGTGCTCGCGTGGCCGTGGTGGACGTCGCCGAGTCCGTCGCGCGCGAGGTGGTCGGCGAGGTCGAGTCGGGCAAAGGGACGTCCCTGCCCCTCGTTTGCGACGTGACCCGCGCCGCCGATGTGGAGCGCGCGTTCGCCACGGTAGCTGAGCGCCTCGGCCCGGTGGATATCCTCGTGAACAGCGCGGGCATCGCCCACGTGGGCACGCTCGAGCAGACGTCCGAGCATGATCTGGATCGACTATTTGCGGTCAACGTCAAGGGCGTGTTCAACTGCATGCGGGCAGCGGTGCCCCGGATGAAGGGACGGGGGGGGGGGAGTCATTCTCAACCTCGCGTCGGTGGTCGCCTCCGTCGGTGTTCCCGACCGGTTCGCGTATACCATGACCAAGGGCGCGGTGCTCGCGATGACGTACTCAGTGGCGCGCGACTACGTGGCGCACCGCATCCGCTGCAACGCGATCGCGCCCGCCCGTGTGCATACGCCGTTCGTCGACGGCTTTCTGGCGGCGAATTATCCCGGCCGCGAGCGGGAAATGTTCGAGCAGCTCTCCCGCACGCAACCGATCGGCCGTATGGGACGTCCCGATGAAGTCGCCGAGCTGGCGCTGTTTCTCTGCTCCGACGCGGCCGCGTTCATCACGGGGAGCAACTACGCGATCGACGGCGGCTTCGTGACCCTGAAGATGTAGGCGATGAAACTGATCCGATTCGGGCGCCCCGGTGCGGAGCGGCCCGGGGTGCTGCTCCCCGACGGCCGGCGGATCGACGCGTCGGGGTTTGGCTCCGACTACGACGAGACGTTCTTCGGCTCGGGGGAGGGGCTGGAGCGGCTGGCTCGCTGGCTGGCCGCTGACGGTCGGCACGCGCCGGTGGTGCCCGACAGCGAGCGTCTGGGGCCGCCGCTGTGCCGGCCCAGCAAGATCGTCTGCATCGGCCTCAACTACCGCGACCACGCCCGCGAAACGGGTCAGCAGCTCCCGGCGGAGCCGATCCTTTTCTCAAAGGCTACCAGCGCGATCTCCGGACCGAACGACGACGTCCTCATCCCCCGGGACAGCAGCAAGCTGGACTGGGAGGCCGAGTTGGCCGTGGTGATCGGCCGCCGCGCGCGGTATGTCGAGCGGGACGGTGCGCTGGACCACGTGGCGGGCTACCTGCTGCACAACGATTACTCGGAGCGCGCCTTCCAGCTCGAACGCGGGGGGCAGTGGGTGAAGGGGAAGAGCTGCGACACGTTCGCGCCGCTCGGACCGTTCCTCGCCACACCCGATGAGATCCGCGACGTGCACGACCTCGCGATCTGGCTCACGGTGAACGGCGCGACACGGCAATCGAGCTCCACCCGCGAGCTGATCTTCGACGTGCCCACCCTGGTCAGCTACATCAGTCAGTTCATGACCCTGCTGCCGGGCGACGTCATTTCGACGGGTACACCGGCTGGCGTCGCGCTGGGCATGCAGCCGCCGCGGTATCTGGTTGCGGGAGACGAAGTGGAGCTGGGGATTGATGGACTCGGGGTCGCGCGGCAGCGTATTCGGCCCTGCGACGAGCAAGACGAAGCGAGCGGACGAAAGTAGAGACATGATTGTTCCCGCGCTGAAGCGTGGGCCCGGCGAGACACAGTGCTGAAGCACAACACGCGTCAGCGTTGCGCCGTGTCGGGCCCATCCTTCAGGATGGGAACACCCTCTTGAGCCTGGGTCACATGCCGACAACCATCACGCGCATCGACGCCCTCGACATCCGCTTCCCCACCTCGCGGGAGCGCGACGGCTCCGACGCCATGAGCCCGGACCCCGATTACTCGGCGGCGTACGTCGTGCTGCGCACCGACCGTCCCGACGGCCTGGAGGGCCACGGCCTCACGTTCACGCCGGGGCGTGGCAATGAGCTGTGCGTCGCGGCCGCGCGCTCGCTCGCCCCGCTCGTGGAGGGCTGCACGCTGGAAGCGATCAAGGGCGACCTGGCGGGCTTCTGGCGGCGTTTGACGAGCGACTCGCAGATGCGCTGGGTGGGGCCGGAAAAGGGCGTGCTGCACCTCGCCACCGCGGCCGTCGTCAACGCCGTCTGGGATCTCTACGCCAAGCTCGAGGGCAAGCCGCTCTGGAAGCTGCTCGCGGACATGAGCCCGGAAGAGCTGGTGGCAGCGATCGACTTCCGCTACGTGACCGACGCGCTCACCCCCGCGGCCGCGCTCGAGCTGCTGCGCGCGCGCCAGCCGACGCGCGCCACGCGCGAGGCGGAAATCCGCCGCTCCGGCTATCCGGCATATACCACCTCGGCCGGGTGGCTCGGCTATCCCGACGAGAAGATCCGGCGGTTGTGCCGCGAAGGAGTCGCGAACGGCTGGTCGCACTTCAAGATCAAGGTGGGACGCGACGTCCAGGACGATGTGCGCCGCGCCGCGATCGTGCGGGAAGAGATCGGGCCCGATCGCAAGCTGATGATGGACGCGAATCAGGTGTGGGACGTGGAGCAAGCGATCACCTGGATGCACGAGCTCGCGCGCTTCGACCCCTGGTGGATCGAGGAGCCGACCAGCCCCGACGACGTGCTCGGCCACGCGGCGATCGCCAAGGCGATCGCCCCGATCGGCGTCGCGACCGGCGAGCAATGCGCCAACCGCGTGATGTTCAAGCAGCTGATGCAGGCGGGCGCGATCCGGTTCTGCCAGGTCGACAGCTGCCGGCTGGGGGGCGTCAACGAAGTGCTCGCGGTGCTGCTGCTCGCCGCCAAGTTCGGCATCCCCGTCTGCCCGCACGCGGGTGGCGTGGGGCTGTGCGAGTACGTGCAGCACCTCGCCCTGTTCGACTACATCGCCGTCAGCGCGTCGCTCGAGAATCGCATCGTCGAATACGTGGATCACCTGCACGAGCACTTCGTGCAGCCGGTCGTCGTGCGCGACGGCCGCTACCTGGCCCCGACCGCGCCGGGCTATAGCATCACGATGCGGCCGGAGAGTCTGAGAACGTTCGCCTATCCGGATGGACCGGCGTGGCGGAAATAGCAGGGCGGTGGAGGACACCATGTCGCTCAGCCATCTGATGCTCGTTGCCGCACTGATGCAGGCTCACGCACCGGATCGCATGGCCTGGTGGCGCGAGGCACGATTCGGGATGTTCATCCACTGGGGCGCGTATGCGGTGCCCGCGGGGACGTATCACGGTGAGCGCGTCCCCGGGATCGGCGAGTGGATCATGAGCCACGCGCACATCCCGATTCCGGAGTACGAGGGATTCGTGCACCGCTTCAACCCCACGCGGTTCGACGCCGATGAGTGGGTCCGCATCGCCAAGGACGCCGGGATGAAGTACATCATCATCACGTCCAAGCATCACGACGGCTTCGCGATCTTCGACTCCAAGGTCTCGAGCTACGACATCGTGGACGCGACGCCGTATCACCGCGACGCGATCAAGGCACTGGCGCAGGCCGCGCACCGCGCCGGCCTCAGGTTCGGCGTCTATTACTCGATCATGGACTGGCACCACCCCGACGCCCAGGGGCCCAACTTCCCCGACTACAACTCGCGCACGTACACGAATCCCAACTTCGGGCGCTACGTCGAGACCTACATGAAGCCCGAGATCAAGGAGCTGCTCACGCAGTACCCCGAGATCGACGTGCTGTGGTTCGACGGCGAATGGATCGCCGACTGGAACGACGAGCGCGGGCGCGACCTGTACGATTATGTCCGCGCCATCCGTCCCAGCCTCATCGTCAACAACCGCGTGGGACACAGCCGGCAGGGCCTGAGCGGCCTGAACCAGCAGGGCGGCATCGGGCTGGGAGACTTCGGCACCCCGGAGCAGCAGGTGCCGCCGGAAGGCCTCCCGGGCGTCGACTGGGAGACGTGCATGACCATGAACGACACCTGGGGCTACAAGTCGTACGACGACGACTGGAAGGACACGCGCACCCTGGTGCGCACGCTGATCGACGTGGCCTCCAAGGGCGGCAACTTTCTCCTCAACGTGGGTCCTACGGCGGAGGGCGTGATTCCTTCCCCGATCCAGTCGCGCCTCGCCGAGATGGGCGACTGGTTGCGCCTGAATGGCACGGCCATCTACGGCACGACGGTGAGCCCATACGGCGCGCCCGCTTGGGGGCGCTACACGGCGAAGGGCGACACGGTGTACGCGCACGTCTTCGACTGGCCTAAGGACAAACGGCTCACGTTGAGCGGGATGAAGGACGCGCCGCTGCGCGCCGCGCTGCTCGCTGACGGGAAACCGCTCACGGTGGAGCGCGCGGACAGCGGGTGGGTGGTGCGACTCCCGGCGGTGCCGCCGAGTACGATCGCTTCGGTAATCGAGCTGCGGGTCGGGGAGGGTGGGAAGGTTGGGGGAGGCGCGAGCCGGTGAAAGCCGCGGTTCTCGTGGCACCTGGCCGCCTCGAGGTCCGTGACGTCGAGTCCCCTCCGCCCGGCCCGAGCGAGGTGCGCCTGCGCGTCTCCGCCGTCGGCCTGTGCGGCACCGATCTCCACATTTTCGCGGGCCACGCGAACTACAATCGCGACGCCCGCGGACGTCCCATCCCGCTCGAGTGCGAGCCGCAGATCCTCGGCCACGAGATCGCCGGCAGCGTGACCGACGTCGGAACGGAAGTCCGCGATCTCACCGCCGGTGACCGCGTGGTAGTGGATCAGGGGCGCAACTGCGTGAGCGAAGCGCGCACGCCGCGCTGCGAGTATTGCGCCAGTGGCGACTCGCATCAATGCGAGTTCTATAGTGAGCACGGGATCACCGGCCTCCCCGGCGGGTTCGCGGAATTCGTGACCGTCCCCGCGGTCAACACCATCCGGGTCAGCGGCGGCGACGATGCGGCTACGACCGCGTTGACCGAGCCGCTCGCCTGCGTCCTTCACTCGGCCGACGTCCTGACCCGCTCGCCCGCGCGGTATTCGCTCCGGGGTGGATCGGGCACGAGGGTCCGCTGCGCGCTGATCTGCGGGGCCGGCCCAGCGGGTCTCCTGTGGACGCAATACCTGCGCAAAGGGCTGGGGTTCGACGGGCTGCTGCTGGTGAGCGACCCGAGCCCCGCCAAGCGCGCGCTGGCTGCGCGCTGGGGCGCCGACGTCATCGATCCTGATGCAACGGATGTCGCTGAGACGGTGCAGGAGCGCACCCACGGGCGGCGCGCCGACCTCGTGATCGAGGCCACCGGCTCGGGCGCCGTGTTCGCGGCGCTGCCGCGCCTCGTCCGCAAGCAGGCGACCGTGCTGTTGTACGGGCATGGACACGCGGGCGTCGATCTGAGCGTGCTCAACGCGTTGCAGTTCCTCGAGCCCACGTTGCTGTCACCCGTCGGTGCATCCGGCGGCTTCGAAGCCGACGGCCGGCCCTCCACCTACGTGCGCGCCCTCGGCTTGATCGAACGTGGCACCATCGACGTGGCGTCGTTCATCACCCATCGCTACCCGTCGCTCGACGTGGCGCCGCGCGCGTTCGCCGGGGACTACCGCGCGCCTGATTACATCAAGGGAGTCATCACACCGTGAGAACCGTCGTCTGCTCCGTTCTGCTGGCGTCGCTGTGCGTCGCGTGCGGCCGCGGGAGCTCCAGTCGGCAACTCTCCATCGCCGTGATCCCCAAGGGTACGACCCACGAGTTCTGGAAGTCGATCCACGCCGGCGCAATCAAGGCGTCCCGCGAGCTGACGGCCCAGGGCACGCCCGTGACGATCATCTGGAAGGGACCGTTCCGCGAGGACGACCGCGAGCAACAGGTCCAGGTAGTGGAGGGATTCCTGAGCCAGGGAATTCAGGGGATTGTCCTCGCGCCGCTCGACAACCGCGCGCTGGTGCGTCCGGTGGAAGAGGCGCAACAGGCTGGTGTGCCGACGGTGATCATCGACTCGGGGCTCGAGTCGGACGTTCCCATCAGCTTCGTCGCCACCGACAACCGGAAGGGCGGGCGGATGGCCGCGGACCGGCTGGGCGAGCGGCTGGGCGGGCGCGGCAAGGTGCTCATGCTGCGCTACGCCGAGGGCTCGGCTTCGACCACGGAACGGGAAGCCGGGTTTCTGGAGGAGCTGCAGGCCCGCTACCCCAACATCACCCTGGTGTCGACGGATCAGTATGCCGGTCCGACGCGCGAAACCGCCAAGCAAGCGTCGGAGAACCTGCTGAACCGGTACGGCGGCGTGCTCCAGGGGATCTTCACGCCCAACGAGTCGTCCACCATCGGGATGCTGCTCGCGCTCCAGGATATCGGCAAGGCCGGCAAAGTGAGGTTCGTGGGCTTTGACGCGAGCGCGATTCTGATCGACGCCATCCGGTCGGGCCAGCTCGACGGCGTCGTCGTCCAGAACCCGATGCGCATGGGGTACCTCGGCGTGATGACCATGGCGGACCATCTGCGCGGCAAGCAGGTGGAGCGCCGGGTCGATACGGGCGTGGCACTCGTGACGCTCGCCAACCTCGACTCGGCCGCCACACAAGCGCTCGTCAACCCGCCGATCGCGAGCTACCTGTCGCAGCCATGATGCTCGAGCTGCGTGGCGTCGCCAAGCGGTTCGGACCGACCGTCGCGCTGGCCGGTGTAGACCTCACCCTCGCCGCGGGCGAGGTGCACGCGCTCATCGGGGAGAACGGGGCCGGCAAGACGACCTTGCTGAACATCCTCGCCGGAGCGGTGGCCGCCGACTCAGGCGAGATGCTCGTGGACGGTCGCCCCTATGCGCCGGCCACTCCGCTCGACGCCCGGCGCCGCGGGATCGCGCTGATCCATCAGGAGCTGTCGCTGTGCCCGCACCTGAGCGTTGCCGAGAACATCCTGCTCGGCGCGGAGCCGACCCAGTGGGGAGGGTGGATCGACGAACAGGCGGCGCGCCAGCAGGCCCGACGGGTGCTCGAGTGGTTCGGCCATCCCGATCTGCGTCTCGACGCCCGCGTAGGGGATCTGCGTCTCGCCGCCCGCCAGGTGGTCGAGATCTGCCGCGCGCTCGCGGCCGATGCGCGCATCCTCCTGATGGACGAGCCCACCAGCACGCTGCCACGCGCCGATGTGGACCGGCTGTTCGGCCTGATCCGCCAGCTCGCGTCCCGCGGCATCACCGTGCTGTACATCAGCCACTTCCTCGAGGAAGTGCGCGAGATCGCGGGCCGCTACACGGTGCTGCGCGATGGCCGGAGTGTCGCGTCGGGCGCGATGGCCGACACCGACAACAGCCGGCTCGTCGCGCAGATGGTGGGACGCCCCGTCGGTGAACTCTTTCCCGCGCATACCGCGGCGCGCGCCAGCCGCGACGTCGTGCTCGCGGCCGAGGACGTCGCCGCGCCACCGGTGTTGCAGCACGCGAGTTTCGAGCTGCGCGGCGGGGAAATCTTGGGAATCGCCGGGTTGATGGGCTCGGGCCGAACCGAGCTGGTGCGCGCGCTGTTCGGCCTCGACCGCCGCGCATCGGGACGCCTGCGGATTGGTGAACACACGCTCGATCTCGCCCGCTTGAGCCCCGCCCGGGGACTGGAGCTCGGGATCGGTTATCTGAGCGAAGATCGACGGGTTGAAGGTCTCGCGCTTGCCCTTTCCATCGCCGACAATCTGACGATCAGCCGGCTGGCGGCTTGCACGTGGGGCGGGAAGGGGGGAGGCGGCTGGCTGGACCTCGCGCGCCAGACGCGGGCGGCGACAGGCCTGATGACCACCCTGCACATCCGGGCGGAGACCAGTGCGCAACCGGTCCGCACGCTCTCCGGCGGGAACCAGCAGAAAGTGGCGCTCGGTCGGCTGCTGCATCAGGACGCCCGTGTCCTGCTGCTCGACGAGCCGACGCGCGGTATCGATGTCGGCAGCCGGGCGCAGATCTACGAGATCATTGCGCGCGCCGCCGCGGAGGGGAGAGCCGTGCTGTTCGTGAGCTCCTATCTGCCGGAGCTGTTCGGCCTGTGCCACCGACTGGCGGTGATGAGCCGTGGTCACTTGTCGCCAGCCCGCCCTACGAGCGAGTGGACTGCAACGATGGTGCTGGAGACCGCGATCGGAGGGGGGGAGACCGCCGCGTGAACCGCCGCGAGTTCGTGGCCGTCGCGGGAGCCGCGCTCTCGAGCCCCGGGTTGCGCCCGCGGTCAGTGAGACCGCGCCCGAGTCCCCAGCAGCTCGCCTGGCACCGCGCCGAGCTCGCGATGTTCGTGCACTTCACGGTCAACACGTTCACCGACCGCGAGTGGGGAGACGGGACTGAGAGCCCGAGTGTGTTCAACCCGACGCAGCTCGACGCCCGGCAGTGGGTGCGGGTGGCGCAGTCGGGAGGGTTCCGGACGGTGATCCTCACCGCCAAGCATCACGACGGCTTCTGCCTGTGGCCCACCGCAACCACCACGCACTCGGTGCGCTCGAGTCCGTGGCGCGACGGTCGCGGCGACGTGGTGCGCGACCTGGTGGACGCATGCCGCGCCGCCGGCCTCGGCGTGGGATTGTACCTCTCGCCCTGGGACCGGCACGAGCCCACGTACGGCGATTCGCCGCGCTACAACGACGTGTACGCGCACCAGCTCACCGAGCTGCTCACGCGCTACGGTCCCATCGCTGAGGTGTGGTTCGACGGGGCCAACGGCGAGGGGCCCAACGGCAAGAAGCAGCAGTACGACTGGCCCCGCGTCCACAGCATCGTGCGCCGGCTCCAGCCGCGGGCGCTCATGTTCTCCGATGCCGGTCCCGACCTGCGCTGGATCGGCAACGAGCGCGGCGTGGCGGGCGACCCGAACTGGTGCCCGGTCGACCCCGCGGCCGTGCCGTACCCGGGGGTGAGCGGCGACGCGGTCACGGCCGCGCTACAGCACGGCGACCCTCACGGCACCGTGTGGCGCCCCGGCGAAGCGGATGTATCGATCCGGCCTGGCTGGTTCTGGCACGCGGCCGAGGACGACAAGGTCCGTTCGGCCGACGACCTCGTGGAGTTGTATTTCTCGAGTGTGGGACGGAACGCGGGGCTGCTCCTCAATGTCCCCCCGACCCGCGACGGCCTGTTCCACGACACCGACGTCGCGCGGGTCGCCGAGTTCGGCCGCAAGCGCAGCGCGCTGTTCGCGACGGAACTCTCCGCCGGCGCGCGCCGCCAGGACTCGTCCACAGGGCTCGACCTCGAGCTGGCGCGCCCTGCCACGTTCGACGTTGCGTGCCTGGAGGAAGCGATCGCGTACGGCCAGAACGTGGCACGCTACACGCTGCTAGCGCAGAGCGGTCCGGGTCACCCGTGGACGACCCTCGCCCGCGGCACCACGATCGGCCACAAGAAGCTCGACCGCTTTGCCGCGGTGACCGCGAGCCGCGTGCGGTTGACGATCGACTCGTCGGTGGCCACGCCGCAGATCGCGCGCGTGGGATTGTACAACACTGGAGCGAGCATCGGGGGTTGAACACGTTGCAGGAGCGCGACATCTTGCATCTCCTCACGCACCCGGTTGCCTCGGTGTGAGACTTGCGGCGCCTTCGCACCGCCTTGTCCCGAACGGAGAGTCGCATGGAGACCCGTGACCACATCACTCGACGCGACGCGCTCAAGCAGGTCGCCCTCCTCTTGGGCGGGGCGATCTCGGCGCCCACGCTGGCGGGCGCACTCGACGCCGCGACGCGCCGCCGGCCGTGGACGGCCCCGGGCTGGGCGCCGCGCACGCTGAGCACCGATCAGATGGAGCTGGTGGCCCTCATCGCCGACCACATCATTCCCGCCACCGACACGCCGGGGGCGCGCGCCGCGGGTGTCCAGGGCTTCGTGGACACGCTGCTCACCGACCACTATCCGGCGGAGGAGCGCGACCGCTTCCTGGCAGGGCTGGCGAGCTGCGACACCCAAGCCACTGCGGCGCACGGCAAGGGCTTCGTCGCCTGCACGCCGGAGCAGCAGGTCGCGCTGCTCAGCGCGATGGACGAGGCGGCGTACCCCGAGACGCACGACGCGGCTCCTGCCCCGGACGTGTGGTTCTTCCGCCGGGTGAAGGAGCTGACGCTCGTCGGCTACTACACGTCGCAGATCGGTGCCACCCAGGAGCTGCACACGACTCCCTTCGGTGTGTATCGCGGCGACATCCCCTATTCCTCCGTCGGAAAGGCCTGGGCATGATCACCTACGACGCGATCGTCGTCGGCTCCGGCATCACGGGGGGCTGGGCGGCGAAAGAGCTCACGCAGAAGGGCCTGCGCACCCTGCTCGTCGAGCGGGGGCGCGACGTGGTCCACCGCAAGGATTACATCACCGAGCACAAGCCGGCCTGGGAGCTGCCGCTGCGCGACGCCCGTCTCTCGGTGGGCACGAAGGGCGCGGCAGAGTACCCCATCCAGGCGCGCACCGGTCAATTCCGTGAGTCGAACCAGCATTTCTTCATCAAGGACGCGAAGAATCCGTACGTCGAAGACAAACCGTTCACGTGGATCCAGGGCGACCAGGTGGGCGGCAAGTCGTTGATCTGGGGACGCCAGGTGTACCGCTGGAGCGATCTCGACTTCGAGGCGAACCT